>DATIBJ010000177.1:0-70786 GCA_035457565.1 Pyrinomonadaceae bacterium | reverse complement strand
ACACAGTCAGTACCGTAACGCGGTAGCGTCGGGTCAGACGCGGAACACTCAACATCGCAATTACCGAAAGGCGACCCGACGCTACCGCGTTACGGTACTGACTGTGTCCCACTACAAACCTCCTACCTCAGCTTCAAAGTCGACAGACTCAACAACGCAAACAAGATCGCCAGGATTAAAAAGCGAAAGACGATCTTCGGTTCCTTCCAATCCTGCATCTCGAAGTGGTGATGCAGCGGCGTCATCTTGAACAACCGGCGGCCCGTGCCTGTCGTTCGCTTTGTCATCTTGAAAACACTAACCTGCAACAGCACCGATGTCGCTTCGATGACAAATACTCCGCCCACCATCAACAGCATGAATTCCTGTTTGGTGAGCACGGCGACGGTTCCCATCGCTCCTCCGATCGCTAAACTTCCGACATCGCCCATGAAGACTTGCGCCGGAGGCGCGTTGTACCAAAGGAATCCGAGACTGGCGCCGGCCATCGCGCCACAGAACACCGTTAACTCAGCTGCTTCAGGTCGATGCGTTAGTTCCAGGTAACTCGCCCAACGCGCGTCGCTGCTCAAGTAAGTGAATCCCGTTAACGCGCTCATAGCGATGAAGGTGACGCTGATTGCCAGGCCGTCCAGTCCATCAGTCAGGTTCACTGCGTTCGATGAGCCCAGCAGAACAATTACGATCAACACCAAATAGAGATATGGGCCAATGTAGCTCTTGCCAAATGGCTCAGCAGTGAACTTCAGAAAAGGAAACAAGACGTTCCATGAATAGTTACTCGCCCAGAACTTTGTTGACACGAACAAGACGGCCCAAACCCCAAGGGCAACAACAAACTGCGCCGCGAGCTTTTGTTTTCCCGTTAGTCCAAGACTGCGCTGCTTCGCCATCTTCGAGTAGTCATCAGAGAAACCGATCGCGGCGAATAAGAGCGTTGCGATCATGGCGGTCCAAACATAGATGCTGTTGAGTTTGGCCCAGAGAAGTGTGGAGATAAGCACTGACCCGACGATCAAAACTCCGCCCATCGTCGGCGTGCCACGCTTGACCTGGTGGCCCTGCGGTCCTTCTTCACGAATCTGCTGACCGATATTCCACTCGCGCAGTGCTCCAATAAGTCTTCCGCCGAAAAGAAGTGAGATGAGTAATGCGGTTATCGCTGCATAGGCCGTGCGGAACGTAACGTACTGAAAAACATTCAGAGCCTTTACGAGATACCAGTCCTTATCTTTGAAGTGGTTGAATATGAGCTCGTAAAGAAGGTAGTAGATCATGTCAGGCTTGCCGATTGGTCATTCGGCACTAATCTCTTTCATCTTCTCCAAGTAGTGCGAACCGCTGCCGCAATGCTGTGACAATCTTGTCAGTGGCAACGCCCCTCGAACCTTTTACCAGTACAAGGTCGCCTTCACGGAGCTCTTCAATCAACGCGGCAGCAGCTTCCGCCGAGTTTTCAAAGAATCTTGCTGCCGTGGCGCCAGCTTCGTTCGCGCCTGCTACGATCTCTCGACCCAATCCTCTTACTCCCCAAAGCAAGTCGATGCCGAGTTTGTGTATGTCGCGACCCGCGTTACGGTGCAGCGTGATTTCGTCCGGTCCCAACTCGAGCATCTCACCCGCAACAACGATCAAACGCTTTCGATCTTTGCGGCCTTCAGTCATCGTCCGAACCATGTTCAGTAGCGAACGCGGATTCGAGTTGTACGAATCGTCGATAACCATGAATCCTGCCGCAAAATCAAAAACCTCACCGCGCATTTTTGGCGGCACTACATTACTAAGCGCCGCAGCGATCTGAGCCGGCGCCAGGTTGAAAGAAGTTCCGACGGTGGCGGCAGCCAATGCATTGCTAAGATTGTGCCGGCCACTCATCGGCAGCTGCGCAGCCGCTTCACCTAAAGGCGTTCGCAGCCGAAACGAAATGCGTCCTAACGAACTGGTGTCGATTCCAGTTGCCGTCACGTCAGCACTATTCTCAATCGCGAAAGTCAACGTTTTGCCCCGGTGCTTCTCGCGCATCTTCAACACTAACGGATCGTCGGCATTGAGGATGGCAGTCCCGGTCGGTTTCAAGCCTTCGATCAATTCAGCTTTTGCAGCTGCGATGTTTTCAATCGTGCCGAGATACTCCAGGTGAACCGGCGCTACCATCAACTCCACGCCAACGTCCGGCGGTGTTATTCGACACAGCCTTTGAATCTCATGAGTCGGTGAAGACATTCCCATCTCGAGCACCGCCAGATCGAATTGATCGGGCGAACGTCCTTCACTGACCATGCGCAAAACCGAAAGTGGAAGACCCAGGCCGTTGTTGTAATTGCGTTCACTCTTCAATACACGGTAACCCGCACCCTGCAATACGTGAGCGGTTAGCTCCTTCGCGGTCGTCTTCCCGGCACTTCCAGTGATTGCTACCACCTGACGTCCCCAGGCTCGATAGACTTCATGGGCCAACTGCTGCAATGCGGCGATTGCGTCTTCAACGAGCAACAATCGAGCTCGCATTGCTTCGAGCTGAGGATCACCCTTTACTCTGTCGAGCCGCGCCACCGCAGCAATCGCGCCCGCCGCAAAACTCGCCTCGATGAACTGATGGCCATCGGCGAATTCCCCGTTGAAGCCGGCGCGGACGTAATCTTTCTGCGACAGCGCAAAGAAGAGTTCGCCCGCGCCAACTGATCGCGAGTCGATCGAGTAGTCTGTAATCTGTTTGTCAAACATCTCGGCGCTCAAAGCTTCAACATTGGCGCCCATCAATCTTGCGGCTTCAGCCAGGTTCACGTTATCGCTGCCTCTTCGTGCTCGGTATCTTCAGCATGACTGAACGCAACCGGCTGCTCCTGCCTAACACCGTCGGTGTTCACGTCAGGTTCGAGCAGACACTCAACGAGTCGGGACATCGAACTCTGGCTCATAGATGTGGCCAGGAGTTCGGCATAACTCTCAAATCGAGTTGCTGCTACCTCGCGTTCACCGTTCGAGACATCTGAGGGGGATTGATGTTGCGCCCGGAAGGTTGCACGCCGGTTTCGTAACCTCTCTCTGCAACCGGCGATGCCGTATCTTACGTCATTTTCCGAGCTCTCTTCATCCAAACGGCACCGAGGGATCATCTGCGTTTGCTCCAATTGAGGGAAACGTGTTCTCTGACTTCAGTTTGCTCTCGCAAAATCCACGTAAATCACCTGCCCGGTACTGACTTCGGCACCAGGCGCCGGACTCTGTTTCATGACGCGCCCCTCGCCACGGGCTTCTATTTGCAAACCTAATTGCGCACAAGTTCGGGCAACGTCTCGCACGCTGCGGCCATGAAGATCCGGCATTACGATGGCGTTACTCGTCGTAACGGCATAGACCACCTCACCGTCTCGCCCGCCGTTGCTGACCACAGTGGGCAACGTGGCTCGCCGCTCATTCTCAACGCGTTGCTGTTCAACGCGCAGTTTCGAATCTCCCGATTGTTTATCGGCCCGCGCGATTAGTTCGGGTATCGCAGTGGTCTCGATGTCTGGTTCAACGCCGAGCGCCGGCAGAATCTGTTCTGCTATTTCGCGAAACACCGGCGCCGCAACATCGCCCCCGTGATAAGCGCCAGCCGGTTCATCAATCACGACGATGATCGCAACCTGAGGATTATTGACAGGTGCAAATCCGACAAACGAGCCAACGAACTTCGTCGACGAATAACCTCTCGTTCGCGGATCAATCTTCTGCGCTGTTCCTGTCTTACCCGCGGCGGAGTAACCATCCATCTGCGCCTTCCTTGCCGTACCGTGAAGAGTTACCCCTTCCAGCATGCCTCTCAATGCAATCGCAGTTTCAGCATTGATGACACGACGCTGTTCGGGCTGAGCGGTATAAATAACTGAACCGTTCGCGTTGCGAACCTCACGCACTAGATGCGGCGCGATGCGTACGCCGTCGTTCGCAACTGCGCCGAAAGCAGAAACCATCTGCAACGGAGTCACGCCAATTTCCTGACCGATGGCGATTGAACCAATTGACGAAGGCTGCCAACGATCAACTTTGCGAAGTAGTCCTGGGGTTTCGCCCATCAGTTCAATGCCGGTACGACTGCCGAAGCCATAACGCGTGATGTAGTCGTACATCGACTCGTCACCCACGCGAATTCCTAACTTGATTGCACCGACGTTACTCGACTTTGCTAATGCTTCAGAAAGCGTAAGCGAACCAAACGGATGATGATCGTGAATAACTCGACCCGCGACTGTGATAGCTCCCATCTGGCAATCGATGTGATCATCTGGTTTCGCAAGTTTTCGATCCATCGCCGCCGAGAATGCGACGATCTTGAACGTCGAACCCGGCTCGTAGATGTTCTGCAGTGCCCAGTTTGATCGTGCTTCGGCACTCGAGGCGCTGACGTTGTTTGGATCAAATGTTGGCGCGTTTGCGAGCGCGAGGATCTCCCCGCTGCGTGGATCCAGGACGATGGCGGTTCCTGATTTAGCGTGCGATCGTTCAACGGCCGCCTGCAATGCACGTTCGGCGTGATACTGAACTGTCTGATCGATCGTCAGAACAACCGTCTGTCCTGGCTTGGCTGGTATCTCAAAACTTTCGTAGGCGAGGCCAGTCGCGTCTCTCTCAAGGAAGAGCTCTCCGGGCTCCCCTTTGATCTTCGAATTGTACGAGTGCTCGACACCACCCAGCCCTTGCCCATCGATCCCAACGTAGCCGAGAACGTGTGAAGCTAGCGAACCATTCGGATAGAAACGTTTCGGCTCGATTACGGGATGAATGCCGGGAAGATTCAGAGCCAGGATTTGATTTCCTCGATCTAAGTCAAGCCGCCGCGCAATCCATAAGAAACGGCTCTCTGCGGATTGCGCGTTCGAGAGTTGTTGCGCCAGCTCCGCATGATTCAACCCCAGTGCACTGGATAGTTGTTGCGCCGTGCACTCGAGCTTTCCTGCGTCGAGGTCCGCTGGATCAAGAAACAGTGAAATGGTTTGTATGCTGCGCGCGAGTTGGCGGCCGTGTCGATCCAACAGCTCACCACGCTGTGGAGTCGTATCGAGTGCATTCTGTTGTTGCTGCCGAGCCCGGTTGGAGAGGCTCGAATGTTGCGAAACCTGCAAGTAGACGAGACGCGCTGACACTGCCAGCATCCAAAAGCCGATAAAAGCCGCGACTAACAGCGCGCGGCTTAACGAGACATCCGGTCGTGATTTCGATTGAGCGACTAGGCGTGCCAACATCACCTAACTTGTTTTCCTTCCTACCCGACACGTGGTGAGAACGCAGATAGTTGTCAGAACTTGATAATTCAGCGAGTGCTCGAAGCTTTCGTTTTGTCGTTCTCTTTTTCTCCTTTCGCCTTTTCAGATGGCTTTGAAGTCTGCACGCCGATCTGTGCCGCCGTCGCAGGCTTCAGCCCCAAGCTAGCTGCCGCCTTTTCCAATGTTGCGGGTGACGAGATGCGCTGTTTCTCGAGCGACAGTTGCTGATTCTGCTGCAACAGCTGTGAACGTTCGCGACGAAGACTTTCGCTTTTGTAACCATACTGCACCGCGGCGAAATGGTTCTTGCCCGCGAACACAAAGCCGCCTGCCAAAACCAGTCCACTGAACAGTAGAAGCGCGAGTCGAGAAAGGGCGGAGACATCTCGGCTGCGCGTGATCTTCTTGTTCGATTGAATTTCCGGGAACCGTTTCATTTCGTCACCTGGTATAGCCCGGCGATCACTGGGCGCTAAGCTTGCGAGCCGCTCGGAGTTTGGCGCTGCGGGCGCGCGCGTTTATTTCAATTTCTTCCGCCCTCGGCGTGATTGGGCGACGCGTCAGTATCTCCACTGTCCGGCGAGCTCCACACGAACAAACCGGCTGACGTGGTGGGCAATCGCAATGTCCGGCAAGTCGTCGAAGTTCGCGTTTCAGTATTCGATCTTCGAGCGAGTGGAAACTTATGCCGACAAAACAACCACTGGGAGTTAAAAGATCAACTGCCTTTTCGATGAATTCCCCGAGTCCTTCGAGTTCGTGATTGACTGCGATACGCAATGCCTGGAAAGTGCGCGTCGCCGGGTGTATTTGATAGCGCTTCTTGGGTCCGATACTTTGCTGGACCAGGTCCGCCAGTTCTTTTGTTGTTGTTACCGGATTTCCCTGTTCGCGTCTTCTTACGATTCGTCGAGCGATCTTTCGGGAATGCCGCTCTTCACCAAATTCAAAGATGATATTGGCGATTTCTGCTTCAGGCAGTCTCTGCAATAACTCTGCTGCCGTGTCGTCTCCGCTTGAGGGATCCATCCGCATGTCCAACGGAGCGTCGAAGCGAAAACTAAAACCTCGTTCAGTCGAATCAAACTGCAACGAGGAAACTCCGAGGTCTGCGAGAACACCTTGAGGACTGCTCTCGCCAGCCTCGTTTAAAACTTGTGCGATTTGCCGGAAGTTTGCGTGGAAGGCGCGGAATCGATCACCGAATGACGCCAATCGTTGACGCGCGTAAGCGAGCGCTTGCGTGTCGAGATCAATTCCGATGACGCGTGTTTCGTCGGAGGATTGGAGAATCGTTTCGCTGTGTCCGCCGAGTCCGACCGTGCAATCTACGAAGAGGCCTCCTCGCTCTGGGGCGAGGAATTTCATCGTCTCTTCCAGCAGCACGGGGCGATGGGGCGCGCCCATGCCCCCCAAAGGCGCAGCCATCACCACCGCCCCGTGATCTCGTTCAAAGATCTGTCAAAAACCTTTGAGCTTAGTACTTTGAACTTTGCACTTTGCATTGAACTTCACACTTCAAGTTCACCTTACTACCAAAGATCTAAGTACAAAGCACCAAGCTCATATCAAATCCCCAACCTTGCGATTGCCGCCTCGTCCTCTTCCGTATAAGGATCCGCCAGCAGTCGCGCCTTGAATTTATCCAACTCCCAAACTTCGAGATAAGTCAGATAGCCCATGACGGCGACATCACCGATCAGCTCGGCGCTCTTACGAAGCAAAGGGTGAATCAACAATCTTCCCTGGCCGTCGAGCGTCGTCTGCTGTCCGTAGTAGTTCGTTCTGTCAAGGAACTTTCGTTTCGCCGGATCCATCGACGGCAGCAGCGAAAGACGCTGTTCAATCGATTCCCATTCCGGCAGCGGGTAGATGCGAACGCATTCGCCCGTCAAACTCGTGATATAAAAGTCCTGGCCGTGCTTCTCTTCGAGCCATCGCCGAAATGAAGTCGGCACTTTGAGACGGCCTTTGATATCAATGCGTGCCGTGTAATTTCCTCGCAGCATTTGCGTCGACCTTGGCGAGAGTTTGGTGGGTGGTCTAAAGGAAAAGAAAACTCATGATCGGGTTGCTACGAGGTTGGACCCACTTCCGACCACTTTTGACCACCCGAGACGGATACTACGCCGCACTCCACTTCGTGTCAATAGATAACTTTATTGTTTCCTAAGGAAATCTACGGACTCTCAGAATCGGACTCTAAGATCGTGTTCGCCTCTTGTTGGCCTTGGAGTGCGTCGACCTGTCGGCACTTTCTTACATTCGACCGACGTTCGTCGAGTTCGGAGATGGCAAAAAAAAGCGCCGAAAGGTCGGCGCAGTCCAAAAGTCACTAATGTTATAGTGACTGGAAATGAGCCCATTGAGCGAGTCGATTGCGCCTTATGGAGATTAACCTCCAAGGGTTTTCAAGTCTTTTGTTGTTTGGACTTCTGGCGGCTGCCGCAAATGTCGTCGGTGGACTCGTTCTGGTCAAATCCGGCGCACACAGGCTCGGCGAGAGATTTCTAAAATATCTTGTCGCACTCGGGGCCGGCTTCATGCTCGCCGCGATCTTCATCGAGATCGTTCCCGAGACAATAACCATCTGGACTGAAAACTCCGCCGGTGCTTCCCCCGCGCAATCGATCGTCGGCGCTATGACGCTTCTCCTGGCCGGCTATCTTCTGATCCAATTGTTCGAACACACGCTTGCGCCACACTTCCACTTCGGCGCTGAAACGCATCCTGAATCGATGTTGCGGCCTTCTGCGGCCTATACAGCGGTCGGCGGTTTGTGGATTCACACTTTTTTTGATGGCGTCTCAATCGCCTCTGCTTTCCTGGTCAACTTCAAAGTCGGACTGCTCGTTTTCATCGCGATCCTGCTGCACAAGATGCCCGAAGGATTTACCGTCGCATCGATCATCCTTGCGTCAGGACGCTCGACAAAGAAAGCACTGATCGCAACCGCAGCAATCGGCGCCGCTACCCTCGCGGGCGTTGTCGGTGTAGCATTGGCGAGTACCCGAATGGATAATGCAGTTGGTTACGCTCTCCCCTTTTCCGCCGGCGTGACGCTTTACGTAGCTGCGAGCGATTTAATTCCCGAAGTCAACCACAAAGAAGAACGAAACCCCGTAGTCTCGATTGTCGTTTTTGTAGGAGTCGCTCTCTTCTATTTGTTGCACCGGCTGATTGAGGGCTGACGGCGAACTTAGGTGACGAAGATCTTCGGCAAATCACATCCAGGACTACGAGAGGTTGCGGGTTCTCTTCTTCTACTCGCCGTATTGCTTGGAGCCGCTCGTCAAACAAACAGCCAGACAACTCCGCCGATAGCACCGCCAGTTCCTTTTACCCCTGTCGTCGACAACGCCGGCGTCGTTGACGCCCAAACACGTCAACGGCTGGAAACGATTTGGTCCAACCTCAAGCAGCGCGCAGATATCGAGTTTGCGATCGTAACGGTGCCGACAACCGGCGACCTCGACATCTTCGATTTCTCTTTGGCGACCGCCCGTGGTTGGGGAGTCGGCGCGAAGGACGGAGACAAAGCAGGGTTCTTGTTGGTTGTTGCGATACAGGATCGAAAATACTTTACGCAGATCAGCCGGCATCTCGAAGGAGACTTAACTGATGGAATGGCGGGACAGATTCAACGAGAACGTCTCGTGCCGGCGTTTCGTCAGGGTAACTACAGCAAAGGAATATTCGACACGGTTCAGGCATACATAGCGACGCTCGCTGAGAAGCGCGGCTTTAGTGTCGAAGGTATCGACCAGAGCTACGCCTATCGCGGTCGAGCGAGAGAAAGAGAAACCCCAGTACGACAGGAGCCGTCGAGCTCCCTCAGAACCTGTGGCGGCATTTTGGTCATAGCGATCGTCCTACTGCTTCTCTTCTCTGCATCAAGAAGAAGTGGTGGCGGTGGCGGCTGCTTGCAAGCATTGCTCTGGGGCAGTCTCTTCAGCAATCTCGGCAATCGTCGCTGGGGATCGGGTAGTGGTTGGAGTGGCGGCGGATTTGGTGGTGGCGGTGGAGGATTTGGAGGTGGTGGATTCGGCGGAGGGTTTGGTGGTGGTGGTGATTTCGGCGGCGGTGGCGCAGGCGGGAGTTGGTGATGTTCGATAAACTTCAGTTTGTCGTTGAGGTGCCGTATGTTCAACTGCGTTCTGGAACGACGTCTTGAACATTTGCCCAGCATTACTGAACGCAGTTGAACGCACGGTAGCTTGACGACAAACTGAAGTTTATCGAACATAAAGTCGACATAAGACGATGATTAAGTCAGCGATAAAGGAAGCCCTTAACGGATTAGTCACCGATCTACAGGCGACGCACGGCGACAATCTCGCCTCAATCGTGCTGTATGGTTCGGCCGCAGCTGGCGATCAAATCGAACTGCGCTCTGACTACAACCTGCTGATCGCTTTGAAGCGCATCACACCCGAGGATCTTCGTTTGGCCCAACCACCGATGCGCGAATGGCAACGGCTGGGCCATCCCTTGCCGGTATATTTTACCGTCGAGGAACTATCTGATGCCGCTGACGTATTTCCGATCGAGTTTCATCAAATGGCGAACGCGCGAGTAGTTCTTTACGGCAGGGATCCGTTTGAGTTCGTAGAGCTTTCTGATGAGAACCTGCGTCATCAAACAGAGTATGAACTGCGAAGCAAGTTGATTCAGTTGCGTCGTTTATACATCCCCGCCTCAACTTCGACCGAAAAACTTGCGGACCTCATGAGTGAAAGCCTTTCGAGTTTCGCCGCGCTATTCCGGGCCGTGCTCCTACTACACGGGCAGGAAGCGCCAGTGACAAAACCCGATTGCGTTAGGGCGACTGTTCGGCTGTTGAACCTGGATCCGACACCCTTCGAACAGATCTTCAATTTCAGAAGCGGTGAGTCGTTACCGGACTCTGAAAAAGAGGCGAACGAGATCTTTGGAACGTACTTGCAGGAGATCGAAAAAGTCACAGAAGCAGTTGATGAGCTTCACCGGCGTGAGCCGGTTTTATAGCCCCGAGGAAAAGGACTCTGGAATGGGAGACTTACAGATGAAGACCCGCAGAATATCAATTGTTGTGTTGCTGGCTCTGGTTGCGTTGGGAGCTAGTGGCTGTGGTTACAACACACTGACGGCAAAACAACAGAATGTTAAGGGAAAGTGGGCCAACGTCGAAACACAACTACAACGAAGAGCTGATCTCATCAACAACCTGGTGGAATCAGCAAAGTTGGCCGGCGTGCAGGAGCAGGAAGTGTTCGGGAAAATCGCTGAGGCACGCTCGCGGTTAATCAACGCCACCAATCAAGCTCCGCAGGGCGAAGGCGGAGACAAATCCCCGGAACAAAAACAAGCGGTGATTGATGCCGCCAACAGCTTCGGCGGAACTGTTGGTCGACTGCTCGTGTTGCAGGAAGCGTATCCGCAGTTGCAGTCAAATCAGAATTTCCTGAAGCTGCAGGATGAGGTGGCGGGTACGGAGAACAGGATCGCAACCTCGCGTAAGGACTACAACGACGCGACCCAGGATTACAACACGACGCGCGCGCAGTTCCCGACGGTGATTTCAGCGAAGCTGTTTGGATTCAAAGAGGAGCCGTACTTCAAAGCGGAAGAAGGAGCGACGCAGGTTCCGAAGATTGACGCGAATTCGTTGCGGAACAATCAGAACAAGTAAAAGCAAGTGTCCGATAAACTTTATAGTTTGTCGTCAGTTGGGGTGGCGGCAATTGTTTTCAGGAACCAGGAATGCGACGAGATAATTCTTGAAAGCAGTTCCCGCCACCCCAACTCTCGACAAACTAAAGTTTATCGGACATCAGAACCCGCGCGTGCTACACATCGCGCAGTGATCACAAGGTTTCCCGCCAGGTTCGACGCTACAAGTCTTTTCATTCTGGAAGAAGTCGACAAGTTCTGAAACCGTGGCTTCTTCGACACCAAATTTCTCCTGACTCGGATGCGTCGCCGCATTTACTCCTGCTAGCCATGGCGAGTGTGTCGGTGGGACGCGAGGCGATGTGAAAGTTCCTGTTGATGCACCGGCTTCACGCCTGCCTGACGTCACCTTCGCTTCAATCTGGATCAGCCGCTCTTGCAATTGGCCAAGACTCGCGCGCATCGCAGCGAGCTCTGCACTAATATCGCTCGAGCCGTTTTGCGCCGGACGCTGCGTGGGCACTTCTTGCGATACGCGCTGCACGATGCGCGCCGCTATTAATCTGGCTTGATCTAACTCAGAGCTCATAAAAGCTATAGGACCTATTCGACCTATTTCTTTGTGTCCTGCTCCAGAAGATCTATCCGATCCACCACACCGACAATCGCTGAATCGATCGCCGCGCCGGCTTTGCCTGTCGCTACTGTCGACGCGCTCCAACCTTCCTGGACAATCAGAACCGTATCCCCAACACCAGCATCGACAGCGTCGAGCGCGAGCACTGTGTAACTCGTTTCTTCACCTTCCGGCGTGATCTGCTGACAAAGCATCACACGCGCATTTTCGTAGCGGACGTTTTTCTGCGTCGCGACGATGTTCCCTAAAACCTTTGCCAGAATCATGCCTATCGTGTGACGTGGCCATCAGAATCGACGATACCAACTATCGTGCAATCGGTGGGTGTATCTTCCCGTTTGAAAGGGAAACTTGCTTCCTTTCCTCTACACCAAAACACTAGTTCGCCGACACCAGCGCCAACTGCGTCGATCGCGACCATCGGTTTACCGCTCGACTGGAGATTTTTGTCGAGCGTTTGCACGACGAGCAGCTTCCGCCCCTCAAGTGAATCGTTCTTGACCGTCGCCACGACTGTTCCGATCACACGCGCGAGTTGCATTTCTTATGTTCGATAAACTTCAGTTTGTCGATGTGCCGAGGCGTCTATCTGCGATGTAAGTTGAGTCTCACCGAGCGTTGACCGACAACTGGACATTAAGGACTCGTTACATCAACCGTATCAATCACGCCAACGATTGCCGCATCAACCGGCGTGTCTTTCAGTCCCTGTGCGAGACGCGCGCTCGAGCCTGCCACCACGAGTACGCGCTCATGAAAACCAGCGCCGACGGTGTCGATAGCAACGACATAACCTGTTGTGTCGGAGCCGTCGACATTGATCGGTCGCACGATCAACAACTTCTTTCCGAGCAGCCGCTCATCTTTTTGCGTCGAGACAACAGTCCCGAGGATCCTTGCGATGATCATGCTGCAGTATTAACGATCAAGACCGACCGGGAGATTTTCATCGACGCTGCCGTGAGGTCGTGGAATTACGTGCACGCTCACCAGTTCGCCGACGCGACGGGCGGCAGCTGCTCCGGCATCAGTGGCAGCTTTGACCGCAGCGACGTCACCGCGGACAATTGCGGTCACAAAGCCGGCGCCAATCTTCTCGTAGCCAACCAGCGTTACGTTAGCTGCTTTAACCATTGCGTCGGCCGCTTCGATCATTGCAACCAGACCTTTGGTCTCAACCATTCCGAGTGCTTCTTGCATTCAGATGTTCTCCTGTTAGTTATGTTCGATAAACTTCAGTTTGTCGCGAGATCCGATGAACTCAACTGCTTTCTGGAAAATGGAATCTACCGTACCTCGACGATGAGGTAAAGCGCGTGTTACTAAAAAAGTTGATGGAATCGTATCTGAACGACAAACTGAAGTTTATCGAACATCAAAGCGCATCGAACATTCACGATTCACGACTGTCCACCGCCTGGCTCAAAAGTTCAACCAACTCTTCTCGCGTTAGTGAGATCTTTGCGCCATTAGTCGACTGACCGTAGGAAACTGCCGGGCGATCTCCACTCGGACAAGCAAGTTGAGTTTCGTGCAGATATCCACAAGCCTGACAACGAGCGGACTCGCCGAGATAACCGGCAGCCTCGCGCACATTTATTAACTTCTCAATTGCATCGGCCGGCAGATTCTTCGAGCCGCCGAGAATTCTCGCGAGGATTGCGATCTTCGCTGTGTGTTCGAGTGTTTCCAAACGATCCCACGCCTGCCAGAGATCGGATCCATAAGCGACTGCACCGTGATTCGCCATCAATAACGCGTTGTGATGTTTGACGAGTGGACGCATTGCTTCAGTCAGTTCTTCGGTCGAAGGTGTTCCATAAGAAGCAAGCGGCACACAGCCAAGCGTCAATATGACTTCAGACAGTATCGGCTGATCGATTGCCAAGCCGGCGACGGCGAATGCAGTACCGTGCGGAGGATGTGCGTGACAGACAGCTTTTACATCGGGTCGCTCGCGATAGATCAAGAGATGCATCGCCAACTCGCTCGACGGCCGCTGATCTCCGAGAGGCTTCCCCGACATGTCAGTGACCGCCAGTGACTCTTCCGTCATACGACCTTTGCAGGTCATCGTCGGCGTGGCCACCACGCGACCATCGTCAAGACGCGCGCTGATGTTGCCATCCGAGGAGACGACATAGCTACGCTTATACATTAAGCTGCCAATACGGACTATCTCTCGTCTCGCGGTCTGTTCGTCCATCAACGTCTAATCCAGGTTGTAAAGAATCGAGATTCGCTGAGATACAGGCACCCCATCCCGAAGCGCAGGACGGAACCTTATTCCCTTAGCGGCACCCAGAATATCGTCCAGGTAGGTACATGTATCGCCGTAACCAGGCACGCTGCTGACGTCTGACACAGTGCCCGATTGATCCAGCTCGACTCGTACGAGCGTATTGCATCCCAGTACTCTGTCATTTTGTCGGTCCAGCCAAAATGAAGGTTGCGGCAAGTCAACAAGGCGGGCGTCTGATGTTACCGGTAACCCATCTATTGCCTCTGGTGACACATAACTCACGACGGCGTTTGTGCCGGAGCCGCTGACGACTAGTGCGGATTCTTTAGGAGTAAGACCGCCCATGAACTCTCCGTCGTTATTGAGCCTCACAGCTGAATGACCTATGCCACCTAGATACTGTAAATGAGTAACGACAATCGACGGCGTACCTTCTTCGAATGGTATGAAACGACCAATCGCGACGTCCCTTCTCTGTTTCGGACAGTGAGACCAGCGACCCTCGGCGAACCTGGTCATTCGACGCGATGGCGCTACAGACCTAAAGATGGCAGTACAAGTAACACCGAAAACAAACGCCAGTACGAATGGCAATGCTCTTTTTATGATCCGCGTCATGTGCGAACTCCTTTATTGACGCAACCCTCGTTCGGACTGCTTTTGTGATCCCAGCACTTTCGCGCGGGAGCGGGCAGCGATTCCAATCTGTTTTGGCCTCGCTAAATAGTACGACAATGATTCAAGAGACGTTGTGAGGTCGACAGTTTTCACTTTAACGCCTAAGCGCGGTGTCAATGACGCAGGCGCGAAATTTAATACGGCTTTTATCCCTGCCGACATGATCCTGTTCAAAACCTTCTGCGCCGCTTTTGCCGGTACAGCTATCACCATTACATCGATCGACTCCTCACGAATTACGCTCGGAAGTTTCTCAACGTCGTGAATCAGGATTTTAGCCTCGCCCACTTGGATTCCAATCTTTTGCTTATCGTCATCGAACAACGCTGCGACGGTGAAGTTCGACCGTTCGAGCCCGTTGTAGTTCGCCAGCGCCGTTCCCAACCTTCCGGCTCCCACGATTCCGACTCGATGCGGTTTATCTAATCCCAGAATTTTAGTGATGTGATCACGCAGATCCTGCACGTAGTAGCCGACTCCGCGCACACCAAACTCGCCGAAGTAGCCAAGGTCCTTTCGTATCTGAGCCGAATTCAGATTGAATTGTTCGGCAAGTGCCTGGGATGAGATGGTCTTGATTCCGGCGGCGTCGAGTGCATTGAGGCACCGAAGATAAACGCTCAATCGACTGGTCGTTAATTCTGATATTTTTTCGGACTTCATTCGATGGACCTGTCGCAGGCAAGTATAGCTCTATTGAATGGCTTTTAGAATTCTCACAAGCCCAGTGGGTTGCATAACACTCAACTTCCGCCGAAGAGTGCAACGTACAAAACCTGGGCGCTCAAGCCTCACTGGAAGAACTGAAGCTAACTAAATTGCAGGTTGGGAAGGGTGGCTTGCCCCCGCTCGGATCATTAGGGTCCAACTCACGTGGAGGTTGCCTTGTCGGAATGAAGGTCGTTAGTTACGCACATTGAGCGGGGGCACGCCACCCTTCCCAACCTGCAATTTGATCGCCTTGAGTTATGAAAATGAAGCTTGAGCGACGCTCTTTTGCACGTTGAACTGTGGATCGTTCTGTTACAATCCTTCAGTCTTATCAGAATAATTTCAATTCTCAATCGCAGATGATCGCGCATTTAAGCGGCACACTTCTGTTCAAGCAAGCAACCTCGGTAATTGTTGACGTAGCCGGCGTCGGCTATGAAGTGACGATTCCACTCTCGACTTTCTATGATCTCGAAGATGCGGGTTCCAAAGTACAATTGCGAATCTACACCCACGTTAGGGAAGACATCCTCCAGCTTTACGGATTCAAGACGTCACGTGAACGTGAACTCTTTTTGAAGATCATTTCAGTGAGTGGTATCGGACCCAAACTGGGTATCACGCTGCTGTCGGGCATGAGCGCCGACGAGTTGATTGCCTCTATTAGAACAAACAATCTCGCACGTCTCACGTTGATTCCTGGTATCGGACGCAAGACGGCGGAGCGTCTCGTTGTCGAGCTTCGCGAAAAGGTGGCGGAGTTGTCATCGGCACAACTGGAAGAGGAATTTGGCGCGCGAGCCGAAGTGAGAACCGAAGTCACGGAAGATACTGTTCGCGCCGATGCTTTGTCGGCACTCCTGAACCTTGGGTATCAGCGTTCATCTGCTGAAAAAGCGATTGATAGTGCCCTGGCTGAAGGCGGCGATATTACCGTCGAATCTGTTTTGCGCCGCGGCCTGAAAAAACTCGCTCGTGTTTGACCCTGCTGGGACCGCACACGTCTCGCATGCTTCAGCCGTGCGATGAGATAATGCCGTCACTAAACCTATGGCTCCTGAGACTACATCGGCGCGTTTGAAAGATGCGGCACCGACTGACGATGACCGCCAGTTTGAACTGACTCTGCGGCCAACGCGCATTGAAGAGTACATCGGTCAGCGACAAGTTAAGGAGAACCTTCGCGTCTACATAAAGGCCGCGCTCGCTCGGCATGAGGCACTCGACCACGTGCTGCTTACCGGGCCACCGGGACTAGGCAAGACAACGCTCGCGAACATCATCGCCAACGAGATGGGAGCTGAACTGCGTTCGACGGCAGGGCCAGCGATTGAAAAAGCCGGCGACATTGCCGCGCTTCTGACGAATCTTCAAGAAGGCGATGTGTTATTCATCGATGAGATTCACCGTCTTCTTCCGGCGCTCGAAGAAAAACTGTATCCGGCGATGGAAGACTATCAACTCGATCTTTTGATCGGCCAGGGAGCGGGGGCGCGTTCGATTAAACTTGAGATACCGAAGTTTACGCTCATCGGTGCGACGACAAGGGCCGGACTGATAACCGCTCCTTTGCGGGGTCGCTTCGGAATTGTTTTTCATCTCGATTTCTATCCGCATGAGGATCTTGAGATTATCTGCAAACGTTCCGCGTCGATCCTCGGCGTGCAAATCGATAATGAAGGTGCGCGCGAAATTGCGCGTCGCTCACGCGGCACCCCGAGAATAGTGAATCGTCTGCTGCGCCGCGTTCGCGATTACGCTGAAGTTGATTACGAGGGTCACATCACGCAAGACGTGGCTGCTGATGCCTTGAATCGAATGGAAGTCGACACCTACGGATTGGACGAGATGGATCGCAAGCTGCTACTGACAATCATCGAGAAATTCAATGGCGGGCCTGTTGGACTCGGAACGATTTCAGCATCGATTCATGAAGAAAAAGACTCCATCGAGGAGATCATCGAACCCTATTTGATCCAAATAGGGTTTCTCGATCGAACGCCGCGTGGACGTCTTGCCACTCCGCTGGCATATCAGCACTTCGACATAAAACCTCTCGGTCCCCCCAAACTTGGCCTATTTGATCCACGCTAGTTCTAACATCACCGCTCTTCGATGAAGCGCTTCAGGTCATTCTCTCGTCATTCATTCGGCGTTCGTAATCGCGCACCCTGGGGCTCAATGCTCGCCCACTCGCTTCATCAGTTTCATGAAAACGATCTGTTCACATCCGCGGCGGCCATGAGCTACTTCGGCTTGATGACTTTGTTTCCGGCTTTGCTCTTACTTCTGGCGCTCAGCAACAAGATTGCTGCCGGAAGTCAGATGCTGGCGCAAGCCGTTGATGTATATCCCGGATCGGGAAAGTTTCTGCGCGACACGATCGTGTCGTTCTCCGAACTCGGGATTGGCGCACTGATCACCTGCATCATCCTCGTGCTTTGGGCGGGCTCATGGGTTTTTGCGGTAATCGAGCGTGCCTTAAATCGAATCTGGGGCACAATGTCGAGAACGTTTTGGCACGGCCGCGCCCTGACGATTGGCATGATAGGTATCGTCGGTTTGCTACTCGCGTTGTCAGTGTTGGCGACTTCGGCGTTGCTATCGTTGCAGGAGATCGCGGTGCGGTTATCACCTCGGCAGCTCGCCCGCTATCCGCTGCTGCTATCCGCCGGCAGCGCCTTTTGGCAGATCGTGTTTGCCGCCGCGAGCTATCTCATCACTGTCTCTTTGTTCGTTCTCGTTTATCGCTTCATGCCGCGGACTGAAGTGTCACTCCGAGATACGTTACCGGGAGCGTTTCTGGGTGGCCTGCTGTGGGAGTTGGCGAAGTATGTTTTTGCGTTGAGCCTTCAATACTTTCATTACGATCAGATCTACGGCTCGGTTGGTGCGGTCGTCGCTGTGCTAACGTGGAGCTATGTTTCGAGTTTGATTCTTCTCTTCGGCGCCCAACTGACCGCAGTCTTCCATCGTGAACATCCGAGCTAATGTCCGATAAACTTCAGTTTGTCGTCAGTCACTGAGGAGCCTACCTGCGATGGAACTTGAGACCTCCGTACGATGACGACAAACTGTGAAGTCTATCGGACAATGCTTATCTCCGATTTCGACTACGACCTTCCGGAAGAACTGATCGCGCAGGCGCCACTGCCCGAGCGTGATGCCTCACGTATGCTGGTGCTGGATCGCCGCACGCGGAGTTGGACGGATTCGACTTTCCATCACTTTATCGATCACATCACAGCTGAAGACGTCGTCGTTCTCAACAACACACGTGTGATTCCCGCCCGTCTGATCGGCAAGAGGCGTTCATCGGGCGGTCGCGTCGAAGTTTTCCTGGTTCGCAAGGTGTCGGACGAAATCTGGGAAGCCCTGGTGCGACCAGGCTCACGACTCAAACCTGGGGTAATCGTCGATTTCGGCGAAGAATTGTCGGGAGAAATAATCGATGAGCCGGGCACAGAGATTCGTCACGTTCGATTCACGTGCGAAGGATCGTTCGAAGAGAGACTGGCACAAGTTGGCGTGACTCCACTTCCGCCTTACATCAAACGCATTTCTAGTTCAGATTCTGATCGCGAGCGTTATCAGACAGTCTACGCCCGCACATCAGGCGCGATTGCCGCTCCCACGGCGGGCCTGCACTTCACAAATGAAAGCTTAACGGACCTTCGCGCAAAGGCGCACGTAGCTGAGATCACTCTTCATGTCGGATACGGAACGTTTGAGCCTGTTCGCGTCGACGAGGTAAGTCAGCACGTCGTAAGTTCGGAACGTTACGAGATCGACAGCGAGGATGCGAACGCGATCAATGATGCGAAAACGCGCGGAGGCCGAGTGATCGCAGTTGGCACAACGACAGTGCGAACACTCGAGTCGGCGGTGAATGATTCCGGACAACTGTTGGCGCAGCAGGGCGAGTCAAAGCTGACGATTACACCGGGCTATAAGTTTCGCGTCGTGGACGCGCTGTTGACGAATTTCCACCTGCCACGTTCGTCGCTACTTTTACTTGTTAGCGCATTTGCAGGAAGGGAGTTTACGCTCGGAGCTTATAAACACGCTGTCGATCAGCGATACCGTTTTTATAGTTACGGGGATTGCATGTTAATCCTGTAGGCGGTATAAAAAATGAGATGGTAAACTGAAGTCCTACCGAACAAGGTTATGGCAGTACTCAAGAAATTCCGCTCCCGCTGGTGGTCACAGGAAGACCTGCCAACCGAGCGTGCTACTAAAAAAGAAAAGGTCGCTACTCCGTCGTGGGGCACGAAGTACGACGTCCGGCCGCTCACCATTTCACAACTCGATGAATGCTGGCGGCTCGATCAGCGATGTTTTATCGACGGCGAAGCGTACAGCCGCGAGACCTTCGACTACCTTTTAACCGCTCCTGAATCTGTTTCGTACCGGGCTGTCACAGCAGGGGGCGTGATGGTGGGTTTCGTTATCGGCCTGGTCGAACCAGATCACACCGGCCATGTCACGACCGTGGGCGTTGCACCTGAACACCGGCGCCGCAAACTCGCGAAGAGACTAATGGCGCAAGTTGAAGACGGATTTAAGAAACGGAATGTTCGGCTGGTGAGGCTGGAGGTGAGAGCGCTCAACACCGCTGCGCAAAAACTCTACGAGAGTTTGGGCTACTCTATTACTCAACGCCTTCCGAAATACTATTCGAATGGCGGAGACGGTCTGCTAATGCTGAAATCGCTGGAGTAGGGTTTTGAGATTTACCCCTTCCGGAGTTCGGTAAGAACCTGCTTCGCAACCGCTTTTAAAGTATCAAAGACTCCCTGGCCAGTCGCCGCGACCGCTTCCACAACAGGCTCGCCCTTCCTCTGTAGCTCCGCAGTCAAATCAGCCACCGTAATAATATTGCTCAAATCACGTTTATTGAGCTGCAGCACGTAGGGAATCTTCATTAGGTCGTAACCCTGCGCCTGGAGGTTCTCCTCGAGGTTGTAGAGCGACTCGATGTTCGCATCCATTCGTTCTTCCTGAGAGTCTGCTACAAACACTACGCCGTCCACTCCCTTTAGAATCAATTTACGCGAAGCATCGTAGAACACCTGACCCGGCACCGTATAAAGGTGGAAACGAGTTTTAAACCCGCGCACCGTACCCAACTCGAGTGGCATAAAGTCGAAGAAAAGCGTTCGGTCGGTTTCTGTCGCCAAACTGATCAGTTTGCCGCGTGACTGGGGTGCGGTCGAGTCGAAGATGTACTGGAGATTGGTGGTTTTTCCACACAAGCCAGGTCCGTAATAGACGATCTTGCAGTTGATTTCTCTGGAGGCGTAGTTAATGAAAGTCATGGCACTTGTTATTTGAAAAGGCTGTCAATGTCCTCGTCGGTAATACCGGCGAAGGGAGAGTCGAGATCTTCATAATCGCTCTTGGAGATTTCTTCGATCATCTTGGAAATCTGATGTGAGACCTGCTTACTTCTTAACTTCACGAGTCCCAGGCTTGATCGTTCATCAAACACAATGACCAGAAGCAACCGCCCAATCACGGATATGTGAATGCTTTCCTTTTCACCTTCATGAGATAGCGTTGGGAATTCTTTTTCTCCGATGAGTTGAGCCATCCCACCAGTAGCAGCGACGTTACCTGCCGCCAGCGAGGCGAGACTCGTTGTGTCAAGATTCCCCACTTCGCCTTGAGTCGCGATTTCTTGACCGTCTTTGTCCACCAAGAAAACAACTCGTGCGGCAGAATCGATCCGAAGTCGAGCGAGCACTGCTTTTATCTCGTGGTATTGCTGCTCACGGAGCAGGATTGGAGTGTCTGGCATGGGTTCGACTCTTCTTTGAAGGCCGGGACAGGACGTCTAATCGGAAGGAGGTAGCCGAAACAAGCTTTCGTGGTGCAAGTCCTGAAGTTAAGAGAGGTTGCTAAATCGGGTGGGGCTATTCGCCGAGGTGGATTAAGCCTCCATAAGCCAGAAGGCACTGTAGCATAGGCCAACAATGACCTTCAAGTGTTTTTCTTTGTTGGCACTTTTGGACCTTTAGACGAGGTTGAGGCGATGTCGAGCGCCCTTAAATTCTTGTGTAAATTGATTTAGGAGGTGAAGCTATGCTAAGCTCCGCGGATTCACCGGCTGCGAATTCCCTGGACGCAGCATCCGAGAGTGACAAATGAGCAGCAGTCTTACAAAGGGCCTGAGGCGGTCTGGGTCGCGTTCCACCGGTCGAGGTGCGTCGGCAAAGACTGCGAAGCGGTCAGTTAAGGCTAAGGCCGCGAAGCCGAAGGCGAAACGCGCTCAAGCTGCGAGAACAGCGTCGCGGAAACCCGCTAAGCAACTCCGACCAGCTAAGAAAACGGTAGCTAAGTCCTCCGCGAAACTGAAGAAGGCGCCGGCCAAGACAGTCGCTCGCAAACCAGCAGCCGCGAAAAAAGCCGCCGCCGTATCAAGAGTCAAAAAGACTCAGAAGGTAGCTGCTGTTCGCGCTGCTCGACCTACTCCACCACCACCGCCACCGAGACAGCCAACACAGGATGAGTCGGCCGCCTTGGCGGCCTTTGAACGTGCTCACCGAGAATTCGTACGTGGGCGCTTTGCTGAGGCCCGGAACCAGTTCCGAATCCTCCTGGATAAGTTTTCGCAGGTGTCGGAGGTCGCCGCTCGTTCGCGCACGTATCTTGCCGTGGCTGAGTCGCGGCTCCGCACCGAGAGCATGCTTCCACGAGATGCTGATTCACTCTATGACCGAGGTGTCATTGAGCTAAACAGGGGTGAATATGTTGCAGCCCAGGAGATGTTTGAGCGCGCACTGAAACGTGAACCAGAGGCAGCTCACATCCACTACGGGTTAGCCGCTACCAGGGCACGCCTTGGTTCCATTGATCTGGCCTTGGAGTCGCTACAGCGCGCGCTCGACTTGCAACCGAATCTGCGCGTCCGAGCCCAACACGACCACGACTTGAACCCGCTCCGCAATGACCCGGATTTCGACCGCTTGATTTTCAGCAACCCTGCCTAAAGAAACATTTGTTTCAGCCAATAATTGCGGGATTGGAACTTTCTTTAATGTATGATTCTCGCGCCGTTTTGTGCGATAGCCATCGTTCGAAGCACGACGATAAACTAGACGCTATTTCCGATATCACACGCTAGGAGCTGCGGGCTTGGAGCATCCTGATAATCATGGTCAAAACCTGGTCGCGATGGGCGGTGGTACCGGCCTGTCGACACTGCTTACTGGTCTAAAGGAACTCGTCGGCAAATCGTCCGAATCAATCTGGATCGAAAATCTTTCGGCGATCGTCACCGTGTCAGACGACGGAGGGAGTTCGGGTCGGCTGCGCGAGGAACTGCAGATGCTGCCGCCGGGCGACATCCGCAACTGCATGATAGCTTTGTCAGAAGATTCTTCCTTGCTGTCGCGACTCTTCAGGCATCGCTTCCGCGGCGACGGCGAATTAGGCGGTCACAGTTTCGGCAACCTATTTCTAGCCGCGCTGTCGCAGGTCACGGGCGACTTCACTGAGGCAGTCCGATTATCGTCAGAAGTTCTGGCGAGCAAAGGTCATATCTATCCGGCGACAATCAGCGATGTTCGTTTGGTTGCAGAGCTGGAAGATGGCAGCATCGTCCGAGGCGAAACATCAATTACCGCGTCGCGGAGCGCGATTCGTCACTTAAGACTCGAGCCAGAACAGTGTTTACCTTTGCCGCAAGTGTTGAAGGCAATCCGAACGGCTGATGTGATCACTGTTGGCCCCGGTTCGCTTTACACCAGCATCCTGCCAAATCTCCTGGTTTCGCAAGTCGCGCGGGTGATCGGCCAAAGCACGGCAACGAAGATTTTTGTCAGCAACCTTATGACGCAGCCGGGCGAGACAGACGGCTACACAGCGCGCCAGCACCTCGAGACCGTCAAGAGCTACGCTCCCGAAATCCATTTTGATTTCGTCATTGTCAACGATCGTCGAATCAGTCCGGAACAAACGGTGCGATATGCGGCTGAAGATGCTCACCAAATCGGAATAGACGACAATGCGATTGATAGGGCCCTCGACAGCGACACCGAAATTGTGAAGGCCGACCTCTTGGACTCGGGTGAAAAAGTCCGGCACAATTCAACTCGTCTTGCCCAAGTTGTCATGGCATGCCGCGAAAAGGCATTGCTGCGACCGACCGTCGCCGTGTAATTCTGCAGGAGTAGCTTCTTGCCCAACCGAGAATCAAGTTCTGAAATCGTGAATGTCCTTGTGATGGCCGCAGGGCTTGGGACGCGCATGAAGTCGAAGCGAGCGAAAGTTCTTCACGAGCTCGGCGGCTTACCATTGATTGCTCGGGTCTTGCGCGCAGCAAAGCCACTTAACCCAAAATCGATCATCGTAGTAATCGGCCATAGCGCTGAAGAGGTTCGGAAAGCGTCTGTGGCCGAGGTCGGCGAGCTCGCGCAATTCTCCCTGCAGAAAGAGCAGCGGGGAACGGGTGACGCGGTTGCTGCCGCCCGTGAGCTTTTGGCAACTTCTGATTCGCTCGTTCTCGTTTTGTCGGGCGACGTGCCAATGATTCGCACCTCCACGCTGGAGGCTCTCATCGAACATCATCGTAACTCAGAGGCTGACTGTACGATCCTTAGCGTACGGCTCGAGAATCCAACCGGTTATGGACGCGTCGTTAGAGACGGTGAAGGATCATTTCGAAAGATTGTCGAACAAAAAGACGCGACCGCAGAGGAACGTCAGGTCAAAGAGATCAATTCCGGCATTTATGTTTTCGATTCGCGGAAACTCTATGACGCGTTGATCAGCGTACATCCCGTCAACAACCAGGGCGAGTATTACCTGACGGACGTAGCGGAGATTCTGCTTCGCGACGGCGCAAAGGTAAGCGTTTACGTCCACAGTGACCCGCGCGAAGTTTTTGGCATAAACAGTCGCGCCGACCTTGCTGAGTTTGAAAACCTGCTGCGGCGAAACACGATTCGACGGTTGATGACCGACGGTGGCGTGACCTTTATAGATCCTTCACACGCTTACATCAGCTCTGAGGCACAGATTGGAGCAGACACAGTAATCTTTCCAGATGTCGCAATCGAAGGCCCGTCCATCATCGGCCAGGCGTGCGTGATTCGGGCAGGCGCGCGTATCACAAATTCGCGTTTGGGCGACAACGTCACGGTAAAAGACCACTCAATCATAATTGACTCTGAGATTGATGCGAACTGCTCTGTAGGACCTTTTGCACACTTGCGGATGAACGCAAAACTTGAGGAAGGGGCCACAGTTGGTAACTTCGTTGAGGTCAAGAAATCACGAATCGGACGCAAGACAAAGGCAATGCATCTTACCTACCTCGGAGACGCAACGATCGGAGAACGAACGAACATTGGAGCCGGCACTGTCACCTGTAATTACGATGGCAAGCGCAAACACGAAACGATCATCGATGACGATGTTAAGATCGGTTCAGATACGATGTTGGTAGCGCCCGTGCGCGTAGGTAAAGGGTCGGTAACGGCAGCCGGTTCGGTCGTTACGAAAGACGTTCCTGACAATTCGTTAGTCGCTGGTGTTCCGGCGACGATCAAAAAGAAGCTGAATAGCTCAGACGGTGGGAGTTAGCAAACAAGCATGTGTGGAATAGTTGGCTACGTTGGCAATAAACAGGTTGTGCCGTTGATTATCGACGGATTGCGCAAACTCGAGTATCGCGGATACGACTCCGCCGGTATCGCTGTTGTGAACGAGGGTCACGACCTTGAGATCCGGCGTGCCGAAGGAAAACTTCGCAATCTCGAGGAAGCGATTCGCTTGAGTCCCTTAGATGGGACCTACGGCATCGGTCACACCCGTTGGGCCACCCACGGCAGACCCACCGAAGAAAATGCTCATCCGCATCGCGACTGTACCGGTCGAGTAGTTGTTGTTCACAACGGCATCATCGAGAATTATCTGCAACTCAAAGAACGCCTGCGCAAATCGGATCACCGTTTCGTCACGGAGACTGATACCGAAATCATCGCCCACCTCATCGAGGAATATTTAAAAGAGGATCCGAACTTCGAACGGGCCGTTCGTCGTACCGTGTCGGAGCTTCGTGGAATCTTCGCGCTTTCAATCATCAATGCGAACGAGCCAGACACGATCATCGCCGTGCGTCAGGGACCACCGGTCGTGATTGGCTTAGGTGATCGTGAGTTCTTCGTTGCGTCAGACATTCCCCCGATCCTTCAGCATACCCGCGACGTGTTTTTCCTTGGCGACGGCGAGATCGCGATCATCAACAAAGAGGCAGTGCGCGTCACCGACTTCGAAGGAAACTCGGTTCAGCCGGCAATCCAGCGAATCACCTGGGATCCGATCATGGCTGAAAAGGGCGGCTTCAAGCATTTTATGCTCAAGGAAATCTACGAGCAGCCGCGCTCCGTCAGAGAGACGGTCCAGGGTCGAATCTCTCTCGACAGTGGTCAGGTCTTCCTGGACGACATGCCGAACATCACTGAGGCTGACTTCAAACGCATCTCATCGATCAGGATCGCCGCGTGCGGCACTTCGTGGCATGCGGGATTAGCGGGCAAGTACATGATTGAGCAACTCGCGCGCATCCCCGTGGATGTCGACTACGCGTCGGAGTTTCGATATCGCAATCCCGTGATGGATGAAAACACGTTGCTGCTGGTCATCTCTCAATCCGGAGAGACAGCTGACACGATCGCGGCGTTGCGAGAAGCGAAGGAGCTCGGAGCAAAGGTCCTGGCAATTTGTAACGTCCAGGGATCGATGATCGTTCGTGAAGCCGACGGCACGATTCTCACGCACGCAGGACCGGAGATCGGTGTCGCATCAACGAAAGCATTCACTTGCCAGATGGTCGCGCTTTATCTGTTAGGACTCTATCTGGGCCAGGTCCGCGGCACGCTGTCGACCGAGGCGGCAATGGAACATGCGCAGCAACTCGCCGAGCTTCCGGTAAAGCTCGAACATCTTTTGAATGATTCGGACGGAATCGAAGAGCTGGCGAAAGAGTTCTTCCGAGTGACCGATTTTCTTTATCTCGGTAGAGGAATCAATTTCCCTATCGCTCTCGAAGGGGCGTTAAAGCTGAAGGAGATTTCTTACATCCACGCCGAGGGCTATCCTGCTGGTGAGATGAAGCATGGTCCGAATGCACTAATCGATGAGCGTTTGCCCGTCCTTTTCATCAATACAAAAGAACAGGGCAATCATTCGTCAGAGCTCCGCTACGAAAAAACCCATTCAAACATCGTTGAAGTTAAGGCGCGCGAAGGTATCGTGATCTCCGTCCTGACTGAAGGCGATTCAATGTCGTCGGTAGTTTCTGACTACGTCATCGAAATCCCGCCGGCGAGCGATCTGCTGTCGCCGATTCTCTCGATCATTCCGTTGCAGTTATTGGCATACCACATTGCGGTGAGAAGAGGATGCGACGTGGATCAGCCGAGGAACCTGGCGAAGTCAGTCACCGTGGAATAGCCACCGACTGTATGCTCACACATGTGTCGAACCACGCGTCCCGGACGATGCTGTTGCTTCTCGCGCTCACACTTCTTGCTCTGCCCGCACAAACCTATTCCCAATCGGGTTCTAAGGCGACCATAGTTCGAAAGCAAATCGTGATCGTTCGTTCAGGAAAGTTTGCGAAAGATTTTCCGGATCGGAAACGGGCAACGATCAGTTACCCGTTTGTCACAGGACTGCGGAATGCCGTCGTGTTGCGTAAAGTGCGATCATTGCTGAGTGTTGGTAACGTTTTTGAGACGAGTATCAGGGAATACCGCGAAAACAATTGGCTGGACGAATTTGATTATGTTGTAAACCACAACGCCAACAACATTCTAGACGTGACTTTCACGCAGAGCGGCATGGCTGCTTATCCTGACACGCAGTCGCGCACCATCTCAATCAACCTTCGAACCGGGAACGCCATAAAGGCCAGCGATCTTTTTGTTGAAGCCAAACTGCAGGAATTGACTCGACTAGCAGATTCCAAGTTACAAGAGGAAGTAGCGGAAATAATAAAAGCCGCGAAAGAGGATCGATCTCTGCCGGACGCCTCGAGCATTGTAGGTGCACTCGAGCAGGCCAAGTTTGAGATGAAAGATCTAGATAATCTGTCAATCAACAAGGATGGCGTGACGTTTCTTTACCAGCTGGGATTCCCGCATGTCCACCGTGCGTTCGAACCAGTTGGGCGGTATCTGTTTTCATACTCAGAGCTCAAGCCATTCATCAAACCAACTGGTCCGTTGGGCCAATTCGTAAAGTAGAAACCACAGCGGTATTCAGTACCGTTCGCGGTAGCGGATGGCTTTTATCAAATGAGAATTGACTAATGATTTCCTTTTGCTACTCGCTCTTCTGACTCGCTCTTTCGTGGTCGAGGATCCTCTTCTTTCGTTCCAAGCCCCAGCGATATCCGCCAAGGCTTTTATCCTCACGCACAACTCGATGACACGGAATCACAATCGCAACAGGATTCGTGCCACACGCACGGCCGACAGCTCGTACTGCTCCAGGATTTCCAACGGCCTTTGCCACGTCGCCGTACGACATCGTTTCGCCATAGGGGATCGATTTCAGTTTCTCCCAAACCTGCCGCTGAAAGGCCGTCGCTCTAATGTCTAGTGGGAGTTTCGGATGCGGCGCTTTGTTTTCTATTAAACGGAGGACGTCTCGAACTGTCTCGTCTAAATCTGAGTCGGCTCGATTGATGTTCGCGGCGAAGAATTCCTTTCGTAGTTCCGTTTCCATCTCCTCATCGCTGTCACCGATCTTCACCGCACAAACGCCACGCTCTGTCTTCGCGACCAGCAAACGCCCTAAACTACACGCTGCAGTTGTGAAAACGATCCTCGCTCCTCGACCGCCGCGTCCATAAGTCGCTGGCGTCATTCCAAGTTCATCGTTCGATTGCTCGTACAGTCGTCGGCTCGAATTCAAACCGGCATCGTAAAGGGCGCCCGTCACTGACTCCCCTTCTCGCAATCTTGCTTTGAAATCGCCAAAACGCTCAGCCGCAGCATACTGGCGCGGACTGACACCCATCACGCTTTTGAATGTTCGCTGAAGATGAAAGACGCTGACGGCTGTGTGACGCGCGAGCTCCATCAAATCCAAAGCACTCGTTTGGTTGGCGCGAATATACCGACAAACACGCTGGACCATTTCTACCTGCGGATCGGAAAGCAGGACACTTCCGGGCTTACATCGTTTGCACGCACGATACCCGGCTTGCTCAGCCGCTTCAGGTAGGACAAAGAATGCGACGCGCTCACGGCTTGGCCTACGCGAAGGGCACGAAGGGCGACAGTAGATCTTGGTCGAGCTGACGCCGAAGACGAACTGCCCATCCATGCTGCGATCTCTCGCAACCACTGCTTGCCAACGGTTCTCGTCGGTGATGATTTGCTTTGTCACAGCTTGTTTCAATGCAAGATTCACAGCCCGCCTCCAGTATTATCAATCTGAACACAGATGGTAAAGGAGACAGAGAGAGCTGATCTATCCGATTCTTGCGCTCAAACCCCGTCATTGGTCTTTGGCCTTTAGTCTTCGGAGTAGCCCTGCCTCAAAAGTCGATTGCGGTGATACCGAGTTTCATGTTTCCCGACTCGAGCTAGATGTGACTCTTGAGGCAAAGCCCTTCGGAGTAGAGAAATTTCATGGCGTCGGGTGAGCAGCAATCAAGACCGAAGGCCAAAGGTCAAAGACCAAAGACCGCTTTTGAATCGCGACTCTTCGTGTGATTAAATGACATCACAGCAAATGCATCAGAATACGCTTGTACTCACACAGTCGGCTCTCACCGTCATCGACATGCAGGAAGCATTTCGGACGAAGATCCCAGACTTCTTCGACGTCGCCGCACGCATCGCCACGATGGTGACTGCGGCAAAGCTTCTCAACCTGCCGATCGTCGTGACTGAACAATATCCCAAAGGTCTCGGCCGCACTGCCAGAGAGATTCTCGAGGCTCTGCCAGAATCGATTCAAATCATCGAGAAGACGACTTTTAGTTCCTGCGGAGTAAAGCCGTTTGAGGCAGAACTAAATGAACTGGGCGCAAAGCAGATCCTCGTATGCGGTATCGAAGCACACATTTGCGTCAATCAAACCGTGCACGACCTACTCGCCAACGGGTTTCAAGTTCACTTGCTTACCGATTGCATCACGGCGCGTAAAACGGAAAACAAGCGCATGGCGCTTCGAAAAATGGAATTATCAGGAGCGATACCATCGTCGGTGGAAATGGCCGTCTTCGAGATGATGCGCGACGCAAAGCACGAACAGTTCAAAGCAATTCAGGGATTGATCAAATAGTGGCATCTGATTTTCTTTCGCAACTCAACGAACAACAGCGTGAAGCTGTACTTCACACGGAAGGCCCACTGCTCATCCTCGCTGGAGCGGGTTCAGGAAAAACACGCGTTATTGCACATCGCATTGCGTATCTAATCGCCGAAAAGTCGGTCGCGCCGTGGAATATCCTGGCAGTCACGTTCACAAACAAAGCCGCTGAAGAAATGCGCCAGCGCGTGCAGCGATTGTTACGCGGCCATGAATTGCCGGCCGCTCCTTTGGTCGCCACTTTTCACAGCTTATGCGTGCGCATCCTTCGGCAAGACATCGAAAAACTAAACGACAAATACACCCGCACGTTCACCATTTACGATCAGGACGATTCAATTCGTCTGATCAAACAATGCATTAAGGAACTCGGTTACGACGAGAAGTATCTTGCCCCGCGAGCGACGCAGGGAGCGATTAGCGCAGCAAAGAATCGCGGTGAAGACACGGACGCGTTCGCCGCACGGGCGGAGTATATCGACGAGCGGCGCGCGGCGATGGCTCGCGTTTACAAGATGTACGAGGAGCGGCTGCACACAAACAACGCGCTCGACTTTGACGATTTGCTAATTAAAGCAGTGCGACTGTTGCGCGATGTCGGAGAGGTTCGAGAAAAATACAACAACAAGTTTCGCTACATTCTGGTCGACGAATACCAGGACACGAACTCACTCCAGTTTGGACTTATCAAGTTGCTGACAGAGAAACAGCAGAACATTTGTGTTGTCGGCGATGAAGATCAGTCGATTTACAAATGGCGCGGCGCTGATATCAGCAACATACTTAATTTCGAAATACAGTTTCCCAATACGAAGACTATCCGTCTTGAGCAGAACTATCGCTCAACGCAGACAATTCTCGATGTCGCGGGCGCGGTTGTTGAGCACAACATCGAACGCAAAGGTAAGACTCTCTGGACGTCAAACCCCAAAGGCGAACAGGTTCGCTACTTTCAGGCGTTCGATGCCGAAGCTGAAGCACGCTTCGTGGCCGGCAAGATAATCGAGCATCGCAAAGAACAGTTTGACACGCGCGCGGCGGTTCTTTATCGCACCAATTCGCAATCACGTGTGTTTGAAGAGTCGATGCGTCGAAACGGTCTCGCCTACAACATAGTCGGTGGTTTTTCGTTCTACGAGCGAATGGAAGTGCGCGATATCATTGCGTATCTCAAACTCGCGCTGAATCCGAACGATTCGATCGCCTTGTTGCGGGTTATCAACAGCCCATCGCGTGGGATAGGCAAGCAGACAATCGAGGAACTGGAAAGGCGGGCGCAGGATTACGGACTATCACTCTGGGAAACGATTGCACTGGTGATCGAAAAACCGGAGACACTCAGCTCACGAGCGATCAATGCTTTGAAGAGTTTCCGGAGGATTATCGAGCGCCTCGGAGAAATGGCAGACGACGCTGCGGAGATAGAGTCCGCTGCTCCTGTTTCAGACACCGTACGCGCCGCCATCACAGAAACTGGTTACGAGCACGCGTTGCGATCTGAACGTACCGATGAAGCGGAAGGTCGTCTGGAGAACTTGCAGGAGCTTGTGAATGCGGCTGTGGATTACGACGACAAGGCTGCGGAAGGCTTGCGTGAGTTTATCGATCACTCCGCGCTGGTGTCGGACCAGGATCAATACAAGCGCGATGCTCCGGTTACGTTGATGACTGCGCACTCCGCGAAGGGTCTGGAGTTTCCGGTTGTTTTCGTCGTCGGTTTGGAGGACGGACTCTTTCCGCATTCTCGTTCAGCAACTGACCCTGCGGAGTTGGAAGAAGAACGACGGCTTTGTTACGTCGCTATGACGCGCGCGCAGAACTATCTCTATGTCACGCATGCGATGAAGCGGCGGGTGTACGGAGAAGAGCTAGCTTCGGAGCCTTCGCAGTTTTTGAATGAGATGCCGATTGACATGATTGAGGATCTAACACCGGGCAATTCGTGGCTATCGTTCACCCGAGGATCGTCAGCAATTGAATACGAGCAAGGCGAGTATCGTAAAGAACGAAAGAAATATACGGGCAAGACTTACGACAGTGTCGACTCCATTGCTGAGTTCTTCAAACAGCGAAGTCAGCAATTTGGTCAATCACCTGCGCCTGGCCCAAGTTCTGATCGGTGGGGGCGTCCAACGTCCAAAGTCCAAAGACCAAAAGCGACCGATGTTCCTGAAGGAGAATTCGTGCCCGGATCTTACGTTAAGCACGCGAAGTATGGACGAGGCCTGGTTCTGCGTCGTGAAGGCGCTGGAGAATCGACAAAGTTGACGGTGAGCTTTCCCGGATACGGGCAAAAGAAGTTAGTTCAGAAGTACGCGGGTCTTGAGAAGGGGTAAACTCCATATTACTTCGAACACGAACTACTCCTTCGCTTGAGCTAGATTCGAATTTTGAGGCAAAGCCCGAAGACAGAACAAAACACGCGAAGCCAAATTGACTGAAAATGCGAGGGATGTTGAATAGTCTGATAGCGATCGCGGATCGTAACGGAATATATCCAGAGGCATGGGAGCGGTTGAGTAGATATTTGGCACGACGTCTGAGATTTGGTGAAGCGGCTGATGCATGGCGACAGTACGTACAGCAAAATGGATACAAAACTCCACCACTCGCGAGAGAACAACAAGATCGTTTGGATCGAGCTCCGTCCCTACAGTCCCGACGCGTCACGCGCAATACTGTCAGTGGTCGAGATGCTGGAACTAATCGAACTGGTTAATGGATACGGCGAGAACGGGGACGGGATACCATATGCTGAGAAAGCGGTTGAACTGTATCCAGAATCCGCAAGGGCACTTGTTGTTCTAGCGGGGTTGATTAGGAACAGAAAAGAGCGGGGCACGACCTGCGTAGTGCCCTGCTCCTAGTTTTAAAGTGCCGAGATTAATACCCAGCGCTGCTCGTCATCGAAGAACCACCTGCTAATTCAGCAGCAACTTCATTCGCTCCGAAGACCTTCCGCAGCACTTCCAACATACCACGTGAGTCCACGGAGATCGCGCGATTCACTGATTCGTCATAAACGAAATCACCGACGAGCGATTGGATGTTGCCGTCGAAAATCAAACCAACTAGTTCGCCGTTCTGATTGATCGTCGGCGAACCTGAGTTACCGCCAATGATGTCGTTCGTCGAAACGAAATTAAACGGCGTGCTCAAATTAATTGCCGACTTCTTCTCCATCCATCGCGGCGGCAAGTTGTACGGAAACTTGTACTGAAACTTCGCAGCACGATCGTAGAGGCCACCGAGTGTTGTAAACGGATGAACCTGCTTTCCGTTTTCCATGTAGCCTTTCACGGCGCCGTACGAGAGTCGCAGTGTGAAGGTCGCATCCGGATAAAGCTTCGTACCTTCCGTTTCGAATAATGCGCGCGCGATCTTGCTGTAGTTCGTGCGCTCGACGCCTGTGACTTCACTCTCATAGCGCTTCCGAACCTCACGTCCTTTTGCGTCAATCGTACGCGCCAGGACGATCATTGGATCCGTCGAACCTTCAATCGCCTTCACGCCACCGGCCGCCAGTTCTTTGCGGAACGCGACGTCTTTCAACTTAGTGCCGGCGATCAACTCTTCCGCACGTGCCGCTGGCGCTTTGCCATTCAGTGCCTGTTTGACCAAAGCGTGATCGGGGCCCAAAAGCTCAACCATAAACTCGAGCGAGTCAGTAAGTTTTAGCTTTTCGAAATCGTCGTGAATCGGAGCTGGTGAATAGAGCCCAAGCTCGAGAGATGCACGACGAGCATCTGTGTATTCCGGTAGACGCTGGGCGTTCGGCTTCTCATTCTCCGCCGCCAATCTGACCAACGTCCTGGCAATGCCGAAATAAGTTGTGTTGAAACCCGCGGCCTGTTCGAAGATTCTTCTTTCTTTGATGTACGAAGGAAGATTCTTGTGTGCGTTGGCAATCGCATCCCACGCGTCGCCGTACATCTTCTGGCGTTCGGGATTCGCCGCGATTGATTTTCGCAGCGCGTCTTCTTCTTTCATTTTGCGAGCCATCAAGCTCTTGTCTTTCAAGCCCGCTAGCTGACCGCGATACACCTTCAAACTGTTCTGCGTACTATTGAGTTCGTTTTGAGCCTGGCGAGTTTGCTCTTCGCCCATCGCCATGTATTTCTTCAACACTACTTCGCGTCGTTCAAGCAGCCGCAAGATAATTGGAATGCTTGTGTCGCGAAGTTGTTCCAAGTGAGCGACCGTATTCAAACGCGAGGTGGAGCCTGGATTACCAGTTACAAAAACCAGAGATCCTTCCTTTGCTCCTGATGTAGACCACTTGAAGTAATGCTCGGGTTTGACTGGCTGATCGTTCTCATAAACACGAACCAAAGCCATGTCGATGTTGAAGCGTGGGAAGTTGAAGTTGTCAGGATCCCCACCGAAGAACGCAGCCTGAAACTCGGGCACAAACACAAGGCGCACATCGGTGTACTTCTTGTAGCGATACAGATTGTATTGGCCACCCTGGTACAGAGGGATGACGTCGGAGCGCAGGCCGGTGGCTTTGAGTGACTCTGCTTCAATCGCAGAAGTTTCTGCGCGGCGTGCTGCGAATGCCTCCGCGTCAGTGCTGCCTGGCTTGATCGCGCCCATCACGCGCGCGGTAACGTCTTCGATACTCATCAAGACGTTCAGTTCGAGGCTGGGGGCCTTGATCTCTTCCGCGCGTGTCCGAGCGAGAAAACCTTCTTTGGCTAAATCCTTTTCTGGCGTGCTGACTTCACCAACGATATCCTCAACGATGTGGTAGTTGGTAAGTACTAATCCGTTCGGCGACACGAAAGAGCCAGATCCGCCGTTGTTGAATCGCACGGAAGCCATTTGAGCTTTCTTCAGCCACTCATCGGTTATCTCAAAACCGTACTTCTTCTTAATTTCGGCACGCGGCACGTTGTTGAAAGTCCACATGCCTTCGTCGGCCAGCGCCGGGACGATCAGCATTTGTAGACTGAACAGCGCCACAAAAAGCGCCGACAAAAATCTTCGTAATTTCATTTGAGTCCTCAATAAAAGTGTAGTTCGGGAGAAGGTGTTAGAGCCTACGCCTCCCTAATTGGATGCCTGACGATGAAACGTAAACCCCGCGGCCTGAATAGTCAATCGGAGGCGTATGTCCGATAAGCTTTAGTTTGTCGTGAGGTCCGCTGAGCTAAACTTTTTTCAGAAACTGTGAACCGGGCGATTCCTGAACAGGTTGAAGTTGGCGGACCACACGACAAACTAAAGTTTATCGAACATACGGAACTTATTCCTCTTTTGTCCCGCTGTCTCGCAGCCGAATATACTCATCAAGACTCACGTCGTACCCGCGTCCTTTCATCTTTCGAATATAACTGCCTGTAACGCCATGGTCTCTGACCCGGATAAGTTGTTCGATTGGAGTTCGATCGAACCCGAGCTCTTTCAACTCCTGAATGAAAGATCCGGTCACGCCATGATCCCGCATTCGCCGCAGATCATCCAACGGCAGCTTTCCATAACCCAGGGTTTTAAGTTCCTCAACGAACCCGGGAGTAACGCCGTGGTCTCGCAACATGATCCATTGATCGAGCGTCGCCTTGTCGTAACCAGCGGCCATGAACTCATTGATAAAAGCCGGTGTCACACCGTGATCTCTTGTCCTGACTAGTTCATCAGCTGTTAGCCCGGTGTATCCAAGCGAGCCGAGCTCACGGATAAAGTTCAGCGTGACGCCGTGGTCTCTCATCCTGACGAGCTCATCCGCGGACTTCAGCGAATACCCTAGCGCCTTTAAGCCCTGAACATAATCGAGGCGCACACCGTGCTCACCCAAGGTTACAAGCTGTTCCAATTTAAATGGCTCAAAGCCCTGTGAACGAAGTTCGTTGATCAACGCAAAGCCAATGTCATGCATGGCAAGAGACAACAGCTGCTTGTCTGTTGGTTTTCCAAGACCCTGGCGATTAAGTTCGGAGGCGAAAGACGAGTTCGGAGTAAAGGTAAAGTGTCCCGCGCCGTTACCCGCTTTAAACCACCCCTCGAAATTGAATGTACCGGCGTCTCGCTTGAGCTGGAACTGGACAGCATTACCAGTAGCTGACATTGCCTGCTCGCGACTTAGGCCGACGAGCTGATCAAACGGTATGCGGAAGCCCGTGTTGCTAAATCCAGAGGAGTGCTCATTTTCTCGGCGATACCGCATCGTGAGCTGGATTTGAGCATCGCCAGTTCCGACCTCGATGAGCCACTGATTGACGGTCGATTCCTGAGGGTTTGAGTAGCTGACTTGCGAACCCGTGTAGCAGGCCCACAAGACACCTAAAATGGCGACCGCAGCGACTAGTTTTACTCGAGCATCGTTCAGGAGCAGGCGGAATGCAGTATTAGTCGGCATGATGGGACCTCCTTCAGACGTAACAGTTGAACAGCGGACAGTCGTATCCGGGATTAATCTACAAGCTGGTTCTAAGAAGAATACACCGCACCGACCATTTTTGTGGCACGGCTAAGCGAGAGGTGACACTGGCGGGGGCTTAATGATTAGTTTTGACAGTCGTTGCGCGTTTGTCAGACGTAGTGACTGTCGTTTTGGCGCTGACTTCGGTTCCGCACTGGCGGCAAGTGTAGCTATTACCAGTCTGTGCGGCGGGCACTAGCCATAAACAGCCGCATGATTGGCAAAGGATGGTGGAACCCAGCAACCATTCGTGGAGTCCTATCCGGTTTTCAACTCTCATATGTTCCCCTTGTTCGCACGTCGGGTTTTGAAACGGTATAGCTTTTTAAATGGCAAACGCTGCGTTTGTTTCAACAAAATGTGTTTGCTTAATGACATTCGCGGTTTGACTCACCTTAATGAACCCCCTCACAATCGATTTCATGCAAACTAACAGGCGTCGGATGGCATCGAGGCCGCCCTCCAATCTCTCGCAATTTGCCAGACTCCTGCTCGCCGAGTGGCGCAAACTACATCTGCCCGCCGGCGATGAACCAATCATCGTCGCGGTGTCTGGTGGGGCAGACTCAACCGCCTTGCTTCTCGCGCTGGATGAACTCATACGCAGCGCTAAGATCTCACTAAAACTCTTCGCCGCTCATCTCGATCACGGTCTGCGACCAACCAGTAGGAAAGACGCAGTGTGGGTTTCGAATTTGGCCAGGAGTCTGGGTCATTCGGCTGTTATTTCGCGCTCAAAAGTTCGGGAAATCGCTGACGCCAACAAAGACAACCTGGAGCAGGCCGCGCGTGGTCTCCGTTACGATTTTCTTGAGCGGACAGCCAAACGCAAAAAGGCCCGTTTTGTTTTGACCGGCCATACGATGGACGATCAGGCAGAGACGGTGCTGATGCGACTAATGCGTGGCAGCGCTGGCAGCGGCCTCGGAGGAATCGAAGCCGTTCGACCTCTGTCGAAAAAGGGTGATGTCCAGCTGGTGCGACCACTGTTATGGGCTCGTCGTGGTGACACACAAAACTACTGTCGTAACCATCGACAGGAGTTCCTAGTCGACGAAATGAACGCCGACGAGGGTTACGCGCGTATCAAAGTACGCAAGCGGTTATTGCCACTCATGGAGTCGTTCAATGCCCGCGTGGTCGAGGCTATTTCGCGAAGTGCCAGTTTGCTGCGTGAAGATAGTAACGAACTACGCGAAAACGCCGCTGAACTGTTGAAAAAGGCGAGCCTCCAGAATCATTCCGGCTTCGGTAAAACCAAACTACCCACTTTAGACGTACAAGTACTTTCCGCGGCGCCTTCGGCACAACGTAGACGGGCGCTGCGGCAATGGATTACGGACGCTCGCGGAGATGCGCGACGTCTGGAAATGGTGCATCTGGTAGCAGTCGAGAGATTGCTGGAGGGGACTGCAGGAGGACGCGTCGTCGAACTGCCGGGAGGAGCCACGGTGGCCAGGCGTCGCGGTAGACTGCAATTGGAGGCAACACCGGTCGGGAAGAAGGCGGGCAAAGACCTGCGTCGCCGAGGAAAAACAAATTGAAAAAGGCGCGGTCAAACTTTATAGTCGATCTAGCCGGGCTTTGGTGTCGGCCTTGCTTTCCGACAAACTAAAGCTGAGTGGTATGGCATCAAAGTTCTCGTAACGGCTCGGAAGCGACAAATGAGCGGGTTTTAAGGTATTATCGGGCGTTATTTTGGGGCGGAGGCGTTAATGAATTTGAGTTCTACAGCAAGACAGATCGTATTCTGGCTCCTGATCATTGCAGGGGCGCTTTTGCTCTATAAGCTCGTCAATCCGCGCGGCAACAATGTCGAGAAGGTGGACCTGACGCGGCTGGACCAAATGATCCAGGCCGGCGAGCTTAAGGAGATGACGGTCAAACAAACTGAGACTGTCGCAATCGATAACCATAACAAAGAGTACGTCGTTGCGTTGTCGAATGATCCAGCCAAGAACGATCTGTTGAAGTCGGCTCGCGAAGTGGTAAACGGTCGCCCGCGCGTCGCCAAGGTCCAGGAAGAATCAAGCAGCAGTTATATCTGGCCCATGTTAATTACGTGGGCGCCGCTTTTGTTCATCATCGCGATTTGGATCTTCATGCTGCGGCAAATGCAGTCTGGTGGAAACAAGGCGCTTTCGTTTGGGAAGTCGCGGGCCAAGCTGCTGAACAACCAGCAGAAAAGGGTGACGTTTAAGGACGTCGCGGGCGTTGAAGAAGCCAAGGAAGAATTGCAGGAGATTATTGAATTCCTGAAAGAGCCGCAGAAGTTTCAGAAGCTTGGCGGCCGGATTCCGAAGGGCGTTTTAATGATGGGACCGCCAGGAACCGGTAAGACGCTGCTTGCACGGGCAATTGCCGGCGAAGCAAACGTCCCGTTCTTTTCAATCTCAGGTTCTGACTTCGTCGAAATGTTCGTCGGCGTGGGCGCGTCACGTGTTCGCGACCTTTTCGAACAAGGTAAGAAGAACGCGCCGTGCATCATCTTCATCGATGAGATTGATGCTGTCGGTCGACATCGTGGCGCAGGTCTCGGTGGCGGGCACGACGAACGTGAACAGACGTTGAACCAGTTGCTCGTCGAGATGGATGGCTTCGAGTCGAATGACGGAGTGATCCTGATCGCCTCGACCAACCGTCCCGACGTTCTCGATCCGGCATTACTTCGACCCGGACGATTCGATCGTCGCGTAGTAGTTTCTCGTCCTGATGTTCGCGGACGTGAAGGTATTCTTAAAGTGCACACGCGGAAGATTCCGCTCGGCGAAGATGTCGACATCTCCGTAATCGCGCGAGGCACACCAGGATTCACCGGCGCGGATCTGGCAAACCTCGTGAACGAGGCTGCATTGAATGCAGCGCGATACAACAAGAAGCTCGTCGCGATGGGCGATTTCGAATTGGCGAAAGACAAGGTGTTGATGGGCGCCGAACGAAAGAGCATGGTGATCTCCAACGAGGAGAAGCGCGTGACTGCCTATCACGAGGCTGGTCATACGTTGGTCGGTTTGAAAGTTCCGAACGCGGATCCCGTGCACAAGGTAACGATCATTCCGCGCGGCATGGCTTTAGGCGTCACTCAGCAACTGCCCGAAGGTGATCGACACAACTACAGCCAGGAATACCTCCTGGGCCAGATCGCCATCCTGATGGGCGGGCGCATCGCTGAAGAGACGTTCCTTGGCAGCATAACAACCGGCGCGTCCAACGATATCGAACGCGCAACCGAATTGGCGCGAGCGATGGTTTGCGAGTACGGAATGTCCGAGATGGGTCCGCTCACGTTCGGCAAGAAGGAAGAGCAGATATTCCTTGGACGTGAGATCGCTCAGCATCGTGACTTCTCCGAAGACACCGCGATCAAGATCGACGATCAAGTAAAGAAGATCGTCACCGCACAGTATGAACGTGCGAAAACGATCATCGAAGAGAATCGCGACATCATGGTCCGGCTCGCTGAATGCTTACTCGAACGCGAATCGTTGGATGGTGTTGAGATTCGCCGAATCGTTGCTGGGCTTCCGCTTGACGATCAACCGTCAGTGTCTGACTCCGGCAGTGGCGAAGATCGTCCACAGCTGAAGGAGCCGTCGACGAAACCGCTGAAGCCAATTCTTCCACCGATTACCGGTGGCAATCCTGCACCCGCCTAACAACCGGGGAAAAGGGCAACACGCAAAGAGGGGAATGGGGTAAAACTCATTCCCCTTTTCCTTATGTTCGATAAGCTTCAGTTTGTCGTCAGATGGGAATGATTCAACGTCTTTCAGTAAGCCCAGCCCGTGTTAGTGAGAAAAGTTGAGCACAGCGCAGGTTGACGACAAACTGAAGTTTATCGAACATTACGCTTATGTCTCGACTCTGGCACATTCGAAATCGAACGTTTCCTATCGGGGAGCGCACGCTGATTATGGGCGTCCTGAACGTCACGCCTGACAGTTTTAGTGATGGCGATCAGTATCTTTCCCCCGAAGCTGCCGTCGCTCACGCTGAAGAGATGATCGCTGAAGGCGCAGACATGATCGACGTCGGCGGTGAGTCAACGCGACCGGGAGGAGAGCCAGTTTCAGCTGAGGAAGAGATTCAACGTGTTGTCCCAGTCATCAATGAACTCTCCAAGCGCACAAGAATTCCTATCTCGGTCGACACAACGAAATCCGAGGTCGCACGCGCAGCGCTCGACGCGGGTGCCTCTATCGTCAACGACATCTCCGGACTGCGGTTCGACTTTTACGTTGCCGACGCCGCAGCAAGCGCAGGCGCCGGTCTCGTCCTTATGCATTCGCGCGGTACACCCGCGACACTTCACCGACTACCGCCGGTGGCTGACATCATTCCGGAAGTCACCAATAGCTTGCGCGCCAGCGTGCACATGGCTGAACGTCGTGGTGTGAAGCGCGAGTCGATCGTAATCGATCCGGGAATTGGCTTCGGAAAAAGTCAGGAACAGAATCTCGAATTGATCGCGAAGCTCGATCAACTGATTGCTGCGTTTCCCGATCTGCCGGTCCTCGTCGGAACTTCGCGGAAGTCATTTATTGGTCGCATTCTTGCGGATAATGATGGTACACCAGCAAGTGCCGACCAAAGGCTACACGGCACAATTGCATCGATGCTCGCCTCAGTTCTCAATGGCGCGCATATCGTTCGAGTGCACGACGTGAAAGCATCCATCGAAGCGCTCAAAACGATCCAGGCCATTACTGCGGCCTCGGGCCACTAAATAAGCTTAGAAGGATCCACTCAGCGTTACTAAAAAACAGCCGAGTCGCAGAGAAACGCCGAGGTAACGCAGAGGGTTGAGAGTATGTCTCGGGCGATCATTTGCCGATACTCTCACGACACTTCACAAAGAAAATCCAGATCGACGTAGACTGTCCTTTTGCTTGCGCGCTGATTTGTGTAATCTGTGCACCGATTCTCAAATGAACAAACTTATTCGCATCGCTGCATCAGCAGCTATTCTCTCGTTCGTCTTCGGGTTCACAGACTGCTACAAACCCGTCACCAGGAACCAACTCCCAGCCCGCATAAAAACAGTTGCGGTTCCTGCATTCCAAATTGAAAGCCGGGCGCTGCGCTACAAGATAGAGTCGCGGTTCACGGATGCCGTCATCCGAGAACTGGTCCATCGTGGCCGCGGTCTGCGGGTGCAGGGCGAGCGCGAAGGCGCGGACGCTGTCATTGAAGGCGTGATCAAGAGCTTCAATTTTGGCGGCGTACTGCTCGACGATAAAGGCCGGTCCAGAATCTTCGAAGTTACGATTGCGGCAGCGGTAACCGTAAGGGATCAACAAGAGAATCGCGTCCTCTACGACAATCAGAACTTTGTGTTTCGTGGTGAATACGAATTCGGCAGCGATCCTCGAAGCTTCTTCAATGAAGAGGATCCGGCCGTCCTGCGCATGTCACGCGCCTTTGCTGAAAGTATTGTTTCCACACTCATCAACGCGGTCGAAGTTAAGAAATGAAACCGCTCAATCGCGCTGACCTCGAACGCTCTCTTAACGAAGGAAAAATCCAGCCTCTCTATCTCCTGTTAGGACCTGAACGCTACCTTCGCGACGCTGCGGCGCGCGCGATTACCAACGCTGCCCTCGCGGGCACCTTACTTCGCGAATTCAACGAGGCCAGCTTCAGTCTGCTCAGCGACGACGTCCAGACGGCGATTGCCGCCGCCGAACAATTGCCAATGATGTCAGATCACCGCGTCATCAGAATCCGTGACTTTAGCCGACTGCGTGAAGCTCAAGAAGACGTGCTGATCGCCTACGTCGCCAACCCCGTCCCTTCCACGGTTGTAGTCTTCATTGCCGACGAATTAGATAAGCGAAAGAAGGCGACCAAGTCGTTGCTAGACCGTTGCACCGTAGTCGACTTCTCTCCGTTGAAAGACGCGGAGGCAAGAGCCTGGGTGAATGCCCGCTTGAAGGAGTTGAAGACAGCGGCTGACGATCAGGTAATCAGTGAGCTGGTGCGACTAGTAGGTACGAACGTCCAAACGCTATTTATGGAAGTCGATAAGCTTGCGTCCGGGGCGGCTGATACTGGTCGGATCACACGGGAGTTAGTGGAAGAACTTATTGGCCGATCTCGCGAGCTCGCGAACTGGGAACTCACTGATCATCTGCTTGCAGGTAATCGGAAGAAAGCCCTGGAAACCTTACATCGATTGCTTGAAGACGAGGTGGAACCACTGATGCTGTTGGGATTGATTGGTTCAAACTATCGCAAGCTTGCTTTGGGTAAGCAGGTGTTGATGCAAAAGGGTCAGTCGGAGGTTTTCAAGCACGTTTTCATACAACCCTTCAAACAAAGATCCTACCTCGAAACGTTGCGACGCACAGATGCGGCCAAGCTGTCACATGCGATTCAACTGATCGCGAACGTTGATTTAGCAATAAAAACCTCGCAGGCGACTCCCAGGCTGCAGATGGAAATGCTCGTGTGTGAACTAGCTGGGTAATGTCCGGCACACTCAACTAATGTCCGTTACGCTTCAGCTGTCGGGCCTACTCGACGGTCAATCCAGGGGAAGACTCGACGTACCAAATATCAACATTCAACTTTCGTAGAAAGTTGAATGTTGATATGTCCGACGTCGAGTAGTCGCCCTGCAATTGAAGGCTTGGTGACTCCACCGACAAGCTAAAGCATGTCGGACATTCGTTCAATCACTGCCACTGCTTCAGGTCTGGTACGACAAACACCTTCCGCGCATCATCGGACCATAACAATCCGTCGGAATAGAAATCCAACGCAAGCTTTCCATTGCTCAACGCCGTGACGACCGAGTTAGACTTCTCAACCAGAGTCGTGTTCGCCGGCAACTTCTTCAACTCCAGCGCCACCATCGCGATCCAAAATACCGTCAACGTCTCGTTGTACTTCTGAGTATCCACGCGGTGATGATCGAGAAAGTTAAACAGGGCATTCCGCATTCTCTCAGTTGCTTCTTCGACACTGAGAGACTGGAGGTAGTAAGTCGCGACTAGCAGATGCTGCTCGTGATGAAAGGCGTCTTTGCCAGTCGTGCAGTTCTCGAAATCACGGACCACTTGTTCAATCTCTGCATGGCTCGTATAGGACATATCGTTCTCCAAAATAAATGAGGCGGGCCGAAAACTCGACTCGCCTCTATTAATTTGAATTTCTTAGAAGGCTGTTATTTGCCCGCTTGATTCGCCCGCACCGTGAGACGCGATTTGTATCTCGCCGCAGCATTCGCGTGGAGCACACCTTTTTGCACCGACTTGTCGATTACAGACATGGCTTCAGGCAGCACGTGGCTGATCTCGTCGGCCTTGCCAGAGTCGAGCGCTGACCGCAGCTTCTTGATGTAGCTGCGAACTTTGGTGCGATTTCCGCGGTTTATTACGCGCCTTTTCTCATTCTGACGCATCCGCTTCTCTGCTGATTTATGATTCGGCATTCCGTGTCTCCCCAAAATAACTAGCGCTAGGTAGCCGATTGGCCCTCAAGCGCAAGCGAGGGAGTTTAGCGGTCGACCGTAGGGGTGTCAAGTTCGCCGCTGCCGGAGGGTAGGGGGCTCGTTTCAATGTTGAACATGAGGTTAGGAAAACACGCTCCCGCCGCTTCGATCCAACGAGTTGTTCGATCCGCTCCTTACTCCACTCTTGTCAACTTAATCCGTGGCTCAGTCGCTGACTCATCCGCGATTGGGATCAGCCAGAGCGTGTTGGGGGTTTCCAGTTTGAACTCCACGGCGTGTGACCCATTCATTTGGTTGGCATTCTTTGCCACGAGCGGGCGTATGCTGAGCGTCGATCCCTTAATTTCATAGGTACCCGCATTGGCAAATAACGGCTTCCACTGCTCAAACCTAACGATCTTCTCGGCATCAGTTAGGTTCTGAGGGTCTTTGGCTCGCGCAACCAGAGCTCTCGACTCCGCGCTCCCCAGGTACACCTGGCTGTAATAGCTTCTTGTGAAAATGATCAAACTCGGCGGGTTTGTATTCGTTATCGTGACGCCCTTCGCAAGGGGATGCGTTCCGGGCACTATGCGCTCGGCGATCTTCCATACGCCCTCAACCGGGGTTTTCGTTTGAGCGAAGGCGACGCTTGCGGTCAACAGAAAAAAGATAATCGACAAAGCATATCGTTTCATAACGGCTTCCTTTCCCGCATTCCCTTATCAATATCACAGGCGTTCGCGCCAAAAAACAAATATCCCGAACGTCACTATGTGGTCGGCCTAACGCCAGAGTTGACCGGGCGGCGCGATTATGAACCGAGTTAGTCTATCAGTGCCACGATATCTTCAATAGACAAAAGCTTTTTGGTGACTCTCGCTTCCGTTGCTGACGTGCATCGTAGCGACTTGTGAAATGCGAACAAAATTGTAGTGCATGAAATGTAGCGCGATGGCGTGCATATGATTCTCGACCCTCCCGGAGCGGTCGTGTCCTGACCTGAGCGCCATTCCAATCGAAAATCGGCAATCGGCAATCTCTGTATAATTTGACACCATGGAAGCCCTGTAGTAGCGTCAAATCGCAATCTATGTCATCGATCCCGGTGCTCACCCAAACCTGCCGCTTAACCAATCCCTGTTTGTTCAGTTGTGCGAAGGAGAGAGTTACCTGCAATTGAAGAAGATTGAACTTCCGCCCCGTGGTCTCGAAACCCTCTTCGGTGTTCACGACCAGAACATTAAGTATCTCGAATCACTGCTCGACGTACGCATCAACGCGCGTGGTCAGGACGTTTCGATCGACGGCGATCCCGCAGACGTCGAAACTGCAGAACGCATCCTCGAAGACTTTTCCGATCTCTTCAAGGAAGGTCGTCACTTCACTGACAAAGAGCTGCGCGAAGCTTTTGCACAGATTGCTGAAGACCGTGCCTTCAGTCTGCGCGATTACTTCACTAAGGCCCGTTTTAGCCCGGCAGGCAAAAAACAGGTAGCGCCGAAGTCTGCAACTCAGCGCAAGTACATCCAGGCGATTCAGGACAAAGACGTGGTGTTTGGCATCGGCGTCGCCGGCACGGGCAAGACATATCTCGCGGTTGCGATGGCGGTTCAGGCGTTGATGCAGAAACAAGTGAATCGCATCGTGCTCGCCAGACCCGCAGTTGAAGCGGGCGAAAAGCTCGGATTTCTGCCGGGCGATCTGCAAGACAAAGTCGATCCGTACTTGCGACCGCTGTACGACGCTCTGTTCGATTTGATCGACTATGAACGCGTTACACGTCTGTTGGAGAAGCGGGTAATCGAAGTCGCGCCGTTGGCGTTTATGCGCGGTCGCACTCTCTCCGACGCATTCATAATTCTGGATGAAGCGCAGAACACGACGAGTGAACAGATGAAGATGTTTCTCACGCGTATCGGATTCGGATCAAAGGCAGTGATCACAGGTGACGTTACTCAGGTCGACCTGCCTCAAGGTAAAAGAAGCGGATTGATCGAAGCCGAACGCATCCTTTCGAATCTCGAGGGTATCGAATTCATCTACTTCACCGAAAAAGATGTCGTCCGCCACAAACTCGTGCAGATGATCATCAAAGCCTACGAGGAGCACGGCAAGAAGAGTCAGATCTAAATGGTTTTTTAGGGTGGCCCTCCGTGGCGACCCGACTTTCTATATCAGGGGCACCCCGACAAACCAACATCACCGCGTTCAACAGCCAATGGTGGAAGTCGTTAATCGACAGCGCACGTGCAAAGTCCCGTCTCGCAACTGGAGCGACCTGGGGAACAACATCCTGAAACACATTGGTCGCGACGCGTCGTCAGCAACCATCGCATTTGTTTCCAATCAAAAGATCCGCGAACTTAATCGCACCTTTCGAGGTATCGACAAACCTACTGATGTACTTTCCTTTCCTTCCGGAAATGCCGGCTCGAACTTAGGAGACGTTGCTGTATCGATCCAGACTGCGGTAGTCCAGGCAAGGCAAAACGGGCTGTCGCTGGAACGCGAGATTTCGCAATTGATCCTTCATGGACTGTTGCATCTGTGTGGTTACAACCACGAAACGGATAATGGTGAAATGAACCGTCTGGAGTTGCAATTAAGACGGCGCTTGAAAATCTGACCCGGGAAGCGCGGGCGTCTCGTCCGTAAACGCGACGCCTAGTCGCGCAGAACCGTTCGCCTCGCTTATTGCGGTCGAGACGTCCGCGCTCCCAGCCAATGCTTTGAGTTACAAGACAAACTCCGCTTGTTTCATTTACTATTCCTTAATCGATGGAACTTGAAATAGGACTCACGCTCCTGCTGCTGATTGTTCTGTCCGTACTGGCAACGGTCGACATGGCCTTCGGTCAGTTGAGTGACGTGGGTCTGCGACGGTTAATCGGCGAGAATGGTGACAAACCAAAGGCTGGTTCGAGAGTGTTTCTTGAACTGATCCTGGAGAATCGGCCGCGGTTCACTTTTGCGCTTTCGGCGATGATCCAGATATTGCTGGTCATCGTTGCAGTCCTTGTTACTTCAATCTCCCTAACACTATTTCCTGAACCAAACCTGGTTCTGATTGGCCTTGCCGCTGGACTGGTCCTCGCCGGCATCTTCCGTCAGATCATTCCGCTGTTCATCTCGACGCGTAACCCTGAAGGAACCCTTCTTTTCCTGCTGCCAATTGTTCGCCCGTTCTTTCCTTTAATGGCCTTCCTCGCCGATCCTTTTCAGAGGCTCTTTGATCGATCCAGGCGTAAGGATCACCCCACCGACGTCGGCACTGATGAAGAGGAAGATGACGACGGCGGGGATCTACAAGCGCTAATCGACGTGGGGGAGGCCGAAGGGATTCTGGAAGGCGAAGAAGGCGAACTAATTCAATCGATCGTTGAGTTTGGTGATACGCGCGTCAGCGAAGTGATGACGCCACGACCTGATATCGTCGCGCTGCCTGTCACCGCAACTGTACAAGAAGCCCGTGACGTTATTCTCGAGTCGAAATACTCACGTTTGCCTGTTTACCGTGATCAAATCGACAACGTGGAAGGCATCATCTATGTTCGCGACTTGCTTCAGTCGTGGGCCGAAGGAACGGAGAACGACCAGATCGCATCCTTAGTGAGACCCGTCTATGTCGTTCCGGAAACAAAACCGGTCGATGAGCTGCTTGAAGAGATGCAAAAAGCTCATACGCAACTGGCAATGGTCGTCGATGAGTACGGCGGGATCTGCGGGCTAGTCACGGTCGAAGACATTCTCGAAGAAATTGTGGGCGAGATCGAAGACGAAGATATCGCGGGCGAAGAGCTGGAAGGGATCGTCGAGAAGGACGCAGGAAGTTATGAAGTGGTTGGTTCGACGGAGATTGAAAAGATCGAGGATCTGTTTGACTTGGAGATCGACTCTGACGATTTCACCACAATTGCAGGCCTGGTCATTAACGAATACGGCAAGGTTCCGGCCGTAGGCGAGCGACTAAATGTTCGAGGCCTTGAAGTCGAAGTGCTGGATGCAGATGAGCGACGAATATCGCGACTGCGCATCCAGAAGGCGCAGCCTCAGAACGCCTCGGAAGTCAGTGCGAACTAGTTGCCGGTGTTCGATAAACTTCAGTTTGTCGTCGAGGAACAGTTGATACAACTCATTCAGTAACCGCACCGAACGATTTCTAGGGTCGAGTGAACGGTCGCACGACGACAAACTAAAAGTTTATCGAACATTTTAGTTGGAGTGCCGGTGAGTAGAGTTTTAAAAATTCTCGAAACAGTAACAACCTTTGGCCGCGATCGTGTTTGCGAGGCGTGTGGCGCAGAGTTCAACTGTGGCGTGTCGTTGAAAGGTTGCTGGTGTTCGGAGATTCAGCTCGGTGACGAAGTTCGCGCTGAGCTTCGTTCTCGGTATTCAGATTGTCTATGCCGCAATTGCCTGGAAAGGTTTGACTCTGAAACTCCTGACAGAAATCACTAATAGTCGGAAATGGCAAAACACAAGAGTAAATTCCTACAGGGGCGACGGATTGATCCCGCTCCGATAACGAAGAAACTGAACGTCGCCGATCTTATTGACGACTCGTTCCTCGCGTACAACGCCGCGCGGCTGCGCGAAGCGTGTCAACTGTTCACGGCCAAGATGTTAGAGCCGGAAGTCACGGTCGGGATGTCTATCACCGGCGCGTTGACACCGGCTGGCTTGGGAATCTCCGCTCTCATTCCTTTAATCAAAGCCGGATTCATAGACTGGATCATTTCGACAGGCGCGAACCTCTATCACGACACACACTTCGGAATTGGCCTGGCGATGCACCAGGGAAACGCACAAATATCCGACATCGTGTTGCGTGATGAAGAGGTCGTACGCATCTACGACATCTTCTTCGACTACTCGGTACTACTAGATACCGACGCTTTCTTCCGCACGATAATCGAAGGCCCGGAGTTCCAAAAACCCATGTCAACTGCAGAGTTTCATTATCTCTGCGGCCGGTACGTACATGAGCGCGAAAAGAAACTCGGGATCAAAGATAAGTCACTTCTGGCGGTGGCATATCAATACAGTGTTCCGATCTACACATCCTCACCAGGTGATTCATCGATCGGGATGAACGTTGCGGCGAAGGCGCTTCAGGGAAACAAACTCGCTTTTGATCCTTCATTAGACGTCAATGAAACAGCGGCAATTGTACTGGCGGCAAAGCGCGGCGCGTTTCAAAGTAATGGCACGGGCAAGAAGACAAAGGGAAAGTCGGCCGTATTTATTCTTGGCGGCGGTTCACCCAAAAACTTTTTGCTACAGACTGAACCGCAGATTCAAGAGGTACTCGGAATCGACGAGCGAGGCCATGATTTCTTTCTGCAGGTGACTGACGCGCGTCCCGATACCGGCGGCCTGTCGGGCGCCACACCCGGAGAAGCGGTTTCATGGGGCAAGGTTGATCCTGATCGTCTGCCCGATGCAGTTGTGTGTTACGTTGATTCAACAGTGGCGCTGCCGTTGATTACGGCATATGCTCTAACGCGACACGCACCACGTAAGGCGAAGCGACTTTATGACCACCGCCAGGAGTTTATGAAGCTGCTTACATCCGAATACGCCAGATCAAAGCGCCGCTAGATCAATTTGGAGAGAACGAGCTATGGGCGACATCCTGACAAAAGAAGTGAATAGAAACTATTACAACTGCAGCGAATGCCCAGCTTACTGTTGCTCTGTTTATGAGCGAGTGCAGGTCACGCCAAGAGATATCAGACGACTGGCGAAGCACTTCAACATGACTGAGGAGCTGGCCACGTCGCGGTTCACCAAGATCTACGAAAAAGAACGCGTTCTGCGACGCAAAGCTGATCCGCTGTTTGGTCAGGCATGCCAGTTTTTAAATCCCGAAACGAGAGGGTGCACGATTTATCACGCGCGTCCTGCTGTGTGCCGGCAATTTCCTGACACCACGCGTTGTGCGTACTACGACCTGCTGAAGTTTGAAAAGCAACAACAAGGCGACCCGGATGTAATACCGCTGGTGAAGATTACATTCAGAAACGGCAAGTGAAGAGATTGCCGATTGCCAATTGCCGATTGCCGATTGAAAGACTCTGGAGACTTCATGAGACTCACAGATATCGGAATTTCTTCCAATCGGCAATCGGCAATCGGCAATTGGCAATGAGTTATGGAAGACCTGCTCGCTAGATTAATCGGAAAGAAGATCGACCTCTATTGTGGCGGGTCCTCGAGCCTGCGCGGGGAAGTGTTAAGCGTTGAATCGGGCGTCGTTCATCTGCGCGATGACGAAGGGAAAAGTTGCTATGTCGCGATCGACAAGATCATAGTGGTCTGGGAAGCGAAAGACGACGAACATCGGGCGGGCTTCGTCCCAACGTAACGCGGATGATTGTAGAGCATTGTTGATTGTTGATTGTAGATTGTTGATTGTTGAGTGCAGCTTAAAACTCAATCATCAATCATCAATCTTCAATCTTCAATGAACAAAAAAGCCGGCATCCACTGCCGGCTTTTTAGTTTCCGCCGTTGCGCCTAGCCTAATCCGTGATCTTTGTGCCAGCTGCGGGAACTTTTCTGAACCCATCGATTCTCTTCACCCAGTACTCATTAAAAGGGGAATAGATCACACCGTGGTGACGAGAAGCGTGATAGAAGCCATGCTCATCGGCAACGACGCCAACGTGCGCGAGGCCACTGAAGAAAACCAACGTACCGAACTTATACTGGTCCTCAGGTGCAGCGGGTTCGAAGCGCGACCATAGTGTGCGAGCACTCGTTCGCTCAAAATCAATTCCTACCGATTGGAAGATGCTCCAAACGAAGCCCGAACAATCAAATCTATTCGGTCCCTCTGCGCCCCACGAGTAACGCGCGCCCAGACGTTGGTCAATTGCTGCCAACAGTAGGGGCTGGACCCTCAGGAACTCATCTCGGCCGTTCACCGTGGGTGTAGCAAACCCGACAATCGGTTTTCCTTCCGGCTTTGCCGGCCGCGCCTCAGCAACATCTGCCGTTGAAATCACCACAGGATCATCTGGCGAGCACGAAATCTCGTTTACGTCCGGTGGGTTGCTTAGAACGCGCGGACGAGTATCACTGCTTTGTGCGAACGCTGAGATGGACCAGAGACCGATTGCTAAGGTTGCAGTAAGCACTCGAGGGATCAGTTTGTGAAAAACCATAAACGGGGAATTACCCTTCTTCCTAAGTTCGATTCAATTTGATCGGGTACTTCGCGTGAGGAGATACCGCTGGAGGCAAAGGCATATTAGCCACTGAAACTCTATGCTTCAACAACCAATGTGACTGTTTCGTGACGAAACGCGACGATCGTTCAATGCACGCACTAAAAGAATTCACGAAGTGTTAATTGTCGAGTACTTGCTATTCTTCGATCGAAGGCTTGTGTGCGATCCCAAAACACTTCGCGGTCAATATGAAGTGCGATCGCTCAAATGGGGGAGAATTGTCGCCCGCCGTTTACACGCGGTGCAATCGTCGATAGAGATGTACCGTGAAGAGCAACGTTAGAGCCACCGTCATGGCTTCCGCTCCTAAGAAACAAAAATTGGATTTGTATTATGAGGAAAGGACCAATTGGTGAGGCCTTCCAGTTTAGTTGAGTCGCGCGAGACTAAGAAGATACCGCCCGCTTTCGGGGATGGTGTCTAGGTCGTTCCCTTGTCCGCGTAATTCAATCCCACCGTGATTATCTTCTGCAGCAACTCATCGTAAGGAACACCGCTGTGTTCGGCCGAATCGGCGAAATCCTCTTTGTGAGCGATCTGCGGATTAGGATTGGCTTCGATCAGATAAAACTGGCCATCCTCCGTCATCCGGTAATCGAGGCGAGCGTATCCACTCAAAAACAGAAACCGGTAGATGCGCTTCGACAACCGCTCCAGCGCCTTGTGCTGCTCCGCCGTTAGATCGGCCGCCCGCGTGGCCACACCCACCCGTTCCTGGTAATCCGGATCCCATTTCACTTTTAGCGTGGCTATGTTTTCAGCTCCTTCCGGTAGTTTCTCCATCACCAGTTCCCACGGCGCATAAGTCTGAATGTTCTGATTACCGATCAGGCCAACGTAGATCTCGCGCCCTTTGATGAACTGCTCAGCAATCGCGGCGGTTTTGTTTTGCCTGTGGATAAACTCAACGCGTTGCGTCAGCTTGTCGTCGTCATGAACAAGAGACGCCTGCGCGATTCCAACTGAACCTTCTTCACTGATCGACTTCACGAGCAAAGGAAACTGCAAACGCTTTGGTCGCCGGACCTTTCTGTTCATTGGGAACACGGCGAAGTTAGGAACCAGAATACGGTGATACGACAGGATCATCTTTGTCAGAGCTTTGTCGTGCGCGAGGGTAAGGCCTCTTGGATTGCATCCTGTATACGGCTGCTTCATCAACTCCAAATAGCTGACAACGTGCTGGTCATACAGCGGATACCCATGAAACTCTTCGAGCAGGTTGAACGCGATATGGGGCTTGTGCGCCATCAATGCGTCACCGATTACGTTCAGCTGGTTATAAAGACCGACGGGATAAACTTCATGGCCCATCTTCTTCAGCGTGGAGATAACGTCGAACTCAGTCTTGACCTCCAGCTTCTCCTTGTCACTAAGACCGCTCAATGAATCAGGCGGAACCAGGTCTTCGTGACAGAGAACTATGATCCTTAGTTTTTTGCGCGGCTCAAAAGTCATACAGCGATCCGGTGGTAACCTGAATGCAGCACATTCATGACTTGAACGGTTAATACAATCATGACGCGTCTACGAGTCGCGCGCGTGGGCGTGGCCACGCGCAGTTTAAGTTCCTTGCAACGGTCAATCATGTTCTGCAACACATGATCGATTGTGTACTGGTGAACGCCCGTTCCTTCGGCAACTATTTGCCGCACTTCGCGCCTAACACTGCGAATGAAGCTCGCAGCACTCATCTTTGATTTGTGTCGGGGGTCGTCGGAGAAGATTCGTAGGAGATCGCGATCATAAACCGACGGCCATACAAAATCGTAGCGCTCGCGCTTGTGTCGATAATGTTCACGGAGCGTGATTCGAATTGCCGACAGTGGTTCAACCTTCGTGCGTACGTGATTGCGCGGTCGAGTGCCGGCAAGCTCACTCATCAGCTCGTCAATGTATTCGAGCTTGCGCAGCGCCGGCCACCCTTTATACCGGCGTCGCCAACGTGAACGCGGTGATAACCACACGGCGAAGGTTTCAGCGAAGTCTTCTGCTGGATGCGCCTGCGCATACCAGGCTGGTAAATGTAAAACAAATTTCCGGCTCTTCGGTTTGGGTTTGTAGAAGTCTGGATATGGTTGCGCAAATGAACCGAACAGTTCGCGATGCTGTCGTTTGAAGTGGAGACGAAACGCAGTATCCAGCGCATGACCTGCTTCGTGTCGGAGTATGCGCATAGCCTCTGTATCGGTTCCACCCTCAACTTCGAGCATCTGCTTCCGCTCGAGCTTTATCAGGCGAGGATGAGCGAGATAAAAAGGAATCGCGATCCCGGGAACACCATCGGGTGAGAACCATTCCTCAGCCAGCCACACATGCGGTTTAAAGCGAATGCCGCGAGCGTTCAGCTCACTGTAGAGGCGCTTGATGTGAGGCTCGAGAAAGGAGCCTTTGATCTTTATAGGGAGATCGCAAATGCGTAGATCTAGCAGTTGCTCATCAGACAGACGATGCCACGGAAACCTATAACTCACGTAAAAGCAACTCGGGATTTAGGATTGGGCGGAGCGGGGCCATTGTAACCGATCATGCCGCCTGAGGATGGAAGAAGGATGAAGGAGAGGGATGAGGGATGAAAGACGCGGGGACGAAGCGACGCGGTGACACGGAGAGGACGGCAGATGATCAGAGTTTTTCCCGCTTCTCCGGTTCTCCGCGTTCTTCATCCTTCATCCCTCATCCTTCATCCTTGGTTAAGCTCCCGGCATCACGCCCGTTTTCAGGAAAGACGACGGACAGAGCTTCTCCACTGGACACTGGTCGCAAAGCGGATTCCGTGACCGGCAGATCTTTCGGCCATGGGCAATCAAAAGATGAGGGAAGATGACCCAGTCTTTCTTCGATACCAGTTCAACGAGGTCGCGCTCGATCTTCGTCGGATCCTTTTCCCGGCTTAGATCGAGGCGGTGTGAGAGTCGGGTGACATGCGTGTCGACCACGACGCCCGACTTGATATCAAACGCATTTCCCAACACAACGTTCGCCGTCTTGCGCGCGACTCCTGGCAGCTCCAACAGTTCATCCATTGTGTGTGGCACGCGTCCGCCGTACTCGTCCAATAACATCTTCGACGTGCCCTGAATCGACTTCGTCTTATTTCGAAAGAAACCCGTCGACTGAATGTCTTTCTCAAGCTCACGCGGCGACACGTTCAGATAATCCTTTGGCCCGCGATACTTTCTAAACAGATCGGCGGTCACTATGTTTACCCGTTCATCGGTGCACTGCGCGGAGAGGATGGTCGCAACCAACAACTCAAACGGACTAGTATGATTCAACGAACACTTCGCGTCGGGATACGCACGCTTTAGCTTCCGGATAATCTCCCGCGTTCGCTTCTTGAGCGCATCAAACGGCTCTGCACGAATTTTCTTACTCGGCCTTTTTTCCTTCGCGGCAATTGGTTTCATAAGTTCAATGTCATTTGGTTGCGGCGCTCGAGTCGGGAGTATTTTGGTTCGTGTTAGTTCGTGTGACTTAGTGGATCATCCTTGTTTTTCTGGACAAACCGAACGATCCACGAAGCTACACGAACTAAACACGAAGCACGTTACCACCGAAATCGATTTTTGCGGCAAAGCTATCCCCAAGCTAAAGATTCGGGTGAATGAGAGGTGCAACCATTGCCGATTGCCAAATTGGGACTTGAGCACTCCAATCGGCAATCAAAAATCGGCAATCGGCAATGCGTTCACCCCGTTCGTTTCAACTTTCCTGCCTTCTTGGCCCACTCTTCTACGCGCAGGAAGATCCAAAGACCAACGGGCATCAGAACGGCTCCCATCAATGCCAGGACCAGCAACTCAGACCCCACTGCAGACAAAGGCGCGCCTACGAGGCGGTCTGCCGTTGAAGCCGGATTACCAACGCCAAACAACTTGCGGCAGGCCGACAACGTGTAGGTTGCCGGTGAGATTGCCGACAGCGGTTGCATCCATTTCGGTAGTACTTCGATGGGATAATAAACACCAGACACGAGCAGAAGCGAGCCCTGGAATATGTGAGTCGCTTCTGCGCCGCGTTCGGCGCTCATCACCGGAAATATCGCAGCGATTAACCCGAGACCGACGAACGCGAGCGTACTGACAGCCAGCACGACGAAGACGCCAAAAAGATTCGCGCCGCGCAAGTTTAGATCTGTAAACAGCATCAGACCCAGCAAAACAATCACGCTGGTGACGACGGCGTTGAACAGCGAATACAAACTAACACCGAACAGATGTATCAAGCGCGACACCGGCGCCATGAACGTGTATTCAAGTGTTCCTTCCCAACGTTCATATGCAATCGACATTGCGATTTCCTGATACAGCCACGACAGGTAGTTCCACAACAAGGCGCCAACGACCAACGTCAACGTCAGTTGGTAGTCGTTTGCAGCAACACCGATCAAGGCTACGGTTGCCGAGGTTACGACCGCGTAAAAGTTGAACACTACGACCCAGGAGATGTAGCGCCGCGTCAGATGGTAGCCTCTGAAAAGAAACGCCCACGTTTGTCTGATTACTATTTCCATGACTAATCCTCCACTACGACTTCCTCTTCATCAGCCAGCTCCTCGCCGGTAAGCTTGATGAAGGCATCGTCAAGGGTGGCAGCTTGCGCCCGCTTCATAAGCTCGGAAGCAGTTCCTTCTGCCACCAATTTTCCATGCGCCAGGAAACCGATGCGCGCGCAAAGTCTTTCCGCCTCAGCCATGTCGTGAGTGGTCAACAGGATCGTCGTACCTTCACGCGCACGAAGCTCTTCGAGGAAACTCTGCACGTCGCGCCTGCTCTTTGGATCGAGACCTGTTGTTGGTTCGTCAAGTAAGAGCAGCGGCGGATTTACGACCAGAGCACGCGCTATGCTGATCTTCTGCTGCATTCCCCGGCTCATCTCTTCGAGCGGCGTGGAAAACTTCGTTCCTTCAAGTCCGAGTCGCTCGAGAATTTCCAACGCTCGCACCTCTGCGTCCTTCGCTTTCTGTCCGTAGAGCAGGGCGGTGTAAAGCAGGTTCTCGCGCGCTGAAAGCTTCTTGTAGAAAGCCGCATCGACGCTGACACGACCGATGATCTGCCTAACTCGGTCCTGATGTTGCGGCAGTGAATAGCCGAGCAGCTTCACACAACCGCTATCAGCAATCAGCAATGTCGACAGAATCCTAATCAAACTCGACTTGCCTGAGCCGTTTGGTCCCAACAAGCCATACGTCTCACCTTCGGCGACGGTAAACGACACGTCGTCGATGGCCCAGAGTCTTGACGACTTCATGAAACCGTTGCGCTTGCGGAAGCTCTTGCGCAGATTGCGTACTTCAATTGCTGGCTGTTGCATGATCACCTCGACAACGGAACACGAGTGTTCCGTTTGAAAAACTGGTTTCCGTTTGTTGTGGAAAAGTGAGAAAGGACTGAGCAAGTCCTCGCCTCGCCCCCGCAAGACACAGGGGCATATGGCACATTCCGTACGCGCGCTCAGAAAGCGGTTTTGGAGGTGTGCCTAAGGCAACTCAGAATCGGAGAAGGAGTAACGTGTCTTTCATTGTGGTCGCAGCCTAACGAAAGTTCCCTACGTTTGCAAGGTTTCTTAGGTTCGATAAACTTCAGGAAGCTCTGATCAAGTGAGAGCTACTCATCAGTACGGCGCGCGGTAGAAGTCGTGAAAATAATTAGACGACTCCGCTTCGCGCCCGCGTGGAACTTGAAGTTGAACGCTTTCAAATGCACCGTGCCCAGCAACCAGAAAAAGGCGCAACGGTGTAACAACCTTGCGTTGTTCCAGTGAAACTTGAGCCACTGATGTTTTGCACGTTGCAAGTTAGCGGATCAAGCTCGATTCCACGTCCTGTATGAAGCGGTGGTGTCTTTAATGCTTGTCTGATTTTTTTACAGCTTCGGTAGCGGTTGGTCGGGAGTTTGGCGGCGGATTCAAGCGAAACTAGCAGCGGCGAAAACTACCTTGGAAGTAGCTGGTCTCGTGTTGCCGCTGCATCGAGTAATCGATACCTCAACGACAACTGAAGTTTATCGAACATCGGTTTACCGTCTCCCGTGGGCGATCTTGACCGCCTCAGGTAGTTGACGAAGCCGTAGCATAGAAATCACACCGAACAGAGGACCGGGCGCGAGTATTACAAACGCATATCGCCAACCAACGAGATGCACAAGTGGCGGGATCAATTGAATTGAAACAGTAGTCAGTAGAAATCCAATACACATCTGCAGTGTCAAGGCTGTTCCAATGTACTGAGGATCGCCCAACTCCGTCACGCACGATGAGAACTGAGCGGAGTCTGCCACGACCGTCGCACCCCAGATGGCTGCCACCAACAAAAGCACGGTGGGATTCGCGCCAAAAAGAAACCCAACAAGTAAACAGCAACTTCCGCTGATCGCCATCGCCCACGAAGTGACCACAGTACGACCGACACGATCCGCGACCAACCCGGCGACCCCGCAACCAATCGCGCCTGCGCCGATCACAATAAACGAACCAACTTCCGCGAGTTTTGGAGAGACTCCCTGCGAGGCAAAGCTCGCACGTAACATCAGCGGAACCCAGGTCCACATCGCATAGAGTTCCCACATGTGTCCGAAGTAGCCGAAGTTCGCCAGCCGAACACCGCGGTTGCGAAATATCTTCACAACCTGCTGCCAATCGAATCGTGCTCTAGGCAGGGCGTAAGGTCCTTCAGCAACAAAGAGCAACACAAGTACGCCACCGATTGCCGCGAGCACCGACACAGCGAGGATGTTGTTGCGCCAGATCGCACTGCCAATCGCGTTGATTAAATACGGCGATGCCTTGCCCAGCGTTAGCGCGCCGACCAGTATACCGAGTGCCAGACCGCGTGACTGCCGAAACCACGTCGCCATGAATTTCATCGCCGGTGGATAGACACCCGCCAAACACATTCCGGTGACGAAGCGAAATGCGATCGCGCTGGTTGGACCGTCAGCGACAAAAGCGAACAACGCATTCGTCGCTGCACCAGTGAAAGCGCAGACGGCCACCAGTTGACGAGGCCGAAAAATGTCGGAGAGGTTGAGAAAGGCACTCAACAGTGTGCCGAAGACGAATCCAAGTTGGACGGAGATTGTTATCCAACTGGTTTGAGTGTCGGTGAGATTCCATTCGAGCTTTAGTGCCGGAACAACAGCTGACGCACTGAACCAGAGCGACATGCCGAGCAGTTCAGCGATTGACAAGAGTATCAACGCCCGCCATCGATGAGGCGCTACAGCAGGCAGTGTTCCGGAAAGATCTCCCGAAGTGGTTTCCATGAAGGTTTCGGTATCGCAGTTCGGAACCGGTACTTTGAATAGCGCAGTCGGGAAGGGGGCAAGCGATCAATATGCTCAAGTTGCAGAAGTGGCAACGAGCGCGCCCCCGCTTACGTCGAATGTGCGACAACTAACTGAGTCTGGGAAATGCGACCTTCAAAATAGGCGGGGGCGCGCTCGTTGCCGCCTGAGCACCTTGAATGCTTCTACCGCTTGCCCCCTTCCTGACTGCGCCATTCAAAGTCCGCTTGCCCCCTTCCCTACTGCACAATTGAGACTCAGCAGCTTTCAAGGCAGGTCGAATAAGAGAATTTCAGCGGGTTGCTGCGCGCTGATTTCAATCTGAGACTCACCCACGATCACTGCACCATCTCCCTGCTCGGCTCGTTCGCCGTTCACATCAACAGCACCGCGCGCGACCTGCAACCAACCATAACGCGTTTCAGACGACGAATAAGTCACGCTCGCGCCGGCGTCGATTATCGAGGCGTAAAGGCTGACGTCCTGATGTATCAAGACAGAGCCCTGTCGCCCGTCATCCGACGCGATCAACCGGAGTTGGTTGTGCCGTTCGTTTTCGCCGAAAGCTTTTTGTTCATAACCTGGCTCAAGGCCCACGGTATGTGGAAGGATCCAGATCTGTAGAAGATGGACAGGTTCAGTTGGTGTGGGGTTCTTTTCACTGTGACGCACGCCCGTTCCCGCAGTCATTCGCTGCACGTCACCGGGACGGATTACGGAGCCGTTGCCCATACTATCTTCGTGTTGCAGTGAGCCCTGGAGAATGTAGGTGATGATCTCCATGTCGCGATGTGCGTGCATTGGAAAACCGCGACCGCCGGCAACAAAATCTTCATTGATAACCCGCAACACGCGAAAGCCCATGTACCGCGGATCGTAGTACTGATCGAAAGAGAATGTGTGATACGTGTTCAGCCAACCGTGGTTGAAATGCCCCCGCTCGTTTGCTTTGCGAATCGTAATCATCGCTCTTACTCTTCATCGGGCCGGCCCTCGCAGGCTTCCACGAATATCGTTACCAACTCATTCAAACCTTCAGCGTCTTGTTCATCGAATCGACCGAGCCGGGGGCTGTCCAGATCCAACACTCCAAGCAATCGTTGACCATCAAACACTGGGACGACAATCTCCGCGTTTGACGCAGGATCACACGCGATGTGTCCGGGAAACTCATGAACATTTGGAACGATAATCGTATCAAGCTGCGCGGCTGAAAGACCGCAGACACCCTTACCTTCCTCGATACGCACACACGCAGGTTGTCCTTGAAACGGACCTAGAATCAACTCCGACCCGTGACGAAAATAGAATCCGACCCAATTCACGTCGGGCAATGCGTGGTACACAAGCGATGAAAAGTTCGCGGCATTCGCGATCAAATTACGCTCGCCTTCGAGCAGGCTTCGCAGCTGGGTGGCAAGCGTGGCATACAAATCGGGTTTCGAGACGGTTGTCTCCTCGGATATTTCAGGGGTGACTTCTTGTGATACTTCAGACGACATGCGCTTAACTTCCCTTCTGGAGGCAGGTATTCAGTACCATCTGTGCTAACAGGGGATATGGGAACCTGCTGACTGTGTAATAGGTGCTGGCTATTCTGCCACGGGCGTGATGCTGATCACCACTGATTTCGATGCGGGAGTATTACTCTTCTCGGCGACACTGCCAATCGGGACCAGCACATTGGCTTCCGGGAAGTACGTGGCGGCACATCTTCGAGGGATGTCGTATGGTACTACTCGAAACCCCCGCGCGATTCTCTCTTCACCTTCGAAGTGGCTGATCAAATCGACCTTTTGCTGGGGCTTTAGATTTGCCTCGGCCATGTCATCGCGATTGAGAAAAACGACGCGTCGTCCGTTACTGATTCCGCGATAGCGATCATTGCCACTGTAGATCGAGGTATTGAATTGATCATGACTCCGAATCGTCATCATCAAGTATTGATGAGGCCCAAGCGTAAGGGTTGGTAAGTCATGAACAGTGAAATTCGCTTTACCCGTTGAAGTGTTGAAGATTCGATCGCGAGCGGGATTGGGAAGGACGAAACCGCCAGGCTGCCTGACACGCGTGTTGTAATCATCAAACCCAATCACAACGTGCTCGATATGCTTGCGAATCAGGTCATAATCATTCGCTAACGTTTCCCAATCAACGGTCGTCCGCTCGTGAAGTGTCGCACGCGCAAGCCGCGCCACAATCTGTGGCTCACTCAGCAGGTACGATGAGGCGGGCAGCAACGAGCCTTGCGACATCTGAACGACACCCATCGAATTCTCGGTCGTCACAAACTGGGCTACGCCGTTCTGCTCGTCCACTTCAGTTCGTCCCAAGCAAGGAAGGATTAACGCTTGTTCGCCTGTGATTAAGTGTGCGCGATTGAGTTTAGTTGAAACATGCGAAGTCAACCGGCAGCGACGCAGCGCTTGGGCGGTGAATTCGGTGTCCGGTGTTGCCGATAGGAAATTGCCGCCAAGTGCAAAGAAGGTCTTGGCGACCCCAGAATGCATCGCTTCTATCGCGCGCACGGTGTCGTAGCCGTGATCACGCGGCGGCTCAAAACCAAACTCAGCGCCGAGACGGTCGAGAAAAACTGCAGTCGGCCGTTCCCATATTCCCATCGTGCGGTCGCCCTGCACATTGCTGTGGCCGCGTACGGGACACAATCCGGCACCGGGTTCTCCGAGTTGGCCGCGCAACAACATCAGGTTGACGATCTCCTGAATGTTCGCGACGGCATTTCGATGTTGGGTCAGCCCCATGGCCCAACAAAAAATGGTTCGATCGGATTCAACGAAGATTTTTGCCGCCGCTTCGATCTGTTCCTGCGCGACACCGCTTTGAGCAACTATCTCTGGCCAGGAAACGCCTCTGAGAGCCGCTGAAAAATCGACAAAGCCTTGCGTTTGATTGGTGATGAACTTCTGATCCAGAACCGAGCCTGGTTTTCGCTCTTCCTCGGCGAGTACTGCTTTGCTAATCCCTTTCAGCAATGCCACATCGCCGTTGATTCTCACCTGCAGAAAGAGATCGGCGAGTTGAGTTCCTCCACCAACCAAGCCGATCACATCTTGCGGATGTTTGAACCGCGTCATGCCGGCTTCAGGTAACGGATTAATGTGAACGAGCATCGCGCCGTTCAGTTTTGCGCGTTGTAACGACGACAACATGCGCGGATGGTTCGTGCCGGGATTCTGACCAATTACGAAGATTGCTTGCGCTTTGTCGAAATCATCCAGCAGCACAGTTCCCTTACCCACACCGATCGTCTCGCTTAAAGCTGCTCCGCTCGATTCGTGGCACATGTTTGAGCAGTCAGGCAGATTATTTGTGCCAAACTGGCGAACAAACAGTTGGTACAAAAATGCAGCTTCGTTGCTGGTGCGCCCGGACGTGTAGAAGATCGCTTGATCGGGATAGTTAAGCGCGTTGAGTTCGCCGCCTATCAAGTCAAACGCGTCGTTCCAATCAATAGGTTCGTAATGCGATGCGTTCCGTCGGAGGAACATCGGATGCGTGATTCGTCCTTGCGCTTCAAGCCATTCATCCGACTGCAACGCGAGATCGGCGACGCTGTGTGTCGCGAAAAACTCCGGGGTAACACGCTTTGCGGTGGCTTCGCCGGCGATATGTTTCGCGCCATTCTCACAAAACTCGAAATGCGAACGCTTTCCGTCAGGCTCTGGCCACGCGCAGCCAGGACAATCTACGCCTCCGGGCTGATTCACCTTTAGCAACGTGCGCGTCCCACGCAGCAAACCCATTTCACTGGAGATGCTTTTTATTGCCGAGACGATGGCAGGTAAACCTCCGGCAACTTTCTTCGGTTGCTGAACTTCAGGTGGCGAAGCTTCCTGTGGCGGCTGGGCTGAAATGTTGGTCAGGGAATCGGATTTGGGCATGCAAATCGGGCGCGTTAGTCCTCGACCTCATGGTAACAGATCAAATTCAACGTCCACCAATTACAGGTTGAGATACTTGGCTGTGCTCTCTGCGTGCTCAGCGGCCTCTGCTTCGCTGCTTAGCAAGTTCTTTAAGTTCTTATTTACCTGAGAAGTTTCTTAGAACGGCTCCGCCGCCCGATGTGAGGCGACGGCTCTGCCTCGCCGTAACGCGCTCCTTCCGATTCGGGCTATGCCCTGGTTCGGGTTGTGCTCGTTCCACAGACATGACCAACTCAATATTGAGTAGGGCGCAAGAGCGAGGTCAAAGACCGAACCAGGGGCACAGCCCGGAATGGGAGCGGCACGTTACGGCGAGGCAGAGCCGTCGCCTCACATCGAGCGGCGGAGCCGTGACACAGGAAGCAATTCCTTGCGGCTCTGCTGCGCTGCTTCTATGCTCCGCGTTAATCTCTGAAGCGCTAAGCTTTGAGATACACATTCAGAACGCACAGGCCGCCAGAGCGCAGAGAATCTTCTGATTCTGAAATCTGTCCAAAGAACAATTTGACTTCGCAGCACGCTTTAGCTTAAAAGCGTTGTGCTCCTCTTAATTCGAATTCTGATTACATATTTTGGATCAGATTCCCCGAGTGCTCAGCTCTGAAACGATTTCAACAATTCCGAGGACTCTATGAACCCGTCACTGCGTCTTTGTCTTGTGTTCGCGTTTGTCTTCTTCTCAGCTTCCAGCGTAACGACTCTGGCCCAGACCAAACCTGGTCGCGATCCGAATCAAGCGATTGATCAGGATTACACGAATAAGATTCGCGAGTACACGACCGCACCATATTTCAATTCGCCACTGACAGACTACTTACCTGCCTCGCCAAATGTGCCAACGCCAAAGGCTGTACTCGGCGACGTTGCGGGCGCACCCGGCAAGCTGCCTTACGCTGAGGATGTTTACAAATACATGCGCATGCTCGAGCGCGCGACACCACGCGTCAAAGTCTACTCAATCGGTACCACTGAAGAAGGTCGCGAAATGATCGCTGTAGCTGTCGCTTCAGAACAACTGCTGGGGCGACTAGAAGAGAATCGAGCACGCTTGGCGAAGCTGGCGGATCCCCGCACAATAAATCTCGACGAAGCTGAAGCGGACCGTCTCGTTGCGGCCTCTTTTCCGGTTTACTACATCACAGGGACAATCCACTCACCGGAAACCGGCTCTCCAACCGCATTGATGGAACTCGCTTACAGACTCGCGGTCGATGACAGTGCGTATGTGAAGTCGATTCGCGACAGCGTCGTCACATTGATCACTCCCGTGGTTGAAGTCGATGGACGCAATCGGATGGTTGACGTTTACAACTGGCACCTCGCTAACCCAAACAGCAATTGGCCTTGGCTCGTCTACTGGGGTCATTACGTCGCACACGACAACAATCGCGATGCCATCGGCCTGTCATTAAAGCTGACTCGCAATGTTCTGAATACCTATCTCCATTGGAAACCTCTGGTGCTTCATGATCTGCACGAGTCGGTCCCATATCTCTATGACAATACGGTCGGTGACGGACCTTACAACGCATGGGTAGATCCAATTCTCACGGATGAATGGCAGATGATCGGCTGGCACAACGTCTCGGAGATGACAAAGTTTGGAATGCCGGGTGTGTTTGCACACGGAAACTTCGACACGTGGTCGCCGGGGTATCTGATGTTCATGGCCGCGACGCACAACGGCATCAGCCGGCTCTATGAGACGTTCGGCAATGCCGGGGCCGACACGTTGGAGCGCACCTTGTCACCGAGTGAATACGAACGCACGTGGTACAAACAAAATCCGCCGCTCCCAAAAGCCAAATGGTCCCAGAGAAACAACAACAACTATCAGCAAACCGCTTTGCTAGTTTCGCTTCAGTACTTCGGCAACAACAGCAAGCTGTTTTTGAAGAATTTCTATCTCAAGAGCAAACGGTCAATTGAGAAGCCAAAGAATGAAGGGCCTGCTGCATACGTGCTTCCGGGAGACGAGCCTCGCAGTACAAATCAGGCCGATCTGCTAAGAACTCTGCAGGCGCAAGGCGTTGAAATCAGCAAAGCGACCGCACCATTCACTGTGCAAGTGAAAAGGAGAGCAGCTGCACCTTCACCATCGCCTTCTCCGTCTCCCGCTGCCTCGCCTTCTGCTTCGCCTGGGCGGCGGCAGAACACCGAAGACCGAACATTTCCAGCAGGCAGTTACATTGTTCGCATGGACCAGCCCTACAGTCGCATCGCCGATGCATTGCTCGACTATCAATACTGGGCACCAAACGATCCGCAAACAGCGATCTATGACGATACCGCGTGGACAATGGGTGAGCTGGCAAATGTCGAGGTGGTACGAGTGGTTGATACTAAGGTGCTGCAAGCACCAATGGACCGCATAACGGGCGATGTGCGCTCAACTGGCAACGTTCTCAGTTCCGGATCGGTCTACCTCGTCAATCACAACGCCGACAACGCGCTGGTAACTTTACGCTACCGTCTGAAAGATGCCGAGGTAGACGCTGCCGAAGAACCTTTTGATGCTTCAGGACGAAAGTTTAATCGCGGATCGTTCATTATTCGCAAAGTCAACGAAGCAGATTTGCGACGCGCCGCAAACGAACTCGGTCTTCAGGTGTATGCAGTTGCGAGCGCGCCAACGGTGAAGACACACCCGCTGCGTGCGCCGCGCGTTGCGATCATGCACACCTGGATGACAACGCAGGATGAAGGTTGGTATCGCATCGGATTCGATCAATTGCAGGTTCCTTTTGCCTACATCAGCACTCAGGATCTGGCGAAGGAGCCGAATTTGAAGAACAAATATGACGTCGTCGTGTTTGGGCCAGTCGGCCGTAATTCGATGGCCATCATCAACGGCGCTCCGCTGTATGGCAATCCGATTCCATGGAAGACGACATCGTTGACGCCCAATCTTGGCCGCATCGATCAGACCGATGACATGCGTCCCGGCATGGGTTGGGATGGATTGCAGAATCTGATCAAGTTCGTGAAGGACGGCGGATTGTTTATCACAGTTGACGACACATCAGATTTTGCCGTGCAGCTGGGCCTTACCGCCGGTGTAACGGCGAGCCGATCGACGCGTTTACGCGCAGTTGGCGATATCTTGCGCACGAAGACTGTTGATGCAGCGAGTCCAATCGCTTACGGCTATGGCGATTCGCTCGCGATGTATTGCTCCAACGGTCCAATCTTCGCGGTTAACAATGGCCTGGGCGGCGGACGACGTGGTCCACAACAGCGAGCGACCGGTCGAGGCACTCCTGATGATCCTGATACCCCGCAGGGCCGACCCCCTGCAGAATTGCCAGAAGCGCCGCCACGTATCGATCCCTGGCAAGCACCACCGGTAACCGATGAACAACGTCGCAACGCGGTGGGACTGATTCCCCCGGCGCTGCGTCCGCGTGTGGTGCTTCGTTACGCCGATAGCCGAGAGTTGTTTGTTTCAGGCTTGCTGGATGGCGGTGATGAAATCGCCCAGCGTCCGGCAGTGATTGACGCGCCAACCGGTAACGGGCATGTGCTGTTGTTCTCAACCAATCCCTTCTGGCGTGGTCAAACGAAAGGCAGCTACATGCTGGTGTTCAATGCAATTATGAATTGGGACAACTTGAACGCGGGACGAAAACTGGATCCGAAGTAAGTAAGCAGATCCACAGATTACACAGATTACACGGATTAACAGCTTAGACAGCTAAGTTGAACTTCTTGGTTTTCCGACAATTCAAGCTGGCTGTCTCAGCTGTTGATCCGTGTAATCTGTGTAATCTGTGGACCTGCCTAATAAAAAATTAGCGCTCCCATTCTCTTAAGCCGTCAACCAGACGCAACACGTCACTTCGCTTCTTCTCGAACACTGCGAACATGAAGATGATTGTTGCGCCCGTCACAATTCCTGCCACGTACCACAACCACGTCCAACCGAAATTCGCCGATGCGTACCAAATCATCGTGATAATCGAGAACAGCAAGAACGTCGAACCGAGAAGCAGCATGCCGCGAATTCTCAAGACGATTCCGCCGAACACTCCAGCGAGCGAGAAGGCAGCGAGAACTAACGGCAGCCACGGCGAGTTGGCAACACCATTAATGATGATGTCTGCCGTCGACGACAGATAAATCGTGGCAAGCGAGAGGTACCTGGTCGACGCGAGCTGGTCTTCAGTGAAATCATCCTCATTCAAGTGAGTCGCCAAAAGCACGCAGATGGCCACCGGGATCAACCATAGCTGCGGGTGCTGGAGAAACTGGTAGTCCTCTGTCCGTTGCAGGAAGTACCAAAGCGCTCCGTTCGCACAAACTGCCGCAATCACCCCGAACTTAAACGAGCGCCGCAGCAACGACAGCAGACCGTAGAGTCCACCGACAGCGAGCAGTAGTGCTGAGTAATCGACCTCTGACTCCGCAATCCAAAAGCCAAGCACGGGCAGAAGCGGAAGAAACGCGCCCGTCCTCTCGAGCGGACGGGCAACAACTGTCAATCGTTGTCGACGCAGCGACTCACCTACCAAAACGCCGACGTAGGCAATCACCATTATGATGAATGGCCAGTAGCGCTCGAATGAGCCAAACAGCCATGGCATGGTGAGTCGAAGGTGGATGAACAGTGCGACAAGAATAACTTCGGCGGCGTAGACGTAAATCATGCGGCCATGCTCCGTTAGCTGTAGCGGATCACGTGCGGGTAAGACTGCCGCTGTTACCAGCATCGACATTGCCGCAACGCAAGTAATGGCAACCAAAACGATCGTGGCCGTCTGAATTCGAACGAAACCAAGTGTAAGCTGATCGTAGATTTCGATGTTTAAGCAAAACAGCATTCCGGCGGCCGCGGCTGCTACGGTCCACGGCAGACAACGACGTACTGCGTCTATCCAGTCAGTTCGCGAGTCGCGAATCTTGTTGCTCCAGAAACCAAACAGTGCAACCGCAGCGCACAGTTCAGCGGTGAGTAACGCACCGCGATTAACGACCGTCGTCGCACCGAAGGGGGATACCATGGCCCAGCCAAACAGAACGACACCAACGAGCGACATCGCGATCGATGCAGATTGCCAGTTTTGTCGTTTCTGACCTTCAGCCAATAACGCAAAGGTCACCGCGTGAGCAGCGACTGCAGCACTGGCGGTGAGTCGGAGGATCAAACTTTCTGCCCGGAAGATCGTGGCTAACGCGAGGTACGTAGTCGCCGCAACGAGAACTACATTCAGCACATTTAACCAACGGATCTCGGTGATGGAATCGTCAATGCGCGCTGGTATTCGAAAACGCCGGCAAACTTCGAGAACCGCCGAACGATGGTGCGACAACCCACTCGCAATGAGAGCTTGCAGTGACAGGAGAACGCATGCCACCCAAAACTGTTCGATCGGCCTGAGCAACATCTGTTGGATGATTAATCCCGTGGCAAGCAGACCGACCAGATACAACCCAGCGACTGCGTATCGCGAACGCTGGTCGTACAGACACAGTAAAAACAGAGCAGCAAGCGCGACCAATGCGGTCCATCCGAGGTTCGGGTAATACATGAGCGGTCGTGAGTAAACCGACTGATACACGAGGCCAATCACAACCAGCATCGACATTACAACTGAGGCAAGCGAAGCGGCTACCGAGTGGACCCCGAAACCCTTCGGTGATGGTTCATCCGCGTTCTGACGCAAACGCAACTCCAAGCAAAGGCAGAACGCGCCAGACAGAGATAAGATGATGATCAAGCCCTGAAGAAATGCGGTACCTCCAAGAAACCAATCACTCGCGTACGAAATCCACCATATTGCACCAGCGACGTTGAAGAGGATGCCGCTGATTAGTAAATGGATCCGTTTCACGGTTTGACTATGAATGGTGGCGAAGAGCGCACTCAAAGCGAGAAGAGAGACAATAGCCCACCAATCGCTCGACGGATCGTTAAGCCCAGGTCGAATAGTCGAAACAACTGCTACCGCTGCCGCAATAAGAGTGTAATGTCTGGCTTGAGCGCTCCAATCAAGCGAGTCATCACTCCGAGCAAGGAAGCGTTTCAAGGTATCAGCACTGATCATCGAAACGACGAATAGAAGCCACGCGGTTGCTATCATTCCGACCGTCAGCGTGTGCAGGCCGGTCATCATTTCAACGTTTGCATCCGCGAGAAGGAATGCGAGCATGCAAACAAGACTGCCAAGCATGCAGAAGAGGTGCGCAGGTCTTAGTTCGTTTCGATCCTTAAGGAAGGCAAAGGCAAGGACCGTAGTGGACCACGCGAGCCAGCCGAGAAAACTTGAAACCGCCCGCACGCCAGCGCCGACGGCGCTGGGCCAAATCACTAAGCCGACGACAGCTGGTACCACAAGAAGTGCGTTCAAAACGATTGGCATAAGCACTTGAATGTGGCTGGCTCTCCGTGAATCTTCGAGCTGCTTTGTATCCAGGCGCGCTTCCCACTTATGCCTGTATTTGAGCCACGCCAGCGCAAAGAGGCTGCACGTGATTGCGTTAAGTTGAACTGTACGCGTTAGTACGACACGGTCCATTAACCCACCAACTGCCACAACGCTGAGGAGATACGCGATCGTTACGGCAGCGTTCAGAAAGACTCCCGAAGCAAGCGCGAACCTGGCTGAGCGATCTCGTAGGCTGTAGCCTACGAAGATTAGGGCAACGATGACGAATGTAGCACTGTAGGAGAACTCGATATTCAGGAGTGAAAAGATACCTGACGCGGGTCCACGTACGGGCAGATAGTAAATTGCTCTTAGCGACGGATATAGGCCTAGTAGCACCAACGTCGCGACACTGAAACTGATCACTACTGTCCGAATTCTGGCTGCCAGTGTTTCACTGCCTGCGTCGAGGTGTGGCCATCTTAGTGAGGTGAGGTGTCTAGCTATCTTTGTTCGATTCCATAGCAGAATCGACGCAGCCATCAGATAAAGCGCCGCCAACCATCTCCAGGCAGACGCAACGGCAATCTGGGGCTCGAATAGTCCAGCTAGCAAAGGAACAGCTGCGGTTGAAACGATTGCGGCACCAAGCACATATTTGCTCTGCCGGCGTTCCAACGCATGGGCCAACATCGTAACGAGCAGCAACCCAAAGACGATCCACGAATCCACACCAAGGACTTCCTGTCGTGGAAAACCCGCGAGGTTATAACCGTTGTAATCGCTACCGTAAGCCGCAAGTTCCTGAGTAACTCCTGACGAAACACCGTACAGAATCAACAACAGAAAGGCACCGAGTAATGACCACGACAACAGGCGATCAATTGAATACTTTGAATCTAATAACGCCCACGCATCGGTGGTCCAGTGTTGAGTCTTGCCCTGGTGAAGTTCGGCGGTGCGTCTACAAGTAATTCGTAGCGCAATCCACACGAGTCCGACAAACAGTAGAACCGTCGCCTGGATCAGTAGACCGGTGGGATGGAGAAACGCGTGCGGCAAATACGCGTACCAATCACACGCTTGAAGAGCAGCCTTAACCGTTAAGATAACGCCGCACGTAGTGGCGATCTGAAATGCCGTGAACAGTAATCGTTTGCGATTGATCCATAACAGCACTAGCCAAATTCCGGCTATCCATAACACGCGTTCGGCTTGCATCGCAGTAACTTGCCACGGGTTCGCCTGAAACAAACAAATCACAACTGCGAAGGACGACACCAGTGATGAGAAATAGAACGGTTTCCATATTACTGCTCGTTCATCGCGCTTCAACAGGGTGACCGCCGCAACTGCACACAATGACGCGTGAACGAGAAACGCGGTTTGCCACGGGAACGATAAACTCAGGACATCAGCAAATAGTTGAGTTGCTGAAAACAAGACCAGAACCGATCCAATCCAACTCAAGACGCTGATTTGCCGACGCCAGGCGATCCAAAACGCTCCCATCGAATACAACAAGTAAACCAACCAGGAGTGCTGCAGATCCGTTTGGAGGAAGACACCGAAGAGCGTCACAAGTACAAGGCTTAAAGCAGCGACGATTCCGCTTGCGACGTGGTAATAGATGCTCTCAATTTGTCGCTCTCGACGGGCGAGCCATTCGGCGACGACGAGGAAGACGAAGCAGATTCCAATCAACGCTACTCCGCTTGATGCGGAGAGCGTCGCGTCTAGTAGTGAAAACACACGAAGATTAGTCCAAGGCACCGTAGCTGCCGCGACGTTGAACGTGACTTCATATGCCAACGCAAGGCAAAGAGCTGCGATGAGATGGCCTACAGGTAACTCGAGGGCTACGGCAATCGCACTAAACACGAAGAATGCAATCAGCGCCGACGGAACAATGCTCGCGGGATTGGGCCAGGAAAGTACAACTCCCGCAACAGCAATTACCACTCCGAGGATTGCGAGCGTGCCACCGGTAGTTCTAGTTGCAACCCGCTCTCGTTCGCGAACCCGACGCCATAGCACAACGCCCGTCAATAACAGCGGCAGGCCCCACATCGTTACTGTCGGTGCGAGATACATCATCGTCAGCCCTAACGGTCCCGTTTTGTAAAGCAGGAGTCCAAACGGTAGAGCAGAGGCAAAACTGATCGTTCCCAACATCGTGAGCAGCGTCCGAACTTCCAACTCGTTCATGACACGTCTTGCCAGGATTGATTGGAGGGTGAGGCCGACGGTCGCAAGAAAACAGATCACCGGCACTGCACCCAAAACAACTAACTCGAAACCCGTGGTTTCAGCAGTTGCAAAGTGTCGAACGAGAAGTTGGCCAATCGACGATAAGAGAATGCCAGCAGACAACAGACGAGCGCAGCCCGGAGTGATGACTCGTCCAGCGTAGTAAACGAGAGTCAGGAATACCGCGGGCGCGATTATTTCACTCGCGAGTATTAGATTGTCTGACGCCGAGCTCGAGGAAACAGCAGCTATAGCCAGGAAGTTCAGGGGTACGAGCACCGTTGCGATGGTCAGTATTCCCAAACTCGTATTGGGCAGCTTCCAACGGTGCTCCGTGTAAAGTC
>DATIBJ010000176.1:0-6829 GCA_035457565.1 Pyrinomonadaceae bacterium | reverse complement strand
ACTTGAAATCGGTCGCTGCGCTCCCGTTCTGAGTTGAGTGTTTGGTAACTGACCTTGAGACCTTCAATTGCAATTCTTTGATTCTCGATTTCTGCAAGTAGGTCATCGCGAAGCTCACGGTCTCAGTCGCGGTGCTATAGTCGCCGCGTGCTTATCAATAGTCTTCATCGGCGTAGGAGTCCGACTTCTTCATTGGCAAAACAACTGGGTGACGATTGATAACACTCTGTGGAGGTTAACGGCTCGTTACCAAGAAGAGGCGCAGTTCTTAATCGATGGTGACCTACGATCATTTGTCAGAGGAAACACTGCGCAACCTGACACTGGCCTGTTGATTCACCCGCCGGGCTATCCAATTATCACCGCCTTGGTCCATAAGCTCTCAGGTAACTCTCATACCGCGTTACGTATCTTTCAAATCGTGTATAGTGCCGGCGCCGCACTGCTTGTTTTATTCATGGCGATTAGGTTGCTGCCCGCAGGAGCGGCGATTCTAGCTGGCCTGCTCGTAGCCTTCTCGCCTCAACTTTCGTTCAACTCGCTGTTGTTGTTAGCCGACTCGCTGGCAATCGTACCGATTCTGCTCGCAGTTTATTTGACTGTGCGGGCCCATCAGCAACCGAGTCTCGTCATGATCACTGCTGCTGGATTAGCGATCGGTATCTCATGCTGGTTCAGGGCTAATGGATTACTCCTGGCACCCTTTCTTTGTCTGCTGGTCTTAGTGCTGTTCGAGCGCGGCAAGCGATGGCGTTATGCCGGAGCAATGTTAGCCGCTGCTTTGCTTGTTATGGCGCCCATTACAATCCGCAACCTTATTGTTTATCGCTCGTTCATTCCGCTGTCGCTTGGCTCAGGGGTGACCTTAGTGGAAGGCATTGCTGACTATGATCCTGATCATAAATTCGAACTAGAGGCTTACGACGATGCTGTTTGTCGCCAGGAGGCCCAGCTGTATAACCGGCCCGACTATGCGATTGATTTGTTTCGACCTGATGGCATTGCGCGCGAACAAGACCGACGCGCGCGAGGGCTTGCCGTCATCCGGTCGAATAAAGTGTGGTTTATGGGTGTGGTATTGCGTCGCGCGGCGTCGATGCTCGAATACGAACAAGTATCGATAGTTTCTTCGGAGCCTACAATCACAAATCGAGTCGAGGTCAAGGAAGGAAGTAATCCGGTCTGGTCTATTTCGCCACAGGAGATGATTGCGAATAACAAAGCATCAGCAACGGGCGCGCAGCTATCAGTTGTCGAAGGCGGTCAGGCGTTTGAAGTCACCGGCGATGATTCCAAGCAGGGTATCCAGGTCGTCTCGGCGCCCATCGGCATTCAACACAAATCAGATTACGTCATGAGGGTGCCGGTACAAATCCAACAAGGGCGTATGATTATAAAACTAGAAAACGCTCTCAACGGCAGAACGTTGGGTTCGGCAACGATTCCCGACTCTCTGGATCCAGCAGGACTGACTGTTGATTCCATGAGGGTGGCGCAGATACCTTTTGTGAATGACAACGCTGACCACATTCGCGTGATTGTGGCGAACGCCCAAACTGGCCCGGGGCGCCCAATCATGCAACTTGGTGTCGTTGAATTATTCGAACTCGGACCAGCTTCCTATTTGTGGACACGTTACCCACGCATGTTGGTGAAGACTATCCAAAAGTTCTTTACAACCGGCTGGATGCTCCCACTGGCAGCGTTGGGGGTTCTCTTGTTGGCGTTGTCGCGGCGATGGTCTGTTCTGGCTATCACGCTTTCGGTGCCAGCTTACTATCTTTTTGTGCACTCGCCATTGCATGTGGAACCCAGGTATGTGCTGGGCATGCACTACTTCTTTTTGATCTTAGTTGCTGTAACTCTGCATTGGGGCGCCACCAAGTTTGCGCAACTTGTTAGATCGATCCGGATCACAAGACAGGCATGACTGTTCAACTCGTGTTTGATCTAGACGGAACAATAAGCGATCCTGCCGTCGGCATTGAGCGCTCAATCAACTACGCCCTTTCGCAGTTTGGATACCCTTCCATTACGCCGGACCAGGTAGCTGGCTACATTGGTCCACCGCTCGATGAAACGTTTATCGCAGTCACATCGAACTCTTCCCCTGACGACATCGCTGCGTTGGTTTCAAAGTATCGTGAGCGCTACGCGGAGGTCGGCTATTCCGAGAACACTCTCTATCCTGGTATTCGCGAGGCTTTAGCTGCACTTGCTAGTTCAACTGCGCGAATGGGCGTTTGTACATCGAAGCGCGGCGATTTCGCCGATCGCATTCTGAAGCTGTTTGAAATTAGAGATTACTTTGAGTTTGTGGATGGCGGTGATGTGGGAGTCCGAAAGGAACAGCAAGTAGCTGCTCTGCTTTCGAAGGGATTAATATCTTCTTCGACGACGATAATAGGTGATCGAGCAGTGGATATATACGCAGCACGTGCGAATGGAGCGAAATCGGTGGGGGTTCTTTGGGGATACGGTACCCTTGATGAGTTGCAGTCGGCAGGGCCGAATTTGATATTACAGGTACCGGAAGAGCTCAGCGAGCTGCGACTCCACGGGATATAATCGGTGGGCCCAAAATGATGCGCACAGTTTTTTTCATTTCGACCGCCCTTGTGGTTATCGTCCTGCTTCCCTGCCCCTCAGAATCACAGACCTTAAACATCTGGCCAGGCGTTCCTCCTGGATCTGAGAGTTGGACGCACAAAGAAATGACGGTTGCCGATACACCGATCGGTGCTGTTGTCTTCAACGTCGTCACACCGACCTTGACCGCTTACGTTCCAGACAAATCAAAAGCAACTGGCGCTGGCATTATCATCGCGCCCGGCGGCGCTTTCGTGGCATTAGCAATTGATGTGGAGGGTAATGAAGTAGCCCGCTGGCTTCAGCAAAGGGGCATCGCCGCGTTCGTACTCAAATACCGAATCACTGAGAAAAAGGGTGAAGGCATTCCGGCCGGATTGAATATGGATGAGGTCAGCAAGTTTGGAATTGCCGATGGTATTCAGGCAATCAAAGTTGTTCGACAACATGCGAGCGAATGGGGCGTAGCTCCGGATCGCATCGGCTTCTTAGGCTTCTCAGCCGGCGCAATGGTTGTAAGCGGCGCCTTGCTCCAACCTGATAATTCCTTACGGCCAAGCATTGCGGCGATGATCTATGGGGGTCCGTTCGGCGTAATGCCAAACATTCCTGCCAAACTACCGCCAATGTTCATGGCCTGGGCGCAGGACGATCCATTAGTACTCGCACAGATCATCAAATTCTACGACGCGCTCCGAGCCGCTGGTCACAAACCCGAGGCCCATATTTTCGGCACCGGCGGTCACGGTTTTGGTATGCGAAAACAAGGGACTAGCAGCGACCATTGGATTGACGCGTTCTATTACTGGCTCGAAGCGCACGGATTTACAAAGCGCTAATTCAACCAACTGGAGTTAATAACATGAGTGACCGGAAATATCGCCAGCGCGGCTACATGGACAACGATCGGGAGCCGCAACGATCAAAGTCGCAACCAAAGCCACCGCAGTCACCGCGCGATCGCGAAGGTCCGCGCTCACCCAAGATGATGGCATTTGGTGAGAAGGTGAAGTGCGCTTCATGTGGCGCGGTGATCGCGAAGAGTATCAACCTCGCAAGTGCTTGCGAAAAATGTAATGGGGACCTGCATACGTGTCGTCAGTGTAACTACTTCGATCCGGGCGCGCGTTTCGAATGTCGCAAGCCGATCACTGCCCGAATCGTGAATAAGAACGCGAAGAACATGTGCGAACTGTTTGAATCACGAACGGTAGTTGAGCGCGAAACTTCGTCGGGTGCGCCCAAAGACGCTCGTCAGGCGTTCGCGAATCTGTTCAAGAAGTAAGAAGGCAAGGATGAAGGATGAGGGTTGAACCGACGCGGAGAGGGGCGACGCGGAGACACGGTGATTCTCCGTATCACCGCGTCTCCCAGTCCCCGCGTCGATTTCATCCCTCATCGTTCATCCTTCTAACCATGCGGTGCTTACTAGCGTTATGGATCTTCGTTTTATCGACTGCGCAGTTCCACGCTCAGCCGTCACGCCCAAAATATCCGCCACCGGGACGAATGATTGATGTTGGCGGACGCAAACTGCACCTCAACTGCACTGGTAAAGGCGGCCCTACAGTAATTCTGATGGCGGGTGGCCGTGCATTTTCAATCGACTGGGACTTGGTCCAACCGAAAGTGGCGACCATCACGAGAGTTTGCTCGTACGATCGCGCAGGATTGGCGTGGAGTGATTCCGGGCCTGCTGACGAAACGGTTGAGCAAACGGTAATGGATTTCCACATACTTTTGAGACGGGCGAAAGAAAGAGGACCTTATGTACTTGTGGGCGCATCAATCGGCGGCATTTTCATTCGAGCCTATCAACGCGCATTTCCGAAAGATGTTGCCGGTCTCGTCTTCGCAAATAGCGCCAATAGAGTCGGCAAGATGATTAGAGACAAAGGTGCGCTGCTCTGGGATTTCACGGAAGCCGAACTGCGCTCGGCTTACCCATTGCCGCCGACTGTTGACAAGGGACCGAGGCCGACAAGCGAGAGTGCGCCGTTTGATCGACTGTCTACGGAGTTACAAGGAGTCCGTTTGTGGCTCGACGTCCAGTTGTGGGAGAAGTGGGATGCGGCCAAGGCTGGTCCTGCAGCCGATCTGTCGTGGCGGAAAGAGTTTCTGCGAGAGTTCGAGGAAACCGATGCCAAAGCGTATCCTCTTGGCGCGCTCCCGGTGCTGGTGCTATCGAGTGATCCCGTGGCCACCGAGGCGGCGCGACGTTCGCGAGAAGGCGCTGCCGCACGTCTCGATTTTCTGAGTTCCAACAGCGCGCACATCATCGCTCAGGGAAGCGGACACGAAATTCATCTCTTCCAACCTCAAATCGTCGTGGACGGTCTGACGAGAATGGTCGAAGCCGTGCGAAAGAAAGCTCGTTTAGAGAAGTAAACCAAGTATGAAAAAATCTGTCGCGACAATTCTCTTCCTTGCCTTACTTCTTTCGGCTATCTCCTGCCGCCGTATCATCAGCAAATTTACTGAAGATAAGAATTTGAAGAGAGTCGGCGACTTGTGGAGCGACGTGCCCCGCATGGATGGCATGACGTCGTCTGAAGCCGAGTTGCCGGTCTACATCCATCTCCTGATGCGCACGGCATTAAACAATCTCTACCGTCTCAATAAAGAAGGCGAAGACAAGACGCCAAGTACCGGCGATTGGGCCGTCTTCGCAACGCCGAAATCAGCTGACGACGTAAAGAACTTCTACAGCAACGAACGCATGACCAGTTTTGCTAAGTGGGATCCAAGCCAGAAGTCGACGTGCTTGGATGGCAAACAGTACGGTTTCTCGGGCGTCGCTTGCTTCTTCATGAAGACCGAGAACAAACGCGGTATAGGCCTCATGATCGTCGCCGCGCAAGACGAGAAAAACAAACAGACAACTGTTTTCTTTGTCCGCGTCGAAACTGACGAAACGCCGAATGCTAACAAACCGACGACGTCAACTCCGCAACCACGAGGAGAAATCAAACCACTCAATCATAGTGCGCCTTATGAAATTGAAAAGCGTCCGATGCCGGCTGGCCTTAATCTCGATGAGCTCTTGCCGAAACAGGTTGGACCATATACCCGGACGTTACTCGAACGCTCGGATCAGCGTGGCGTGGCACCGTCGCCAATCGAAGTTGATGGCAGCTCTGTGTATGCAACTTACAAAGATGGTTCGAAAGAAATCTTTATTGAGTTTGCCGTTAACAGCAGCGCGGCGAATACACAGGCGACACTCGACACGGCCGCGACCGAAACAACCAACCAGTTTCCCACGGATCCACGCTTCGGCTCGATTGGAACCGAGCCCAGTTATCTGAAGGTCGACAACGAATCGGGCGTGTTCTTTGCCTGGACGCGCGGCAACTATTATTTTTCCGCCAGTGCTAAAGGCGGCGAAGCAGATCTCGATACCTTTATGCACGCGTTTCCGTTTTGATGTAAACACTCAAGCTCCCAGAAGGTCGGCAAGCAATCTCACGCGACACATTCTGTGAGCTTGAGCGTCGGGCATGATCACGACAAGCTGAAGCATATCGGACATTGGCTTGCCGAGCTTCTGGGAGCTTGAGTGTTTTAGGACATGAACGACAAACTGAAGCGTACGAACATCAGTTTCTGGGAAGAACCATGGTAAAGGATCAGAAGTTTTCTCCCAAGATCGTCGAGGCGTTCCGGAAGGCGAAGATCATTGGCGTGCGCGCGGGCACTGAACATCGACACACGGGTGTTTGGGTAGTCGTTGTAGGTGATAGAGTGTTTGCGCGTTCCTGGAGCGATAAGCCGACAGGATGGTTCCGCGCCTTCAAGAAGGAACCGACCGGAACAATTCAGCTGGAGAAGATTGAGATTACTGTGCAGGCGAAACAAGTGCGAAGTGCTCGAATTCGCGATTCAGTCAGCGAGGCGTTCGCCGAGAAGTACGACACCAAAGCTTCGCAAAAATGGGTGGACGGGTTTCGAGAACCGGCGCGTGCCGCCAACACAGTTGAGTTTGTTCGTTACTGACGATTGGACTTCTTGTGATACCGCTTGCCGCTCGATGCGAGGCGATGCTCTGCCTCGCCGTAATGCAACTCTACGAGTCGGGCTGGTGCATCGGACTCAACCACAGAACGGGAGACAGGTATGCTGAATGTCAGGTCGCAACTCTAAAATGAGTGGTGCATGCAACCACGTTTAGGAGGAAACGACATTGACATCGACTAACACCCGCTTCCGGATTATACCCGCGCAGTTCGACATCTTCGCG
>DATIBJ010000175.1:0-17988 GCA_035457565.1 Pyrinomonadaceae bacterium | reverse complement strand
AATCCGCTAGCGGCTCTACGCGGAAAGCCTGGCCGCAGATTGCCAGTGATCTGCGAACGCACTTCGGCTCGTTCACTGTTGCTTTCACAGAACGCTCGGGACAGGGAACTGACCTTGCAAGTGAAGCAGCCCGGTCGGGGGTTGAGTTGATCGTTGCGTGCGGCGGTGATGGAACGATTTCAGAAGTAGCTAATGGAATTCTTAGTTCGGGCAAAGACGTGGAGCTGGGAATTTTACCAAGCGGTACAGGTGGCGACTTCCGGCGAACTCTAGAGATTCCAGCGCAATCACGGAACGCAGCCAGAATGCTTCGTGAAGGTCGCACGCGACGGATCGATGTTGGCAGAGTTTCTTTCATCGACGGCGATGGTCGTGATGCGAATCGTTACTTTCTTGGTGTGGCCTCCTGTGGAATGAGCACTCATGTTATCGAGCGCGTGAAAAGTGGAGCGCCGGACTGGTTGCCGGACAACACGCCTGCATGGCTTGGCGGTCGCGTCTCTTTTGGCGCCGCGTTGCTGCATACAGCGGCGCGCTCCGATCGTTCACGGCTCGTAGTTCAACTCGACGATTCTCACGAACGTCATCTCACAGTCGCAAACCTTTGCATCGCCAACGCTCGATACTTTGGTGGTGGAATGAAGATTGCGCCCGACGCTAAGCTAGCGGATGGACGGCTGGACGTAGTCAGCGTCGGTGACTTGAGTGCTCTTAAAATATTTACGAGTGCGCCGCGTCTCTATCTCGGTTCTCATCTCTCAATGCCGGAAGTAAGTCATGCTCTCGCCCGAAAGGTTTATGTTCGGGCGGCAAACAAGTCTGACAACATTGGAATTGAAGTAGACGGCGAGCTACCAGGGCGTTTGCCTGCCACATTCCAGGTGATACCCGAAGCGTTGCGCGTTAGATCTGCGAAATGAGGGTACAGGTGCGCAAGACCATCGGTGGCAGCGACGATCAGATTGAGCGAGAGATCCGATTTTTCTTCCCGCCTTCACTCGAAAAAGTCTTATCATTGGCTTTCCCCTATGGACGATCGAAGAGAAAAACCCCGGCTGAGTGTTAATCTCGATGCTGTTTGGGATCGCGAGCAAGCGCGGACGTCAGCGCGTGTGGCAGATCTTTCCGAAGGTGGTTGTTATCTCGACACGGTGGGGGAGGTGATGACAGGTGAGATCGTCGCGTTTCGTGTGTTACTTCCTGACGGTGATTGGTTATACCTTGAAGGAGAGGTACGTCATCACCGGCAGGGTTTTGGTTTCGGCGTTCGATTTGTCGATCTCAACGACGAACAACACGAAAAACTTCTCCTCCTGTTGCAAATCGCCAAAGAGGCAGGCCCAACTGCTCCGATATCCGCGGATCTCGTGGAAGAATGAAAATGGTCTTGAATCACGCACTGTAGAGCATGTACTCTCTGTAGTGTATTGTTAATCCAGTAATTCGCGAGCCGAAAGCCCCGCCCCGGAGTCCCTCACCTCGTGAACAATTAGCGGCGCAAATTCGATAGAACAAGGTCGAGATGTCTATTCAGGGTACGCTGGAAACAATGAGCCTCAGCGACCTGCTCCAGTTTCTTGGTTCAGGTCGTAAGAGTGGGACGTTGAAGTTTGATCGCGGAAAGATCAGCAAGCAAGTCTATTTTCAAAACGGCTTAATCGTCGGTTCCCGCTCAAATGATCCGCGTGAGTACCTGGGGCAGGTATTGCTTCATTACGCAAAAGTCGACGAAACCCAACTACAACTCGCGCGAGAAGCGCAGAGAAGATCGGGTGTAAGATTGGGTGAAGCGCTGATCCATCTCGGGATACTCACCGAAAAAGACGTGCTGGAAGTGTTGCGCATCCGCACGCTCGATGCGATTTTCGACCTGTTCGTTTGGAACGACGGGCAGTTTCAGTTCTACGACGAAGAACCATTGCCGGCGGATTTGATTAAAGTTCAGGTTCAGCCAACAACGGTGATCATGGAGGGAATCTATCGCATCGATGAGTTAGCGCGTTACAAGACACTCGTACCTTCTGACCGCAGCATTCTGGAGCCGGGAAGTAACTGGTCGTCTTCACTGAACGTCAGTAAGGAACTGCAACACGCTCTGCAGTTTGTTGAGAAGCGCATGTCGGTCGCCGAGATCTGTTATCACATGCATGCATCTTCATTTCACGTGTATTCATTGTTACACGACCTGGTCAGCCAGGGTTTTGCTCGCGTCGCCGGAGAACTGCCGGAACCATTCTCGGCTGGATCGGTTGAAGTTGACGACGTGCCCGGCACGTCAGATTTGATCAGGTCGGCGCAAGGCAAACTGGCCGATGATCCCGAAGTGGCGATGACTATCCTTCAAAGCGCGCTACAGCTCGAGCCAAACAATACCAAAGCGCAGGAACTTCTCATTCAAGCGGAGACCAAGTTTGTCGATCAGGTTTATACATCCGAATTATCTCCCACAGCCGTTCCGCGAATTACCGTCTCAACTACCGATCTAACGAGCGAACAACTTCACCCGCAGGAAGGCTTTCTTCTTTCGCGAATCAATGGGACGTGGGACATCCAGTCGATCCTTTCAATCTGTCCCTTTCGCGAGGCTGATAGCTTGAGAATGATGCGCAGTTTGTTATCGCGCGGAATCATTGCCCTCGATTCATAAGTCTTGAAACTTCATTAAAGTTGCCGTATCGTTTTGCCGCCCTCGCATTCCCGCGGTTGGTCCTCTGTTATCTGACGCCGTTTTTCTGCGCCAACCTGGGCTCAACTGAGTCTTCAGTCCAATAAACCCGAGGAGGCATCATGGCCGGAATGTTCGGTTCGACTGTCCTGGACGTTGCTATAGGTTTGGTCTTCGTCTACCTATTGTTGGCAATCATTTGCACTTCAGCGAACGAGATTTTGTCAGGGGTGACGAAATCACGTGGAAACCTCTTGAAGGAAGGCATTCGTCAGTTGCTGGGAAACCAGCCGACGAGCGGGGCTAAGAATGACCCCCTGGCCTTGTTTGAAGAATTCTACAAGCACGGGTTGATTACGAGCATGATGCGAGACAATCGACATCCGGCATACCTTCCAGCGCGCACATTTTCGACTGTAGTCGTCGACCTGCTTACAAAGGATCGCCCCGGCCGGCTTGATGTTGGTGACATTGAGGCCGGCCTTAAGGCGCTCCCCGAGGGTGGAGTAAAGGAGTCTCTTCTTGCGGTGGTTCACAACACAGGGAGAAATCTCGGCGAAGTGCAGCTCGCAATCGAAGGATGGTTCGAAGATGCGATGGACCGCGTCACGGGCTGGTACAAACGTAAGACGCAGATCTGGACCGTCGTGCTCGCGATCTCAATTACGTTGCTGTCGAATGCCGATACAGTTCAGATCGCGCGAAGGCTTTGGCGAGACCCAGTTCTGCGTACTGCTGTTGTCGAGGAAGCGAAGATTCGCGCACAGAAACCGCGACCATCGGTCACCGTTGAATATCCAAATCCTGACGACCCAACAAACCCGCAAATTACTTCCAACGAAGGCAATACAGTCTCGCCTGAAGAACAGGCACTATTGGGCCAGGTTCTTGGCTGGCAGAATGCAATGCAAGACACTTCAAAGCGTGCTTGGCTCGAACGCATACTCGGTTGGATCCTAACGATCCTCGCGATCTGTCTCGGCGCCCCGTTCTGGTTCGATCTTCTGAATAAGTTTGTAAACATTCGGTCAGCAGGGAAGGCGCCGGATGAGAAACCAAAGAGACCAGAAAAACCAAAGATGGCGCCGGCCGATAAGACAGCTTAAGGAATAAGAAGATGCGATTACTGATGAAAGCACGTCCGCTAGTTGCACTGCTTCTACTAATTACGCTCAGTGGCGTCTGTCGGGCTGAGATAACGCTTGCTCTCAACAAGACGTTTGTCCAGCGATACAAAGACCGAGCCACGATGACGACTAATCTTAATGTCGATCATTATCCGGATGATGCCAAGCCTCACGGTATCGCGCGTAGCGGTGAGGACGGCGATATTCATATGGCTGGACGCGACAGCGTCTTCAAGCTTCCGTTGGTCGCTGAGATTATGAACGCCCGCTTCGCGCCAACCGCAATCCAACGCTTGTTGGATACCATTCCCGAGCAGGCGATCAGCGTAACCGGCGCTTGGCGAGTTTGGTTTGAGCATCCCGGCAACACAAATCACATTCAGGGCAACACGTTTCCGGTGTCGACGGATTCAAATCCCGATCATGTAGCGGAGATACATCCAATCACAAAGTTTTCGGGGATTGACGTGCTGAGTACATTCGCCGAGATCAAAAGTACGGCGACACCACCGAAGATCTATGAAGCCTATCCGGCAGAGACAGCCTTTCCTTATTACGAGGGGCTCGAGTGTACGATCAAAGCAAGCAATACCGCGATAATGATTGCCAGTAAGAAAAGCATATACAACTATGCCGACTTCTACATTGAACTCGCAGGTGCCCCAAAAGAAGTCAGCGACGGACATCTCGTGCTGGCGAACGTTTATGAATCGACGAGCGATGAAGATGAGGCAGTAAATGCCGCACCTCGTCGGATGGTATTCGTCAAAGGAACAGAGCCGGCGAATCGACTTCTGAGTTTGCCTCAGGGAGGACGCTTGCACGTGCTCGGCATTCCTCGAATTAATCTTGCAGAGGTCTATGTAATTGCTCAACAGAACGGCGCGACGGAAGTCTCGGTCAACTTACCGTACGAGATGATTATTGCCGCAATCTTGCCTTAAAAACTGAGAGAGGAAAACAACGATGTCGGAAGAGAACAAACGGCTAGTGCAACGTTGGTTTGATCAGGTGTGGAATCAAGGTCGGGTGGATGCGATCAATGAGATGTTTGCCGCTGACGGTCTGGCGTATGGACTTACGGACAACCCGGCAGAACCAATCGGGCCATCTGGTTTTAGAGATCTGCATACCACGTTTCGCGGCGCATTCCCGGATATGACCATCACCGTTGAAGAAATGATTGCAGAGGGCGACAAAGTGGCCGCTCGCTGTAGTGTTCGCGGTAAACATCAGGGTGATCACCTGGGGTTCGCTGCAACCAAGGCGCCCGTCGACTTTACGGGAATGACAATCGTGCGCATCCGCGACGGCAAGATTGTGGAAGCCTGGAATAACTTCGACTTCATGAGGATGAACAGGCAGCTGGGTGTGTTTTGATTGAGCTCGCGGCCGTGAATAAGAGACACCATAGGCTTCAGCCTGTAGTGTCCTAGTCTTCCTTGGGTTTACGCAGCCACAGACTCCTCTATCATTCGGTTGTCGGAACGCACTGCGTCGCTCTTTTGGCGTGCGATATTATCCCTGCCATCTATCTTCAATACAAAGAATCTTCGCGACACTGGATGAGCAAGGTTGCGCCAGCGCGACAGCTCGCGTTCGAAAACGACTTCAAATCCCAAAGATAAGAATAGTTGACGCCACTCAGTTCCTGAGCGGAAGGTGCACGCACCAGTGCGCTTCGCCCATTGTTGATTGTGAAGCCAACAAGCGGCGCGATCTGGCCAGCGGTCGGGCATGTCTTCGTAGATAATCGCGATGCCGCGTTGTTTTAAGACGCGAATCACTTCGTTGAGTACAAGTGACGCATCCTGCGCGTGGTGCAGCACATAACAGAGCAAGACGGCTTCGAACGTTGCATCCTGAACAGGAAAGTGGCGACCGTCGTAGGGCAGATAGTCGATGTTGGCAACTGGACCACCACAAACATCAAGCCCAACTATTCTTGATTTGAGAATGCTGCTGAGATGATGTGCGATGAAGCCGTTGCCGCAGCCCACATCAAGAACGCTAGCGCCCACAGGCAACACTCGAGCAATCTCGAGCGCCATGTCATAAGCACGTCCAACCTTCCGCCGCCTACGCATGCGTTCGATTCGACGCTGCAATCCTGTCAGCACCGTTCGCATCGCCATCTTCTGTGCAATGCGAATGCCGATTCGGAAGTGGTTCGAAATTTCCCCGAAAGCTTTGAAAAACCGGGCGCGGCCGACAACAGTAAGAAAAATCTGTCGCAAAGAAAGTTAGCCAGAATGATGAAAAAAGGTTCGACGTACTAAACATCAGTGGTCAATGTTCACTGAAACAAGTCAAGCTAGTTAAGCGCAGTAAGGAAGGGTGGCTTGCCCCCGCTGAGATCCAATTAATTCAACGTTGGATCAATCGACTCTTGCGCGGGGGTACACCCTTCCTAACTGCACTTTATTGATCTTGAATTATTTCATTGAATGTTTATCGCTGACATCATGCACGTAGCCGGTTTTTAGTGGCGATTGGACTAGTAGTGAAAGATAGTTTAAGAATGACCTTATCAACTCGCGAGGAAGACATGCATAAATTTGTAGCCACCACACTCGTACTATCCATCGTTGTCATTTCAACCGCCCAGACAAATTCACGTATGAAACCACAGCAGAATGCGTCGAACGGTTATTGGCCAATTGAGAAGACTCAGCCGATCATCGACAAGACGCAAACGATCACGCTCGCTCCGGATCTGTCCCGGTTAAGTGCGGGCGAGCGAACCGCGATTGCAAAGCTTCTCGAAGTCGGAAACATCTTCCAAAAACTCTATGAGGAGCAACGGCATCCCGAAGCAATCTCCTCGTATCGCGCGCTCCAGCAGCTCGATAAGCAGACCGGCTCCACACCACGCACGCAGAATCTATTAACACTCTATCGTTTGTTTCAGGGCCCGATTGCTACCACACTTGAAAACAAACGTGAGCCATTTCTTCCAGTAGATGCGCTGGCTCCTGGGAAAAATGTTTACCCGTGGAAGGTCACGAAAGAAGAGATTGACCGATGGCTGGTAACAGTGCCGGACAACAGTCAACGACGCGAGGAGATCCTCGATCTGCGTAGCGTTGTTCGCGTTGCAAGTCTGAAAAACCTTCGCGACGATATCGCGCGACTACGCCGGTATCCGGCGCTCACCACGTTACATCCAAAGTTGATGCCGCAACTCGAGGCTCTTGAACGATCGACGCAGCGTGCACAATCGGGATTCTACGTCGTGCCTTACTCGGTTGCCTACGCAGACGATTTGATGAAAGCGCATCGCTTACTGAGCGACGCGGCTGATGCTGTTCAGAGAGATGATGATGAGTTTGCCAGGTATCTTCGCAATCGCGCGCGCGACTTGCTGACAAACGATTACGAGTCAGGCGACGCGAGCTGGGTAACCGGGCATTTCAAGAATCTAAACGCACAAATAGGCTCGTATGAAACTTACGACGACGAGCTCTATGGTGTGAAGACATTCTTCGCGTTCAGTTTGTTAATGACGCGACAGCAGGAGACGACAGCGCTGCGTCAGGCGATGAAGGGCCTGCAGACACTTGAAGATTCATTGCCTTACAAGCAGCACAAGAAGGTTCGCGAAGATATCCCGGTGGGTGTGTACGACGTCGTGGCCGATTTTGGTCAGGCGCGCGGAGGCAACACGGCAACAATCCTCCCCAACGAAAGTTATCTTGCACGCCGTTACGGCCGGACCATCCTTTTACGAGCAAACATCATGCGCGATCCAAACATCTTCGAAGGGACCTCGCGCACGTTCGCTGCTGCCGTTGGTGAGGAGCAGGCAAAGGCGCTGACGAACGAAGGGGGTTTTTATCGCACGCTGTGGCACGAGGTCGGACATTATCTCGGAGTTGATCAAACAAAGGATGGCCGAGACCTGGACGAAGCGCTTCAAGACGATTCGAACACGCTTGAAGAGATGAAAGCCGATCTGGTTTCTTTATTTGTCGCCGACGCATTGCGTAAGCAGGGCTATTACACGGATGCACAGTTGCGCAGTGTTTATGCAGGAGGCATTTTGCGCGTGCTTCAGAACAATCGGCCACGGCGTGATCAGCCTTACAACACAATGCAGTTGATGCAATGGAATTTCTTTTTGGAGAATGGACTGCTGTCGTTTGATCCAGCAACCAAGACGCTGAGAATTCACTACGACAAATACCACGACGTAGTTGGAAAGATGTTAGAGAGAACGCTGGAGGTGCAGAACCAGGGCGATAAGGCTGCTGCAGATCGGTTTATCGATCAATACGCAAAGTGGGATGACAACCTGCACGGCGTGATCGCTGCAAACATCCGCGCGCAACAGAAGTACAGATTCAGGCTGTTTAAGTATGCAGCGTTAGGGGAGTAAAAAGCAGGTCCACAATGTAGTGGCAAACAGTCAGTACCGTAACGCGGTAGCCTCGGGTCTTTATTAAGTTGCAGTGATCCGACTCTCAAAACAACCCCAGGCTACCGCGTTACGGTACTGATGTTTGCCACTACGGATCAGTAGTCGCACATCATTTCCTAAACGCATTACTACCCAGAAAATTCTCACGCAGATACACAACGGTGTCATGCAGTGTCTCACCTGGATCGCGCGGTCGGAAGCCGAGTTCGCGGCTAGCCTTAGCACAGTTCAGATACCAGAAGTACTGGGCCATCTCAATTTCACCGGGATGAACTGGCGACGCGAGATCCCACTGCTTGAAGAATGAATCCACCAGTTGAGCGCCAGTCACAGCCACTTTCGAGGGTAAAGTCACCCATGGCGCCGAAATTTTTGTTAGTCGCTCAAGACGTCCGAAGAATTTTGAGAACGTCCAATTAGCGGCGCCGAGTAAATAACGTTCAGCGTGTCGGCCTTTCTTCGCGGCCGCACGAAATGTCGCAGCAGCGTCGCGTGCATCAACGAAACTCACGCCACCCGACGGCACTGCTCCAATCTTTTTCGACATGAAATCGAGGATCACTTTAGTAGAGCTTAGCCGGTCGTCACCCGGTCCAAGGAGCAAGCTCGGATTCATAATCACCAGTCGCAATCCCTTACCGCTGAACCGTTCCAACGCGGCCATCTCCTGATACGCCTTACTCGCATAGTAGGGCCAGCGCGCGATGATATCGAGTGGTACTGGGCTCGATTCATCCGGTATCACGTCACCGTCTTTTGTGACTGCAATTGTTCCGCTGGTCGACGCGAGCACAATCGACTTCACGCCCGCTGCCTTCGCTGCATCGCAGAGCAGTCTTGTGCCCTCCACGTGTATCTGGTACATCTCGCGCGCATCGTCGCGATCGCGGGAGACTTTGCCCGCAAGATGGTAGATCTCTCCGATTCCCTCGACCGCTCTTTTCACGTCGTCCGGCTTCGTTATCGATCCTTCAAAAGTTTCGACGCCAAGATCGACCAGCCAGTCAGGAATAGACGTCGCCATCACGCGAACATCTTTCACACCTTCGTCAATGAGTTGGCGGACGAGGTGTGATCCCAGAAAACCCGTGCCTCCGGTTATCAAGATCGAAGCACGTGGACGCTTCTCAATCGCGGCTCGTCGTTTAGAGCCGGAATTGGCGGTTATCTGAGCGGTGCGTTTGGTAGGACGTTTTGCAGGCATGTCGAAACATCACCGCTTCGAGTAGAAATCGTCCAGAATATCGGTCAGAGAATTACGTTTTTGAATAACGAATCTGCCGTGCTCGGTCCATAGCAATTCGGCGCTTGCAGTATCTGACTCGCTTTGCAATGGGAATCTCGCTACTACTCTCTCTCCAATCTGTTGTCCCTGTTCATCGAAAAGAGGCTCGCGGCCGATGATTTCAGAAGCCTGCTGGATACGTTTTTGAAGTTCTGCTGTTGCATGCTGGGGTGATCGGTAAAAGGTACTGGATTGCTGAAGATAGGCTCCATTAGAGTAACGATATTCGAAATAATGCGTCTCGAAGCCGTCGCTCGTAAGCCCGTGTCCCACAACACTGGAAACGCGCTGAGGGCTCGTTTCCACTTCAAGGGGCGCAGCTGGGCGCTGTTGAACGTACCTGGAAGAGAACGGCTGACCGTGAGTCAGAAATGAGCAGATGAGACCGACAGTGAATGTGATCAGAGATGTAACAATGTATTTGCCAAATCTTCGCATGATGAATCACCGCGTGAGAGACGCTGCAGTCTCTTCATTATCTTCCACTAAATGAGAGTGACGTTCCGCCTTCCATTGTTTTCGTAATCCCGTCGCGTCAAATGCATCACGTGAGCGAGTTCGCAAGCGATCCACTTCATGCCGAACCAGCGCAGCGATCAATCGATATGCTTCGGACCGGGGCATTCCCTGGGTCAGTTCTTCCAATTCCTCAATTGGCAGGAACCGTCCAATGCGCGCACCAACATCTCGACTCTTAATGAGCGTCGAACCTTTGGGCATCGCCTGATAAGTCCCGTGCAAATACATCGGAAGGATGCCGACGCGCGCGTGCAAGGCGAGGTAGCCGATCACCGGTTTAAAGTCAGCCATTTCACCGGTCATCGAGCGCGTGCCCTCAGGGAATATCAGCGCGTTATATCCGCGATCCAGGAACGAACGCGCGTGTCGCAGCGACTGTCGAAGCGACCCCGTACGTTCCATTGGGACCAGGTTTGTAAAGTTTTCCATTACCGCACGCTTGTACTTCGTGTCGAAGAAGTAATCGGCTGCTGCAAGCGCGACGAGATCCTTGCCAGATTCACCCAGCGCCATTTTCGTCAATCCCATATCCAGGTGTGAACAGTGATTGGCTGCGACGATGAAGTTCGTATGCGGCGGAATGTTCGAGCGACCTTCATACTGTGTGCGGAGAAATTGATTGTAGAAAGCTTTTTGCAGCACATCACCAGCGCGGTTCCCGACCTCGCGAACAAGCGACGGAATGTAGATCTCATCATCTGCTTTTCTGGCGTCAGTTCTTGTCTCTTCTTTCCTGACCGCGCCACGGCGACGATTGACTACACCGAGAAGTTCCTTCATGTCCTGAACTTCATTGAATCGCTCGGGTGCTGTGATAGAGCCACCGGCGTTTTCAATCGCCGTTGCCAGCTCGACAAACATCAAGCTGTCAAAACCCAGATCACTGAGTCGAGAATTGATGGATACTTCGGCCCGCGGTCGGGTGGCGACGGACGCGACAATCCCCATCAACCACATCGAGTCTTTGTCGACTGAGTCTTCAGCTTTGCTGCGGCCGGCCTTCTCATTCTCTTCAAGCGTGCCCATGATGCGTACTACTTCACGTCGCTTAACTTTTCTTGTCGCAGTCCTTGGCAGCTCGATGTCGGTGAAATGCAGAACTTTTACGCGTTTGAAATAGGGCAGGGAAGCAGACACCTCGCGGAAATGTTCTTCGATCAAGCGATGGAGTTCAGTCCGCGATAGCGTGATGTCGTATTCATCATCAGGCACAACAAGACACGCCACCTTTTCGCCAATGCCTTCAGCCAAACCGACGATGCTCAGTTCCTTGATGTACGATGAATTGCCGTAGAGCTCTTCCAGTTCATCTGGATAGACGTTCTTGCCGTTGGTATCGACGATGATCTCCTTTGATCTTCCAACGAGATATAAGTTTCCATCGTCGTCAACACGTCCGAGGTCGCCGGTGTACAACCATCGATCCACCAGCGTCTTTTTCGTTGCGGCTTCGTCTTCATAGTAACCGAGCATGACGTTTGGTCCACGCGCGACGACTTCGCCCACTCCAGCACTGTCGGGATCGGCAATGCGAACTTCGACGCCCGGCAATGGCTTGCCTACCGATCCAGTCAACATGCGATTCTCTGGTCGTGTGACAGTCAGCACAGGCGAGGCTTCGGTTAAACCATAACCTTCGAGAATCGTGAAACCGAGACCTTGAAAGTCGCGTTGTATTTTGTCGCTCAAGGCGGAGCCGCCGCTGATGAGGTAACGAATGCGACCGCCAAGTCCTTCATGAATCGGATAGAAAAGAACCTGGCCAAAATTGAACGGCGTGTTGTCGCGGAGCCACGCGTTCCCCCGCATCAAGTTGTCCGCGGTTTTGCCAATCCACTCACTCCGTTCGTATAGACGATTCTTAATCCGACGATGCAACAGCTCCCATAACGCAGGTACGCCGACCATGCCCGTCACGTGTCCATTCTTAATCGACTTCGCTAGCGCATCACTTGTCAGTTCCGGCAAGTATGTGATCTGTGCACCTCGGCTCAACGGCGTTAGAAAGCCGGTCGAAAACTCGAAGGTATGGTGCAGCGGCAGGACAGAAAGAACACCGTCGCGTGTTGTCATGTCGAAAACTGACGAGAGCATCGAGACCATGCTCGTGAGATTTCGATGTGAGAGCATCACACCTTTTGGTTGTCCCGTCGTGCCGGAAGTAAAAATGAGGGATGCAACAGTTTGCGCGTGAACTTTTTGTGGTAGGAGGCTGAGACGTTCGTCTTCGGTTTTCTCGTCCGGCAGAGTGAAGAGCTCGTCGAACGTCCAAACAACTGTCGAGCCCTGTTCGGCGAGACGCTCACGAAGATCCGGATGTTCTGCCTCGATTTTTTTACTCAAGATTAGGCCAGCAGCATTTCCTGCTCTGGCGAATGTGAGTATCTCGTTGGTCGAGCTGTCGGGATCACAAGGGATGCAAGTGGCGCCAGCCTTCAAGACACCGAAGTAGCTCATGCCCCATTCAGGAGCGTTGTGACTCACAAGCATCACACGGTCGCCGTGCTTGATGTTTTGGCTGGCGAGGAAACCGGCCACACGCGTCGCGAGTTCGCGTACATCCGCGTAGGTATACTGCTCTTTCCGCCCATCGCGTTCGATACGCATCGCAACGCGAGTTGCGTGTCGCTTCGTTGAGGTCTCAAAGAGTTCCAACAGATCTCGATATGTGTAGACGCGTTTCGGTTTCGCTCGCATTTCATCTTCCAGAGTGGGAAACACCCACTTCGTTAGACCGGGAAGATGAACATTTAGCCAGTAGTGGTACCAGTCGAGTTTTTCCGGACTCCAATCCAACAACGTTTGCTCGTCTTCGCTGATGCGTTCGAAAAGCGATCGAACGTTGTCGCACCGAAAGACATAGGCGTTCTCCACCGTGAACGGTCGAAACATGTCGAAGGCTTCACTTGTTTCGCGAGTCAGATCTTCGACACGCTCGATACTGCTCTTCATCCGATCGATTACTTCTACCATGCGGCCGCCGCCCCAGCGTGGTCTTGCCCGATCCAGCAGCGACGTAGCTTTCTTCGCCGCAGAGTTGAACATCGGCACCGAAGTTCGCTCGTAAGTTGTTGTCGTCACGGGACGGGGCTCCATCCGCGCGGTGACCTGATTCCAAAGTTTGATGCCTGTAGATTTTTCCTGAAAGTGCCGTCGTTTATCCAAGCCAACAAATCCGATGATCCTTTCCATGTTGTTTGGATTGGAATCACCGGTTGCTGCTTGATAGACCAACCTCGGTTCTTCGACACACACCTGAGCGGCGACCGCCAGCATCACTGAAGCGACTTGATCAACTGGAGTGATATCGAGGATCAGTTTTTCATTGGCAGGAATCTGCGTTTGACCTTTACGGACCAGAAAAATGATTGGTGCGGTTGTGGTGAAACCCTCATTCCAACCAGGAAATGGATAACTGAGAGCTGATTCAACAATACTTGGGCGAACAATACTACGAGTCATATTCGGCTCGGCAGCCACGAGTTGTTCGCCAAGCGACTTTGTGTAGGTGTAGATGTTGGGCCAACCCCACCACGCCGCGCGTTCGACGCCAAGGTCTGTCAGTCGTGTTCGTGTCCAGACTTTTCTTTCTCGCGCTACAGCCAAACCGAGCGCGTCAGGATCATCGACGTCGCGTCCTTCTTCATTCAAACGTTTGCGAGCTAGATCGCGGAACTGCGCTGTCATCATTGCGTCGCGGGCTTCTTCGCGCACCCGGTCAGCCAGCTTCGCACAATCGGCAATCTCCTGATCCACGGAGAACTCAACCCCCGCCAATTCATTTCGGCGCGGGAAGTAGCCGAGAACTGGATCGCTTTCCCAAACGGCACCGGATCGATTGCCCGCAACGAAACACGTTGAGACGTGGACCAGCGCCGGTCGTTTCATGCGGCGGGCAAACGCGATCACGTTTTGCGTTCCGACTACGTTTGTTCTAAGTGCGCTTTCAAGTGTTGGATTGAATGTGACATTGCCCGCTGAGTTGAGAATGACGTCGATATCATCGGCGATCGCCTGGGCCTCTTCTTCGCTGTAGCCGAAGTTGGTCTCAGCGATATCGCCGCCTTTGACCACCACCTTATCGCTAATGAATCCGTCGAGCGCAGCGCCATAACGCTCGCGCAGGGGATCGAATGGCGGCTCAGTAATAATGTTGTTCCAGAATCTCGCTTCTGATTCTTCCTGGGAGCGCGCGCGAACAGTGATGTAGACCTTGCCTATATTTGGAAAGCGATGGAGCAGCATGCTCAGGGTCACTTTGCCGAGGAACCCGGTGCTGCCGATTAGAAAAATCTTGCGGTCTCGATATATTTCAGTCGGTGATAACTTCATTACTGCGCTTACTCCATATCGGCAATGCCAATCATCGGTTGATGCAACATCGTGATTTCCGCTGAGTTGCCCATGTAACTGCGGGCCATCGCGATTGCTTCAGTCAGATTATCCGCACGCTCCCAACCCAGCATCGCCGGAACGTGGGCGTTTTCAGCACCGGCAGCAATCACTTTTCCAACGTGCTGGCGACCGTTTTCACCCCAGTACCACATGAAGAATGGATGTGCTCCGTGATAAGCATTCCCGCGCCGGTACATTTCGATGTAGCTTGGATTGTTTGCAAACTCTCTTTCGTATTTTTCACGCAGCACAAATGCATCGCGCGTCTCAGGCAGTAGCCGGTTGAAGAATTCGATGTAACTTGGATGGAAGTCGTGATCGAAGTCGTCGTAGCACGGGTGATGAAGAATTAAGACCCCGCCTTTCTTTAGCAGGGGTTTGTTTCTGTAAAAGTTGAAGTGATAGCCGAGGCCCATCACCTGCACGAGTAGCGGATTAAGAATCGAATAGACGTTGTAGGGTGAAATATCTGGAATACCGGTGATCAATATGTCGCACTGTCCGCGGATGGGAATAACGTACTGCTCGAAACCCTTGGCGACGATTCTCTCGTGAACAGGGTCCGTCTTCCCCGCATAACACGCGATCATTTCGTACTGCGACGGTCGCGAATGCAAAAGCTTTCGGCGAGCTGGCCGCGGCAGTTTGTTCATCGTGTAGCGCATCGCTTCATACTTCATTCGATCGAACGCCGAAAAGTCGTCTTCGTTCTTCAGCAAGAAGTCCATGTCGCTTTTGTACATGCGATTGTTGATGGCGGTCTCGATGTGAAAAACGTTCAAGTGCGCATCAACGACCTTGCCGAGACGGATGCACTTCCGATTGAGCTCCGAACGTGCCGGATCCATGTAGCTGTCTGAGTCGCGAATGGTCTGCGGTTCGTGATGGGCGCGCAGCGACTCGTAATCGCACAACCCCACCGCTACTGATTTATGTCCGCCGTCCATCGGCACCAGGTTAATGTTCACATAGATCAGCAGATCGCTTTCAGCAGCGCGCCGATTCAGTGTCAATGGCTCCTTGTGTTTGGTCTCCCCTATCTTTATCAGTCCGTCGGTCCACTCGGCGTCATGGTTGTAGTAGCGATCGGGATAGTAGGCATCGAAGATCCGCTGCCCTACCATTCGTTTCATTTCCCACTCGGTCATCTTCCGGTGCAGGGAATTGGCAATGATGATGTGTACATCGTCGACACCGTGGCCGGCCAACATGTCGAGAACGATCTCGAGAACGGTTTGCCTGATGTCCGGCGTAGCCATTGGTGGAAGCGGGAGACTGATGTCGTCAACTGCAACCGTCACTCGCATTCCAGGCTCAAGTTGGGCGAAGAGCGGATCACAATCGAACGGGTGATTGAGCGCATAACGAATCGCTGCTTCGCGATTGGGCAGGCCCTTGATCGGTGGATTGGGATACAGGACGCGCGTTCCGATTGGTAAGTCTTCGAGAATGAAGTCTTCACCAGAAGGAATAATCCGCGGCGCACTATCGCGATCAATGTAGATTACTGATTCGTGTGTTTTGCGTCTCAGTTGTAGAGCCATAAGAGATTTCGGAATTCGGATTTGGGATTTCGGATTTCGTGTTTGGGCATTTCAATGCTAGACGTTGAAGTTCCTGCAAAACTCACAGAGATTTCGAAAGGCGGAATTTCGAAATCCGAAATCCCAAATCATTTTAGGTTAAGTATGGGCCAATCATGATGCAGCGCCGTTTGTCGTAAACGCATGTCGGGGTTAATCACGGCTGGATGCCCGACAATCGAGAGCATTGGTAAGTCGCTCATGCTGTCGGTGTAGGCATATGAATCGCTCAAACTGATTCCTTCGCGCTCGGAAAACGTGCGAATCCACGAAGCCTTGGTCGCTGCGGCCATAATGGGTGGCAGAAGTCTTCCTGTGGCCACACCGTTCACGAATTCCAGCCGGTTGGTTACGTACTCGGTTATGTTCAGATGCTCCATCAATGGCTTAACCGAAAGGTCGAGTGCGCCCGTGATGACAATCTGCCGTAGACCCAGGCTGCGCGACTTCTCAATCAGCTCGTACGCCCCTGGGAAGACCGCCGGCCTGATAACGTCCTCAAAAAGCTCCTGCGCAAAGTAACGAAGCCGATCCTCGGATTGGCCCTTATAGCGTTTGAAGTAAAGGTCATTAAAAACCTTTCGGCTATACTGGTCTGTGACGGCAAATACTGGCAGGCTCAGAAGGGTCGCTGTGGTCATTTTCAGACTCTTCGCTAAGGTAGCCTGTCGGCGTGCGTAGAATCCGAGCGTGTGCACGAGGTTCGTGCTTACCAATGTCCCTTCTAAATCGTAGAATGCTGCCCCAGCCAACGCTCCTCCAAGTTTCCCTTGCCGCGTTAGGCAAAAACTTCAGCCTCAAAGAGCCGGCGACGTGCCACTATACCTCATCATACGGATTTTGGATAACGGAAAAGTCGCGGTGCGTAAGACTGTATGTAATCACTAGACAATCGGAGGGCTTAGGCGGGTGAAGTTGCAAAAAATGCCAGCAAATCTACAGATTGGTCTAACATCGATAGTGCTAATTGTGTCGCTTGTTGCGTCTCAAAACAGCTGTCGGAAGGCTGCGACGACGACTGAAAAGCCGATCGACACCGGCGATGACAACGTGGCAAAAGCCAAGCTTGCGGAGGCCGACACGCTCTACGACGGAAGGACCGATATGGCAAAGGCTAGAGTGGCGGTAGCGGCCTTAAGGCAGGCCCAGGTCGCTGACTACGGCAACTATGAAGTTGCCTGGAAGTTGTCGCGAGCGGCTTTCTTCGTCGGGGACCACACCAAGGACGACGATGAGAAGGACGACATGTTTCGCCAGGGAATCGAAGCCGGCAAGGTCGCCGTCAAGCTCCAGCCCGACAAGCCTGAGGGCCACTTTTGGCTGGGTGCCAACTATGGCGGAAATGCATCGAACAGCACTCTGGCGAGTCTGGCCAGCGTCCAGGACATCCGCGGCGAAATGGAGACGGTAATCAAGATAGATGAGTCGTACCAGGGTGGCAGCGCTTACCTGGGCCTTGGCCGTTTGTACTTGCAAGCTCCGCGCGTGCTCGGCGGCGATACGAAGAAGGCGATTGAATACCTCGAAAAGGGTTTACGTTTCGGAGCAAATAACTCCTTGTTGCGGTATCACCTGGCGGAGGCCTATGCGGCCGACGGACGAAACGCTGAGGCGCGAAAACAGATAGAAGCGTTGATGGCGATCAACCCGGACCCGAAATTCGCCGCCGAACACAACGACGCGGTGAATAAAGCGAAGAAGCTTCAGGAAAAACTCGATGACTTGAGATAGCCGAATACGTGAATCGTGATCAGTTCTCAAGTAACGACTAACGATTCACCATTCACTATTCACGTTCACTATTTCCCAGTCAGTCGGCGGATCTCTTCCAGTGTCCGTTTGTGCTGCTCGAGTTTTTGGCCTGCTTCGGCGAGTTTTCCTTGCGCCGTCAACCGCTGATAGTCGTCGAACTCTTGAATTGCACGATTGACTAGTTGCTGAAGGGTTTGCGATGGACTCGCAGTTGGGGAAGGTTGTGGTTGTCCTTCGCTCGT
>DATIBJ010000174.1:0-6778 GCA_035457565.1 Pyrinomonadaceae bacterium | reverse complement strand
GGAAGGGACATTAAGCGGGGGTAAACCACCCTTCCTTACTGCGTTTATGGCAGCTTGAGTTATTTCGATGAAGCTTGAGGTACCTATCTTTTGCACGTTGCTCGATTCACCTTGAGTTGGATGTCATGCAACTTGAGCGGGGGCAAGACGCCCTTCCCGACTGCGCTTTGGTTTGTTGATTTTTTACAGTGAAACTTGTGTTACTGATTTTGTGCACGGTGCTTTGTTACGACAGATTAAGCCAAAGACCAAAAACCGAAGATGACTCTCTACTCTGTGAAATCCGTGACTGCTTTGTGATCTATTGCAGCATCATCTCCATTCTGATTTAGAATGCTCGCAGCCCCCTCCATTTATCAGCGGGACATCTAACTTGAGTTCCCAGAATACTTCATTACAACAAGCGGTTAGCTCCGGGGATGCGAACGCAGTGAGGACAATGGTCGCCGGCGGCGCCGAGGTCAATGCTCCTAATAGCAGCGGCCAGACTCCAATCGTTTTGGCCATCGTGACCGGGCAATACCACCTTCTACCATTCTTACTGAGCGTCGGGGCAAATCCTTTTCTGCGGGATAACACCGGACTAAGCGCGTTCGACTGGGCCGAGCGAAAAGGTCGGAGTGACCTGGCCCAGTTGCTAGCAAAAGACTCTCGATCTGAATACTCCGCGCAAGACGTCGCGCGACAAGAGGCCAAGCACAAAACAACCAAGCCCTTTGCCGACGAGGCGCCGCGGCAAGCAATCTCTCCCGACGAAAAATCTCGCCGATTCGTTGCTGGTCTTAAACAACGGTTCGAGGAGATGAAAACAAATCGCCAAGCGACCAGCGATCATTTTCAATCGATTGAAGAGGAATTGTTCTCTCCGCGAATACCTCCGGCGAGCAGTCGGGAATCTGCTCCGCGCAAAGAAGAAAGGCGCGAAGAAGAAAGGCCCGACGAAAAGAAAGCCGATCAGACGCCAAGCGGACCTCAGAGTGCAAATGTTAGATCTCAGACACAAAACGCGGGCGCGTTAGCGTCGGATTCGGCGCAGCAACCACCCACGGTCCACGAACCCTCTGCGCGCGAAGAAAGAATCACTACCAATATCAATCGAGACGTGCTACCACCGTCTTCAACAAAAGTTGCATTACAAAACACTTCGGTGCAGGAGACCGAAACATACAAGCCTGTGACTCGTGTTACGGCTCCACCGATAAAAAAGACCACGCACTCGTCGTCAGCGCGCAAGCGATGTCCCAAGTGTGGAAGAATCTACAATAGCGAGTTGTTAGGCTATTGCGCGTACCACGAGGTTGCGCTGGTGGACGCGGATGCTCCAGTTGTCACTGAGCCCCCACCAAACAAGTCGCACCTGCTGATAGTCCTTGTGCTGATCGCGGCGACCTCAGGTGCGTTAGCCGGATTCCTTCTCGTCGACCGTCTGTTCCCCGTACCAGAGACTGTAACCACATCGCCGGCGCTGCCGCAGGGTCCCGTAACTCAAAAGGGAACACCTGAACTAAATAAACCACTTGCCGGCAAAGCCATTTCTTTACCTGAGGCGGAAGTACCGGCGAATACAGTTAAAGAGCCCACCACAGTCAGCGTTGAGATAAAGATCGGCCGGGACGGTGTTGTTCACGCGGCGAGAAGTACAGCCAGTGATGAAGTTTTGCGGGATGCGGTCATTGCGGCAGCAAGGAAAGCAACTTTTTCAGTGGATAAGCTGGGAAGGCGACGGGCTGAAGGAACCATCAGCTATACATTCAAATAAGACATTGCCGATTTTTGATTGCCGATTGCGACCGTCCGCCGGATGCTCGTTGTTTGCAGATCAAACTTGAGTGACCAAACTTATGCGACTCGAAGGACGAACCGCTGTGATCACCGGCGCCGCTGGCGGCATCGGACGAGCGATCGCCTTATCGCTCGCGCGCCGCAAATGCGATCTGGCGCTCGCCGATATCGATGAGCGCGGAATCGAAGAGACAGCTACTTTGGCGCGAGACTATGGCGCCTTTGTTTCTCAACATCGCATTGACGTCGCCGACCGCCTTGCCGTCGCTGAGTTCCCCAATACTGTCGCAGCTGAACACGGAGGAGTGGACATACTCGTGAACAACGCAGGCGTGGCCCTGGGCGGCACCTTCGAGCAGGTCGCAGAGGAAGACTTTGAGTGGCTCTTTGAGATCAACTTCTGGGGTCTGGTACGAATGACGCGAGCGTTCATGCCACTACTGCGAGCAAGCGACGACGCGCGCGTGGTGAACCTCTCGAGCGTATACGGTTTAATTGCGCCGCCGGAGCAAGTGCCGTATGCGGCTAGCAAGTTCGCGGTGCGCGGGTTCTCAGAAGCACTGCGTCATGAACTTGAAGGCTCGAGAGTCGGCGTAACCGTGGTGCATCCAGGTGGGGTGAACACCTCCATCGCAGAGAAGGCGCGCGTGCCTGCCGGTATTACTGAAGAAGAGATCGCACGACGTCGCGCGAGGTATCGAAAGTTGTTGACGATGCCTCCTGAGATCGCCGGTGAGGCAATCGTACGTGGCATTGAACGCCGACATTCGCGCGTTCTTGTCGGATCAGATGCGAAGGTCATCTCGCTGATTGCGCGTCTGCTGCCGGTGTCGTACTGGAAGCTACTCGCGTTGAGGGCTGGCGAGTGAGGCGATTGCCGATTGCCGATTGAAGAAATTGCCGATTCCTGATTGCCGATTGCCGATTGCCGATTGAAAGAAGGATTTCAGCACCCCCTTAGATTGGACGCTCCTCAGGCGAGGCTTTTCAATCGGCAATCGGCACTTCTGAGTATTCGTATTTTCAGAGCGCGCGGAATAGAACGATCGCTGAAGCGAGTAGCACGACGAAGAAAGTAAGTACGCTGGCGTACATTCCAACATCAGACGTCGCCTCTGATCGCTCGACGAACTTTTCGTCAACCGCCACTGAAGGCACTCTCCGGACTGTGATCTCATGATGTCGAACCGATCTTCGATCTGCCGGACTTGCGTGATCTCCATGGACTCCGTGAGTGCGCTGTCGTGGCCAAATCACATTGGAGTGAGCCTGCATCTCATCGAGCCGCCACGTCACCGGGTCGTTAAATCGGTTCTTGAAGGGATTCTGAAGCGAATTGGGTCTTGCGGGTCTCATGTTCCGACTCCTTATATCAATGGCGGAGAGGTTCAGGGACAGGTGAACTTTCGGCTGGCAATGCCTATGCCGATGATGAAAGGCAGGAAAAAGCGGTGGAATGGTGTGGCAGACTTACGTCGGTCTACACAATAAGGTCGGGTCGATGCACGAACTGGGGCAAGGCATTGCCAATTGCCGATTGCCGATTGCCGATTGAAAGAGGGATTTCAACAATTCCAGATTGCAATCGTCCAGACGGCTTTTTCAATCGGCAATCGGCAATTGGCAATCGGCAATGTCTTCCCCCTTGTCCATTTTGCCGCACCAGTCTAAAATCCCCGCATCGGCGTCTCTTCCACCGTCTCCCCATTTACAGAGTCTGGATCTCTTCCCGGCACTTCTCTCGTCAATTCTCTTCCCGACATATTTCGCTTTTGACTCTCCCTTGAGTCTGGTTTTTACGAAAGCGAGGCTGCGGGATTCAAAGCCACCGGGGCAGGGCCTCCAGCGCTTATACTTCCGCTCGCTATCGCGCGAGGGCAACGCGATGCTGCGCGCAAACTTTAGCTTTACCGACAAGGGCCTGATCACAAAAGATGATGGTGGTCCAACCGTTAAGGGCCATCGCGTAAACAATGGCTTCAATGCTCACCGATCTTCAAAGGGAGTAACGACAATGAGAGTATTCTGTCACGAACACCAGAGGAGTTTCTTCGCACCGCGCCAAACTCCCATCAAGTGCGAGAACAAGGCCCACGTTCTTGGCGAGTTGGATTTCGCCGGCAACAGAAAACAGGAAAAGACAAGAACAGGTGTTGAATACGACACTAACTCTCCCTTCAAGTTTCAGTGGCAGTACTGCTGCAACTGCGAACATTTTTGTTTGATTAATTTCGACGACCACGGCCTGCAACGCTGTCCCGTTTGCACGCGCCGAAGTTCGAACGTGTTCATCTGCGATCGCTGCTTCACCGTGAGCTTCGAATCAATCACATCGATTCCAACGAAGAACTTCACGATCAAGGAAGACGGTATTCCGCGGCCGTGCTGTCCCGGATGTTTGCTTGCCGCTTCTCCGGATCTAAATGAGCACACGTGTGAAATTGCGTCAGTGAACTTCCTCACCGGACTTAGTGTTTGTCCAATCTGCGATGAGGCACTCGACGTTGCGCCCGCGTTCCCATCTTCGGTGGCCCATTACCTTCGCAGGACGAAGACCGCCAACAAAACTTACGCAACGTTCGACTACGAGACCGAACTCTTCATTCCGATCGAGGACGGTGAGTTTGTGATCATCACGAACAACGACGACACAGGCAGAGAATTCTTAGTGCCTCGATCGCCACGTCTAACCGAAGCAAGAGAATTCTACGAACTCTATCAGGACTACTATCACTGCACCGCGCCAAAGGTTGGAGCGATCAATATCGCTGCGCCCGCGATACTTGCAAAAGCAGGTGATGGTTGGAAGTTAAAGGAGTCGGGAGTTTTCGAAATGTTGGACGAGCGGAAACAAGGTCGTTTTGTCTCTGAAAGGAAGGCACGGGAGCCCCGCCGGGCCTCAGAAAAACCCGTAGGGGAAACCGCTCCGGCTCCAGTTGATGAGAGATCGCCGATTCCAGCGGCACGTGAGGCTTCGTTATCAACTCATGCTCGTGATACTGAGCGCATTGAGAGGGAGACTGAAAACGCCGCAGTCGCCATTCCTTGTGAGCAATGCCAAACGCCAATCGAAGAAAAGTACGCATTTTGTTGGCGTTGCGGCCATGAACGCGGGAAAAAGAAAGCTGCGTCAGGCGATCGCCCGGAAAGATTAAGGCTGATCGTCCCTGCCGGCGAGAATGACGAAGAACCCGGTATGAACCGCAAACGCCGAGGCTCTTTGTTATCACGTCCGCTCTCGTGGGCGCAGCTCGATTCTCCTGGTTCTCCGGAACGGCGGACAGGGACACAACGTTCGGTGCTGAAACTGTTCGGCGTTGGGATTATCGGATTGCTGTCGTTCTCAATCGTAGTGGTCGCAATGATCCGTTCACGCTCGACACCGACGGCGGCCACAGTCAGTCAGGCGGTAACTGATCCAACGCAATCTGTTCCCACCGCCGAACCTCGTCAGGCCGCCGCACCGAATGCTCAAACGAAAGCGACGCCCGAGATGCGCGCATTAAAAGCCGAGGACGCTGCCCTCGAACGTCTGCGACTACTACGCGCGGTCGAGAGTCGTAACCCTTCAAAGATTCTGCAAAGGTTCTCTGAAACAGAACGCAAGTATGCGAACGATTACCGGTTCCCGTATGAACGCGCGAGAGTGTTAGCGGCAGAGCGCAAGAAGAAATCTCACGAGGAAGCATTTGCTGCGCTCGCTCGTGCGGCAGAAAAAGCCATTCACAATGGCAAAGCCAGCGAGATGCTGCAGAACATGAATAAAGACAGCGCAGGTGATTTCCAGAACCTATCGCATGGCTATCGCGAATGGGTGCAGCTGCAGAAAGCTTTGAAGACGAACGATGCAAGTATGGTAAGTGAGGAGGCGTTTTAGACCGATTGAAGATTTTTGATTGAAGATTGAAGTTTGTTGATTGCTCGAGTTGCATAACATCGCAGAGTGCAACGTGCAAAAGATCAGCGCGCAAGCTTCATTGAAACAACTCAAGCTGACATAAATGCAAGTTAGGAAGGGCGGTTTACCCCCGCTGAGATCTACATCACCCAACTTCAGGATCAGAGTGCGACGTGCAAAATCATCAGCGCTCAAGCCTAATTGAAATAGTTCAAGCTTAGTTAATCGCAGTCAGGAAGGGCGTTCACCCCCGCTCAAGATCCACAACACCCAACTTCAGGATCAGAGTGCGATGTGCAAAATCATCAGCGCTCAACACCAATTGAAATAGTTCAAGCTTAGTTAATCGCAGTTAGGAAGGGCGGTTTACCCCCGCTCAAGATCCACAACACTCAACTCCAGGATCAGCGTGCGCCGTGCAAAATCATCAGCTCTCAACTAAATGAAATAGCTCAAGCTTAGTTAGTCGCAGTTAGGAAGGGCGGTTTACCCCCGCTGAGATCCACAACACCCAACTTTAGGATCAGAGTGCGATGTGCAAAATCATCAGCTCTCAACTAAATGAAATAGCTCAAGCTTAGTTAGTCGCAGTTAGGAAGGGCGGTTTACCCCCGCTCAAGATCCACAAACACCCAACTTCAGGATCAGAGTGCGACGTGCAAAATCATCAGCTCAAGCCTAAATGAAATGGTTCAAGCTTAGTTAATCGCAGTCAGGAAGGGCGGTTTACCCCCGCTCAAGATCCACAACACGCAACTTCAGGATCAGAGTGCGACGTACAAAATCATCAGCGCTCAACCCTAAATGAAATAGTTCAAGCTAAGTAATCGCAGTAAGTAAGGGCGGTTTACCCCCGCTGAGATCCACAACACTCAACTTCAGGATCAGAGTGCGACGTACAAAATCATCAGCGCTCTAGCCTAAATGAAATAGGTCAAGCTAAGTAATCGCAGTCAGGAAGGGCGGTTTACCCCCGCTGACTCGCACAACACAAAACGTTCATCACAACGTACGACGTGCAAAATCATCAGCGCTCAAGCCTAAATGAAATAGGTCAAGCTCAGTAATCGCAGTCAGGAAGGGCGGTTTACCCCCGCT
>DATIBJ010000173.1:0-32663 GCA_035457565.1 Pyrinomonadaceae bacterium | reverse complement strand
CGTTCCGTCTGGCGCAGTGACCGTCGACACCGTTTCGCCGGTTGGCTCTGAAACTGCAAAAGTGTATTGCGGTGCGCTGCTCGTCGTGCGCCCTGCCCAGTCATCTGTACGATGCGCAAAGGTGGGCACATCCGTAAGGCTGCTAGCGCTGGTGGGGTAGTCATAAGTCGTCGTCGCTGCGGTCGTGTTCGTTCCTTCCGTCACAGTACCGGTGCTGCTAGTGGATGTCGTACTCGCGGTCATCCCCCGGAATTTCACAACTTGGTAGATCATGCCATACGGCGAGTAAACGAACCGGTAGCCGCAATCGCCATCACTCGAACTGCTGCCCTCGGCACTCGCCGGCAGGTAGATGTACCTAATCACCCTCGCATTTCCACTTGTGGGGAGGTCTACGTTTACCGACGAAGAGAAAAGGCCGGATGTGGTGAGACTCAGGTTCTCGTAATAGAACCGCATCACTTGGATGTCGGACTGGCCAGTCAGTCCAGGTATGGTGACCGTAACCAGATCATTATTCGAGTCGTAGTAGAAGCGCACGTAACGGCCCATCGTGTCCTGAACCGTATCGATCCTTGGCCCGACGCTGTTCCGATAGCTGATGAGAATGTAGTTTCCGTTGCGGTCAGTAATTCTTGTCGGGTAGCTCCGTAGTCCTCCGGTTCCCGCCGCACCGTATGACACTTGTGTCCCGTCACTGTAATAAAGTGTCCCCCAACCACTGCCGCCAATAAAGCGTATGAAGCTGCCATCGTTGGTGTCGTAAGTGTTTGTCGTTGTGTAGGCCAGTGCCCGACGGGTTCCGTTAGCTTCGGTAAGAGTAAACCCCGCACTGCCCTGATCCTCGATCTGACCATAGCCGAGACGAAATCCCTGGGCTGGATAACCGGAATCCACGTCGTAGGTAAGCCATGTTGATTGATCGGAAGGATTGGTTGACTTATTGTAGACCAGACTGTTGTAGATCAACGCCAGAGCAACATCTATTCCGCGCCCGTTAAGACCAACCACCGGCAGACCAAAGAGGAAATTCTTGTTCCCAGATTCGCTGGTACCGATCGCTGAGCCCGCAGTCAATGCTCCTGGTTTCTTCTTACCTGGTGGCGTGCCAATGAGATTCGCGGGCTGATAAAGCGAACTGGTTTCGTTGTCAGGCAGTGGATCGTCCGTCGGATCTCGCATGAAGAAGGGCGTGCTCGGAACTTTAGATAACCTTGCGCTCGTTGCATGTGCTCGCTTTCGTTTGGCGTTGATTCCTCTTGCCACCAACGTGCTGTTTGCACTCGGTCCTGCGCCATTTATCGCGGCGCGTTGCCTCATAGAATCGGTTGTTTTCTTCCCACCAAAGCGATGATTCGTTCCTTGGACCACCGTAACCCTAACGCTGCGTTGTTTGTTGCCGGCACGGGCGACTACCGTCGCGGTTCCCGGCTTGCCAGCCATGGCTTCGCCGTTCTTCTTAATAAAGATCACCTGCTTGTTATTTGATTCCCACTGTGCGGTAAGTCCCTGAATCGTTGTGCCCGAACTATCAAGCGGAATTGCTGAAAACCACATTGGTTGACGCGACTGTAACGTTATTTCATCCTCGGGGTTTGTTTGGATCGTCGCCACCGTTGCCTCGCGCTCGGCCCTGGAGGGAACCTCACGGGGTCTTACGCCGGAAGGGTCGGGTCTAATCTGAGATCGGTCAGTAATGCGTTTGGCGACGTCATACAGGAACGACCAGCCTCGGTAACCGACCCCACTGGCTGCATTACTCGCGTCGCGCAGAACCATCGCGCCTATGGGCAGAAACGAACCAAACACCAACGCAACTGTGATCAAGAGAGTGCAAATTACAAAGAATCGTGAACGCGAAGAGCCGGGCGACGTCAGCATGAGATCCTCCCAGAGTGAAGATTAACTACCGGATCGACAAGCACACGCCTGACGACCAAACGTTCTGGGCAATCTGTGCAGTTTTACGCGACGGGAGCTTGATGAGAGGGAAGTCGCGTTTCAATAGCTCCGGGGGTGATTGACGCGGCACTCTACTCCCGGCGTGGTCCAATGTCAACTTAAAATTTGGACCATGAAAACTTGGAGCATTGAGTACTGCCGGAAATCCGTATCGAAAGAATTTCGTGTTCTTCGCGGTCTTTTTGATCTAAGGCAGTCCGTGCCCGTTCGAAGGGTCACGTCCAGTAGGTTCGATCCAACGATCGATAACCAACCGCCTCAGAAACATGCGGCGATTGGATCTTTTCTGACCCTTCCAGATCAGCGATCGTCCGACTCACTTTCAAGATCCGATCGTAAGCACGCGCGGATAGACCAACTCGCGTCATCGCCTGTTCCAGCATCTGTTCAGTCGCAGAATCAATTCGACAATAGCGTCTGATTATTCGTGGTGTCATCGCGGCGTTGGAAAAGTGCTTTTCGCTCGCGAATCGCTTGAGTTGTCGTTCGCGCAGCGATCACACAATTGCGAATCGTAGTTGAACTGTCCGTCTCCGGATGCGTTTCGCCACTGAGCTCCCGAAACTTCACCGCCGGCACATCGATGTTAATATCGAATCGATCGAGCAGTGGTCCAGATATTCTTCCGACATATCTTTGAATCTGTATCGGCGAGCAACGGCATTCACGCGTCGGGTCATTCCAGAAGCCACAAGGACACCCCTGCGTTGCTTTTTTGTCGTCTCGCGATAAAGGCCAAAAAACCGAGGGATGTCAGGTGAAGGTTCCCCAATTTATTCTCACAGGCAGGGCATCCTGGATTGGCTGTCTCTATGCAGAGTTCTTGAATCTCAGAACTCCTCATTTGAAACTGAACCAAACCGCTGAGGACGACGGACGGTCAAGCCAGCCAACCAAGAAGTCCAATAGCCAAGACAGCAAAAGCCGAAGCGACTCATTGTAGTTCTCGACTCGGATGCAGCCCGCCTGTGATGAGGGCAGATCTGGTCATGCCTAAAAACCGCTTAGGTTCTGAAGATGGGGCTAAGATGGTGGCGGGACGTGTTAATACAAAACCAGCCGAGCGATACCTTGACCGACCGCTAGGCGCGTAAATACATCGTTTCGCAAGATTAGGTAATGGCCCGATCACGGGACTTAAAAGCCGTTGACTATGATAGTGCCCAATGACCGCCTCCCCAGGGGAATTCAACGGACAGTCTTCAGCATGGTCGAGGAATTGTTGGACCATTCGCTGTGACCAACTTGTGACCAGAATTCCGAGAAGTAGGCGTAAATAGCTGATAACAAATGGACTCGCTTGGCGGCTGCAACCCGTAACAAATGTTAGTAAATCGTAAGAGCCATAACCTGCTGGAGTGTCTGTGAACGCACTCTTAATCAGCGGGTCGCAGGTTCGAGCCCTGCTCGGCTCACCATTTTAGTCACCTAGTAATCGATAGTTATGGGCAGCGTATCAGGCGCTGCCCTTTTTGTTGCGATCAAAAGAAATGGGGGGGTGCCCACGGAAGGACGCCGCTGCGGATTAGGACACTAGCGCCCAAGTTTGTTCTTTGTTCCGTTCACTTTTTGTGATACCGATAGTTCCTTCCGTCCAAAGTCTCAAGCAAACTAATAAAAGAAGTAGGGCGTTCAGAATCAAGCAGGGGCAAAGACGCGTTTGAGCGACGACTTGAATTCGATCTCAGTCGGTATTCGCAGTAGTGGTTGTAAAGGGCGATCTCAAGATCATGCGTCAGCGGTTTCTCAGGATCAAACGAAGGAGCAGTAGCAATACTGTTCCGCGTGAGGCTCACGTAGACATTCCCCTCCGCCGCACTGACCCATAAGATCCATTCCGTAGGCAGCAGCACTTTCTTTCCTGACCACCAATTTCTTACGGTTGACACCACATACTGAATGGTCCATGTCTGATCATCCACAATGCCATCTTCAATCTGACCAATTTCGCCGTCCACGGCCATGACGTGATAGCGACTCACTATTTTCGAGCTTCGTAAGTGCTCGTCGCATGCTTGCCGATATGAGTACTCTGAGGTCTTACCTTTTTGAGGATCATGCTCCTTGTCAGGTAGAGGCCCATGATCAAAATCATTCAAAGCATTCAATCCAAGGTAGTATGGCCAGCCGAGGTAGAGAGAGTAATCATGTGGTTCTTCGAGGCCCTCAGGCTTATGCCTGTCAACGTCATCGCTTTCTTGGACCTGTTGTTTGCTAAATGCGGCGTTGATGGTCTTGGTCGGTGCGTCCACTCCAATAATTGCGGAGGGCGACATAAGTACTTTCTTACCGTGCAGCCAAGTGCCAATGTCGACTACGAAGTATCTGATCTTCCAATCCCGATCATCGAAATAGAATTGCTCCAAATGACCTATGTCTCCGTCCGTCGCGTGAAGCCTATAAGTTCCCAACTCTCTAATTTGACGTAACATCTTTTTGCAACCCCCAAAATGCCGTGCCCACTCAAGCACAGAAACTGACATCATCGATGTAACTGAGGGAGAAATGTCGAAAGAACTCAGGGAGAACTCGCACTCGGACGTATTGAGCAGTGAATGAAACTGTACACCTTGCGGCGAACTGGATCAATTCAAAATCTAAGACCTCAACTGATAAAGAAGTTTGTCAGTGGTGTGCCAAAGTATCTGGAAGTCTCAGAAAAAAGGGCGACCACCGGGTCGCCCTTTTTCGTGCTCAGCATTTATTTTCGAGGTAAAGATAGCAGTCATGAAGCTTGCTTTCCTTTGCAACCCACATTCGCTACCGCCAACGGTGCTGAATACTCTACTCGTGTCGTAGTGCATCAACTGGATTCAACTTCGTGGCCAACATCGCCGGAACCAACGTCGCACCGATCGCTACAAGAGTCAGAATTGCCGCGACGCCGAAGAACACCAACGGATCAACCGGACTCACGCCGAAAAGAAATCCAGACGCTAAGTGTGTTGTTGCCACACTCAGCAAGACGCCAATCGCAATGCCCACCAGTGCCAGGATAATTCCCTCTTTCATCATCAGTCTCAGGATCTCACTTCGATCAGCTCCAAGCGCCACCCGAATCCCAATCTCCTTCGTACGCTGACTGAAGGAATACGAAGTGACTCCGTAAATTCCAATTGAGGCAACGACGAGTCCAAGCAAACTCAGGAAACCGAGAAGCGCTGCGGCCGCCTTCAAGGGAAGCAGTTGCGCTTTCAAAACATCCTCGAGCGTTTTGAAGTCGAATACCGGAAGGTTCCCGCCCAGCGCTTTTATTTCTCTTTGAACCGCAGTCATCATCCCTCTCGGCTCTCCAGACGTTCGCACGATGAGCAACGCAGTGTTGTCGAGCTCTTGATAAAGGGGAACGTACATGAACGGTTCTGCCTCGCTCCCGAAGCTGTTATATGGACTGTTCCTGGCAATTCCAACGACTTCCGATGTCTCACCGGCGCCAGTTCGAAGCATCCTTCCCAGAGCGTTTTGACCCGGCCACAAAGTGCGCGCCAACGCTTCATTGATGATCACCACTTTGCGTGTCGTGTCGTCGTCCGTAGTTTCAAACTGACGTCCTTGCAGAATACTGATGTCGAGTGCCTTGAAATACCCGTCCGCAATTACCGACTGCTGGACACGCATCGAGTCGCCTCCTTCTGCCTTAACGAAGGTGGTGGAACGATCCATGGTGAGCGGAAGGACATTCGATAACGTCGCTGCTTCGACGCCTGGCGTGGCCGCGATTCTTGAAAGCAGCTCGCGATAGAAAGCTTTGTTGTATTTGATCGAGTAGCCGTATTGTGTTGGATTCAGATTCAGTAGGAGGATTCTATCCGTTCTAAAACTCTGGCTGACCGCCTCCCCTTTCTGAAAACCGCGCAGGAAGAGTCCTGCTGAGATCAGCAAAACCAGTGAGGCGACAATCTGCATAACAACCAGCACGCGACGCAGATTGATTCTTCGCTTTCCACCTACTGACATTGCGTTAGCGCCAAGCGCGCCAACAATATCGAGGCGAAAACTAATCAGCGCCGGCAATAACCCGAACATCAACGCCGTTAGTAACGAAACCACAAACGAGAACAACAGCACTCTCTGATCAAAGGCCACACCGCCTGAAAAGCCGAGATCACCGGGAGGCAACAACCCAAGCACTGTGCGCGTGGTCCAATAGGCGAAGAGTAAACCGAGAGCACCACCACCAATCGAAAGCAGCACCGCTTCAGTTAGCAACTGCCGCATGATCCTTCCTCGACTGCCGCCAAGGGCCATGCGAATGGCAAACTCCTTCCGGCGTACGATCGCGCGTGCCAGCATCAGACTCGCTACGTTGACGCAACAGATCAAGAGAATGAGACCGGTTAGGGCAACGATCACGATACCGACAGGTATTGCCTCTTGCATTTCAGGATGTATCGCGGTCACTGGGGAAAGAGTTACCGTCCAACCGCTTTGCGGGACTCGAGAGCCGATCTGTAAACGGGCAGCTATCGTTGTCATCGCGGCTTCCGCGTGCTGAAGCGTCACACCCGGCTTCAAACGTCCAATCATCTGTAACCAATTGTGATCGGGAGACAGTCTTCCTTTGTCGTCCGATTGAGCAGCTGCCGTCGAGTTCTTCTGTTTCTGGTCGTTTGCTGCCGGGCTAACCGTTTTCAGGATGTTGGCCCATTGCGTAATCGGCATCCATATATCGGTCGAAGCAGTTGGATCAGTACCAGTGAAGCCTGCCGCAGCGACTCCTACTATCGAAAAGCTATTGCCATTCACGACAACCTGTTTTCCAACAACATCAGGATCTGCGTTCAATTGGCGCCTCCAAAAGTTGTCGCTGATCACTACGGCTGGTTCTGAGATCGATTGCTCCGGAAAGGTAAACGCCTGCCCGCGTTGCAGACGAACATCAAACACTGAGAAGTAATTTACCGAGACCACTTCTGCGCTTATCTCCTGGGTGTGTCCACCGCTTGTCAGCAGCACCGGTGGAGATGCATAAGCCGCCAGGCCGGAGAAAACGTCATTTTGTTTACTGAACTCAAGATACCGATCGTAGGAAGCGCTTCCGTAAGGCTTGTTGCGTTCACCAGCGAAGACATAGACGAGGCCTGCAGGGTTTGAAACAGACATTGGCTTGAAGAGGACTGCATTGACAAAACCAAAGACTGTTGAGTTCACGCCGATACCAACAGCCAACGAAAGCAGAGCGACGAGCGTCAAGCCCGGCGTCTTTAACCACATCCGAAGGCCGTAGGATAGATCTCGAAGGAAAGACCGCATTATGTTGCCTCCGTTCGGAATGGAATTGAACGATCGGTGGAAGCCGCGAGCTAATTCTAACCCGCTCAAGTGAAATGGAGGAGTTTTTCGACACCACCCAAATTCAATTGAGCACTACGTCAATCCAATCAGCATGAGTTCCCTTCAACTCGGGTAACGGCGCTCGACGTGAAAAACGACAACACTCAAGCTGCACTGGAATAACTCAAGATCATAAACTGCAAGTAGGGAAGGGCGGCTTGCCCCCGCTCAACTTTCAAATCCATCCAACGTTGAGTCAACTGTAACTTGAGCGGGGGCGCGCCGCCCTTCCCTACTGCGTTTATGTAATGTTGATTTGTTTCAACGAAGATCGAGTGCTGATTTTATGGACCTCGACCGTGACTGGGTACCACACCAACGACAAACAGCTATTTCGAAGTGCCAAGCTCTATCACAGTCGTAGTCTTCGTCAGTGGCACCTTATACGCATCTCGTTCAACGATGAGCTGCTGACGTGGCCGATAGGGAGCGACACTTGAAATCCGGGCGGGATGTTCCACATGCAAACGAGCCTGTGATGTGTATGAATCCGCCGGAGCCAAGCTAACGCGTACTGCCCCAGTTCTTCGGTTGATGGCGACTTCCTCGAACTTCCCCGCATCGAGAGTCAGCCATAAGCCTACAGGCGCAACATAGACACGCATCCGAAACGAGTCGCGCGGTTGCACTCGGACCCAATCACCATGCACCTTGACGTTCCCGCCAAAAGCTTGCCAACCAAATTCAGGGTGGTCGACCACATACGTTGCGGTGTTGAAAGCGTGACCGAAGAAGTTTGGTCCATAATCGCCGCTGTAACCGTCCCACTTCAGTGTCGAAGGAAAAGAATGAAACGCAACAGATGCAAATCCATCTTGATCGATATTCGTCAAAGCTCCCATCGTGCCGCCGTAGCCGATTCGCAAGAGATAAAAATCATCCGGTGCCTCTCGGTAAGCGGCCAATGCGGGGATCGCATTTAGTCCTGAGCCGTAGTGATGTAATTGACGTTCTATCCGCCGCGTTTTGCCTCCGTAGAGGAAATCCCAGTAACGTCGCGCGTTTCCGTTGTATCCCCAGTGAGGCAACGTCGGCATGTAGCCAATGATTGAGTCCAAAGAGACTTTCGCCTTGTCGTCATAACCAAAGTACTTGCACCAGGCATACACCTCTTCCTGACCGGTCGAGTCCCACGCCATTTCACTGCCAAATGGAAATGCCTCCTGCCGCCAGCGATCGGCGCGCTCTCTCATCAGTGTCTCAATGTCACCCGCCTTCTCGGTCCAACCCTCGCGTTTTAGATCTGCAAGCACGGCAAGAAAAATGTCGCCCTCCATCAAACCCAGATCGACGTACCCCACACGCCGCCGACCATTCGGAGCGCGACTAAAAGTAAACTTCGTCGTTTGATAAGCCTGCTCCAGATACCACTCCCACGGATGGTTTGTAACCAGGCCCGAATAGTTGCGGGCCAGTCGATAGAAAGACCAATAGGCAGCGACGACGTGCGGATAGTTGTAACCACGACCAATACCGTCAGCGTCAGTCTTTTTCCAGCTGGTCCAGGTCGTCCAGTTCAGAGATGGGTCGTACGAGTAATCAGGCAGATCCGTAGGCGAATAGTAAAAAAGACTCTTTCGGACCCCGTACTTGTTCGTTCCGTCTTTATACTGAAGTCCGCCCCACAATACTTCATCAATAAATCGTTCGTACTTCTGAATCTCTTCGCGTTTTGGCTGACCAAACTGTTTCATGACGGCTGCTAACCACGAACCTGATCCACCTTCATCGCCAAGGCCCGCGATCCAAACGCGACTGTCTTGAGTAACGATTCTCTCCGCCTCGCGATCGTAACTCATCACCGACGGGCTGCGACGAAATGGATCCTTTGGATCGTCGAACCATTGTTTTGTGAAAAGAAAGTTCCCGAGATCGCTAACCGCTTGCGTGGCTCGCTTGATGACGTAGTAGTTAATTGTCTGATGCGTTTTGTCGGCGAAGGTAAGCCTCAGTCGCGCGCGTCCCCAGGTGTTGCCGCGCACCGCATATGACTGCCAACCGCTATGCGTAGGCTTTTCTCTTTTGACGATAATCGAACCACTGGGTTCAGCAACGACGGAATTCACGGCGTACGGATAGTTAATAAACAGCCGCGCGTCGAGGTCCATGGGCAGAACATATCCGGGAATACCAACTGCGACTGGACGGCGATTCGCAATCAAGGTCTTCTCGATGTTCCGAATCTCATCTGCCAGTAGAAACTTTACCGAGTAAGCCACGGTTCCGCCCGGAACCAGCTCGATGCTGCTTGGAGTAACCCACTGCTCAGCGCCTTTCCATTCCTGAGTCGCGTATGCCCGCGTGTGGACCATCCACGCAAATGAACCTTCGAACGTTTGATTCGGACGCATGGGCTCGTTGAGAAGCTGATAGGCTTCAAACGATGTATTACGGTCCGGGACGACTATGAGTGCAGGACCACGACCATTCAATCGCGTGACCTGGAGATAGCCGGCGTCTTCGCCGATGTATGGATCAAAGAACGAACACGACTCATGCGATTCCTTCAGATTGCGGCCGGTGATGATATTGTTGAAGATCATCGGCAACCCGAGCGCACCAATTTCCAGGCTACCTGATGTCTTGTTCTTGATTTCAAACCGCAAACCCAGCTGACCGTTCTCGACGATCCATGAACGAGTGATCTGTACAGGACTGGTCGCCGGTAGAGTCGGCGTCAGATCTGCGGAAGCGACGACTCGCTGTGACGTTGATAACGCACTGACTGGTTGACGAGCTTTGGCCGTATCGAGTTCTTGCCACGGCCCAGCATCGTTTGTGCGAACGCGAAGAGTTATGTCGCCGAGGTGATAGAAGCCGTTGGACGCACGTCGCTCAAGACGGTCAGCCGGAGTGAAATCAAAGCGAGTTGTGGATTTTGGTTGCAACGCCGCTACAGTTTGGGAGGCCTTGACCAACTTCAGTTTGAAATCAGGAGTATCGAACTCAAGGTATCCCTGATCTAATCCGAGTGTTGGTGGAGGTGGAGGACTCTGATTTTGAGTTTGAAGCGAGGCCGTCTTGTTGCACACCAGGCTAAGTGAGCTGACGACAAGCAGGGCGGGCAACAAGCAGCCAACATAACTGAATGGGGGGCGGCCTGCAGTGTTATTCAGACGACTTCCCGCTTCCGGAATGCGCAAATTCGTCACGACTCGACTATTGGATTGAAATGCTTCGAGCTACTGAAAGCGCGTAGAGAGTAAACCAAGGCGCGTGATGCAGTCGATCAAAATCCTCTCTGAACACACAAGAGACCACCCACCTCACGTGGGTGGTACATCAATTTCGGCCTACGACGTTAAAACTCGACGCGCCGCGCATTGAGTAGAGCTTTATCGAGCAAGTTCGTTCGCGACGCGCAAAACCCTCGAGGGAGAGCGGTAGTAGGTTGAGATTAAGAGAACCACCTGTCTAAAACAGGTGGTCTTTCGCCTCCCATATTGCTATTTGTGCGGTAATGGCCTGCGATGAGACCGACCATTCGTTCGCTAAATTCTCGTAGCGAGTGTGCAAAATTTTGGTTGACTTCGCACCCGACTTGCCGTAAAAGGGCCGCGAAACTTGCCGTGTTCTTTTAGTCCCAGCCAGCAATCGAACCCAAAGTTAGTTCTTTTTCAAAAGGAGCGGCCAGAATGAACTCCCCAAAGCATTCGTGTGCCCGTGAATCCCTGGCTGTCGTAATGTTCGAGACGCTTCAGTCTAGTTTACTCATCGTCGTCACGGTCATTCTTATCACTGCAACGGTAGCCGCGCAGGAATCTGTCACATTCCATGAAAAGTCTGCCTCGCAACCGTTGGCGGCGTCGGTTAACTTGGTGAGCCAGGCCAACGCATTGGGACGAGCCAATCGCTGGTTGGAGGCCGTTGATATTTATCTCAAGGCTCTGCAGCTGGACCCAACTAATGCCACTGCCCAAAACAACCTGGGACATGCGTACGTTGAATTGGGGCGCCGGGACGACGCCGCAAGATGTATGGAAGATGCAGTTAAGCTTCAGCCCGATAACGCACTCTTCAGATACAACCTCGGCAACATATACCTTTTGATCCGCCGGGTGCCTCAGGCGATAGAGCAACTTAGAAAGGCTATTCAGCTCAGAGAGAGTTATCCAGAGGCACACAACGATCTAGGTAATGCCTATCTTGATAATGGTAATTACAAAAACGCGCTGGCATCGTTCACTCGAACTATCGAACTTAATCCGAATTTAGCTCACGCCTATAATGGTTTAGGCGTCGCATATCATCGACTAAGCCGATTTGAGGAAGCGAAGACTGAGTTGCTAAAGGGAGTCGCACGAACACCGGATTCGTTCGAACTACAATACAATCTTGGCGCCGTTAGCTTGAACCTACGTGATTATTCAAACGCTGTCAGATACTTCCAAACTGCGATGGATATTGCTCCAAACGATGCCCGCACGATATATAGCCTCGGAATCGCTTATCTAGGTTTAAAAGATCGCGCGAGCTCGATCACACAGTATTCGAGACTGCGACTGTTACACTCGGACCTTGCGGCTCAACTCTACAAAGCAATCAATGCCGGCCGCATATTGATCGTCAGCGAACCAAAATAACGCTGAACCAATTCAGGTTTTGTTTCGCCGCGAAATCGACGACTAAGTCCAATGCCTAAGCCAAAGCGACCAAAGCTCAGGAGCGACGCTTCGGTCGAGCGACGTCCTCCCGACCGAATCGGCAGGTTAAAATCGATGGCGCGCAAACTGCTCGCTGAACTCGAGATCATCGAAGAGAGTAACGCGGCGAAGGATGCGGTATCGATAGACTTCTACGAAGAAGTCAAACGATTTGAGACTGAACTTATTGTACAAGCGCTGACATATTCAGCGGGCCATCAACTCCAGGCGGCGCGCTTGCTTAACATCAACCCCTCGACCCTAAATGCCAAAATCAAGCAATACAAAATCGAAACGAATACGTTCTCACGCAAAGAGGATGCTGAGACAAGGCCCCCTCCGACACCAAAGCTTCGGGTTTTAAAGTGATTCGCGAACGCCCCTAACGACGACTCGGTGTGACCAATCTAGAGTAGGTCTCGCACACGGTCAGCGATCTCACGACCGCCTTGCTCTAATAAACGATTGTTCGATCCTTTTCTATCACGACTCGGCAGGCGCATTATCCCACCTGGATCCGCTGAGGTTTTTTGTTTGGCAGGATAGACGCGGCCCTCGGTAAGAGTTTTGGCTGTTTGCGGAATGAGGACCATGTAGTCGATGTAGTCGACTATAAAATCCAATCCAACCTGCTTAGACCTGTAGCCAAACCACAACACGTAACTGCTGGCTTCTTTTTTCGCACGCTCTATGGCCTGGGTCTTCGTCATCTTTCCGCCATAGTTGATTCCGAGGTCCAGGGGCGGGCTTTCCTTGAACCGATCGGTGCAACCCTTCGCCACGGTGCTGACGTCGGTTGACCAGTACTCTTTTGTTCCAGGATCGATATTGTGGCCACCGATGATCATTGAGGTGATTCGCGGTGACTCTGCCGGCGCCGTCTTTTGTTCGACGGGCGTAGGAGGAGGACTTGTCGTCTTCGGCCGACGACCTGACTGTGCCGCCATCTGCGTCACGCAAAGCAGCAACACTGAGAAAACGCTCAAAAGCACGTAGGTTGTTTTTGTGTATCGCAAGACGTTGAGTTCACCCTCGACAGTTAAGTGCCCTCATAATAACTCACTGTTTATAGTCGCGCACCAGTTGATTTCAAATGATTTCGAACCTAATCTGCTATCGCCTCGTAATCGCCCTTGTCAGACCTGGTATTTCCTGATCTAGTTCGCGATCAGCTGCGCTAACCCGACACGCTCAACGCCACTTTTCACGCGAGGTAAATCTATGTTCCGCGTCCTCTCAATCCTTTCAATCTGTCTTTCCTTAATTCTAACTACACTTGCTCAACAGCCAGGCGACCGGCCGTTGTTGATTGGTCGGGTGGCAGTCAATCAATCGCAAATTGCGTTCACCTATGCCGGAAAGATCTGGCTGGTCGAACGAACTGGCGGGACGGCCAAGCGGCTTACCAATACGCCGAATGAAGAGACTAATCCCGTTTTTTCTCCCGACGGACAGCGCATCGCATTTTCGCGATCTAACGGAAATGACTGGGACGTGTTTGTTATGAAGGCCGATGGATCTGGCGAGGCGACACGAATAACAATGATGCCGGAAGACGATATGGTCACCGGCTGGTCACCGGATGGAAAAGAAATCGTGTTCGAGACGACGCGAGATGAAGAAACCGTAACTCGTCTTTACAAGACCTCTGTTGATCACTTAGCGCTTGCCACCGCTCTTCCGTTGCACCAAAGCTATGCTGGTTCAATTTCACCGGACGGCAGCCGAATTGTCTACAACCCCAGATCCGGAGCGGGTGAATGGCGTTACTACCGCGGCGGATACGAGGCGCAACTTTGGATCGCCAACTTGAAAACCGGAGCGCTTGAAAAGCTCTCCAATGAAACATACAACGATCGGAGTCCGGTGTGGGTGCGAGACAAGATCTACTTTGTTTCAGATCGCACGGGCATCTTCAATCTGTTCGCATACGACACGAGATCCAAAAAAACTCAGCAGCTGACAAAGTTTGCGGGAACTGGTGTCCGCAGTGCGTCGGCAACGAATGATGCCGCAGTCTATGTACAAGCAGGTCGCTTACACCTTCTCGATCTAAATACCAACAGTGATCGCATGATCAGTGTTTCCGTAACGCCCGATACGTCCGAGCTTGCTCCGCGCAGCACAGGGGCAATGCGCTTTCTCGAACAGATTCTTCCATCCGCAAGCGGCGACCGGATCGTTTTTGGTGCGCGAGGTGAGGTGCTCATTTTCGATCCAGCGAACGGTTCGTATAAGAACCTGACGAACACGCCAGGCACTGCCGAACGCTATCCGATAATTTCACCTGACAACAAATCAGTCGCTTATGTTTCAGATGAGTCTGGTGAGTATGAACTTCACATTCGATCGCTCGAGAACGATTCAGTTAAGAAGATTAAGATCGAGCAAAAGCCGTCGTTTTACTGGGGGCTGGTCTGGTCTCCAGATTCAAAGAAGCTCGCCTTTCCGGATAGACGACTAAATCTTTGGTTCGTCGACGTTGCTGCTTCTGCTGCAACGCGGATTGATAGTTCTACTTATTCGGCGCAGGATGCATGGACGCCAAATTTCTCTCCCGATTCGCGTTTCGTCACATACGCGAAACGCATGAAGAACCGTGCTGGTACCGTCTTCATTTATGACATTGCGCAGAAGAGAGCTTTTCAGGTAACGGACGGGATCACCCATGCACAGATGCCGGTGTTCGATCAGAATGGGAAGTATCTCTACTTTGTATCGAGTCTGAATGCGAACACGAGTGAGTTTGGTTGGGGAGTTCTGAACGGGGTATTCGCCAATCCACTTGTAGTTCGTCGTGTTCATGCTTTGATTCTGTCCAGGGACCAGCCCTCGCCTCTGTTGCCTAACGGACAGCCAAATCCGGATGCAAGGCTCAGTGAGATTTCTCCACAAGTAAAGATCGATTTCGAAGGCCTGCAATCGCGCTTCGTGAATCTGCCGCTGCCGCAGCGCGATTATTCGCAACTCGCAGTTGGTCAGCCAGGAAAGTTAGTTCTGGCAGTTGCAGAGTGGTCAGCGGCTCCCGGCGACTTTGGCGCTCAAGGACAATCGCAAGCTATCTATTCTCTTGATTTGGCCAAGGGCGGTCAGATGCAAAAGATTGTGGACCAGATAAGCGCGGTCGACATAACAACGGACGGTAAAAAGATTCTCTTCCGAAAAGGAAGGGATTTCTTTATCGCGTCAACCGACGCTGCCGCTAAACCCGACGAAGGTCGACAGGATTTCAGCAAGATGGAAGTGCGCGTGGATCCGGCTGAGGAATGGCGTCAGATGTTTCATGAGTCCATGAGGATCATGCGCGACTGGTTTTACGATCCGAATCATCATGGTCAGAATCTCGTATCACTGGAAAACGAATACGCCGCCTACTTACCAACAATCGTTCGCCGCAGCGATCTTAATCGCCTGATGCAGCAGATGCTTGGCTCCGTCTCGGTGAGTCATCTAGGCGTTGGCGGCGGCGACGCTCCACCCCCGGCCGGAAACGGCAATCGTATCGGCCTGCTCGGAGCCGACTATGAAATCATTAACGGAAAGTATCGTTTCAAGAAGATCTATCGCTCAATGCCCTACTCTTCGCCGGCCGGCTCATTCAGCGCGCCGCTGGATCAGTCAGGCGTTGATGTTCGCGAAGGTGATTATTTGATCCAGGTAAACGGGGAGGCTGTTGCAGCCGAAAAGAACGTGCTCAGCTATTTCGACAATACCGTCGGACGACCAACGAAGATCACCGTCTCTGTAAATCCTGATGGCTCCAGCGCCCGCACATACACGGTCTTTCCTGCTTTGGGTGAAAACCGTTTGCGTCGCGCGAACTGGGCTGAAGCAAACCGCAAGCTAGTCGAAAAACTTTCAGGCGGACGCCTCGGCTACATCTTTATCGAAGGATATGGTGGCGAAGGCATCATGAACGCTATTCGCGGCTTGACCGGATACGCAGACAAACAGGGCATCATAATCGATCAGCGTTTCAATGGTGGCGGCATAACGCCCGACTATCTGATCGAATGGATGGAGCGCAAACCGCTTTACTACTACATGTTCCGCGATGGTGACGATATCGCCACTCCTGTAAACCCAGCACCGCCGGTGAAGGTTATGATCATCAATGAATTGAACGGTTCAGCTGCTGAGACTGGTGCCTTCATGTTCAAGCTCGCGAAGGTTGGTCCAACTGTGGGTAAACGAACGTTCGGCGGAGGCATAGGACCTTACTACTTCACGCCGCTTCTTATTGATGGTGGCCGGGTGCAATTGCCGAATCGTGCCGCATACGATCCGAGTGGAACAACATGGGGCATAGAAAATGTGGGCGTCGCACCTGATTTCGATGTTGAGATAACTCCCGCCGATGTAATGGCCGGACGCGATCCGCAACTTGAGAAAGCAATTGAGGTTGCACTTGCGCAGGTTTCGAAGACTCAACCAATCGTTCCCAAGCGGCCGCCGTTTCCCGTCCATCCGGGGGAGCAACGCGAGGCACCGTCGATAGGACCGTCAGTCTCTTCGCTTCCGCTCGTTGGTTCGGAATTTCCGCCGGTCCCACCAAAGCTCGGGCCCACACCGCCACTGCCACCCAGTAATAGCCGGTTTGCTGCATTTGTCGGAAGCTATGACGGCGGCACAAGGGGTAATCTTGTGATCAGTCAGGAAGGTGACAAGTTGTTTGCTCACGATCCGAGCGGCCAAAAAATGGAACTCGTTCCGGAAACGAGCGCGGATAAGTTCATGGCCCAACCGGTCGGCGCTACTGTGACGTTCGAACGAGACTCGGCTGGAAAAGTAACGGGGATTGTCATCGCGCTGTCCAACGGGAACGTGATCAGGGGCAGAAAAACGTTGTAGATGATACTCAACCTACTGAGCAAATGCCCGTCGTTGAGAGAATCCCACCGACTGCTGCGTCGGTGGGATTTACACCAAAGACGACCCTCAGTTTCGGTTGACGGATCTTCTTTTCCAAATTCTCGTTTGAGGCATATTATGCGCACCATATGAACGATTCATCCAACTTAAGACAAAACCTGACGGCCCTGATCGCGCTCGGGTTCTTGTTCATCTGCACCAGCCTTGCTAATGCGCAGACCGCACGTAACAAACCAAAGCCCGAGACTGCGAGCCGCATGGAAGCTCTCGCGCGTGCGGCCACAATCTACCGTGACACTTACGGCGTTCCTCATGTGTTTGGCCGCACAGACGCCAGCACCGCTTTTGGTTTTGCGTATGCGCAAGCGGAGGACAACTTCTGGCGCGTTGAAGAGAACTTCATTTTCGCGCTCGGTCGAGCTTCTGAGATTTATGGTGAAAAGACTCTCGATGAAGATCGACTCAATCACGCGCTCGAGATTCCCAGACTCGCTCGTGAGGAGTACGCCCGCCTTGATGAACACATGAGGTCGTTATGCGATGGTTTCGCCGCAGGGTTCAACTACTACATCGCTCGTCATCCGGAATCTCGGCCGCGGCTATTGACCAAAATAGAACCGTGGTACACGCTCGCCTTCATTCGTTATAACTACTACCAGAACGGCTTTGCCCGAGACAGAAACCTCCGGCGTGCTCCGCTGCAAACCGCAGAACTCGAAACTGATCTGAAGCCACATACTGGTTCTAACGGCTGGGTCGTAGGCCCCACAAAAAGTGCCAGTGGTTACGCGATGCTCTTCATTAATCCGCACCTGCCATTCTTTGGTCCAGGCCAGGTTTACGAAGGTCACGTGCACAGCGATGAAGGTTGGAATTTCACGGGTTACACACGCTTCGGATTTCCCTTCCCTTACGTGGGCCATAATGAAAATGGAGGTTGGGTGAGCACTGATAATGCAGCCGACCTCGAAGACGTCTACCTCGAGACGTTCGACGATCCTAATCGTCCACTCGCTTACAAGTACGGGAAGGAGTACCGGCTGGCGACAGAGCGCGTGGAAGAAATTCGCATCAAGACCCCAACCGATGTTGAGACGCGCCGCTTCACGATGCGTAGGACGCATCACGGCCCGATTGTTGGCGCTCGCGACGGCAAATTGATCGCCATACGCATGGCAAAGTTTGAAGCAGACGGCTGGCTTCGCGAGTGGTACGACATGACCAGGGCAACATCGCTGGATGCACTGAAGAAAGCGATGGCTCCCCTCAATATGCTCTTTGGAAATGTGATGTACGCTGACCGGCAGGGCAACACCTGGTATCTCTACAACGGGGCAGTACCACGGCGCGATCCGCGCTTCGACTGGACCAAGCCACTGGATGGAAGTGATCCGACCACTGAATGGCAGGGTTATCACACTCTCGATGAACTGCCGCAACTAACAAATCCGAAAACCGGATGGATGCAGAACTGCAACACGACACCGTTTCTGCTTACGAGCGATGACAACCCTGACCCTAAACAGTTTCCGAAATACATGGTCCAGGAAGCTGATAACCCACGCGGCGCGATTTCGCGAGAGATTCTCGAAAACAAGCCAACTTTCACGTTCGACGAATGGCGCCGCGTAGCGTTTGACACGCACGTTGTGAATGCTGGACGTCGCTTGCCCAAGCTCATTGCTGCTCTCAAAGAGCACCTTTCGCCGAGCGAAGAGACTTCTGAAGCGGCGCCCAAACCAACACCGGCTCAGACGAATTCGAGGTTACGCGAAGTTCACCAGGAGCTGGCCGGTTGGAATCGTCGCAGCTCGAACGATTCAGTAGCAATGACGCTCTTCAGTCTCTGGCATGACCGCATCTCGCGAGAGGCGGACCCGGATTCGGTTGCGGCTGAGAAGCAATTAGCGGCGCTGAATGAAGTTACGACGGCACTCGAGCGTGATTTTGGGACGTGGAAAGTCGCGTGGGGAGAATTTAACCGGCTGCAGCGTTTCGATGAGAGTAAAGAGGAAGACTTCAACGACTCGAGGCCAAGCCTCCCTGTTAGTGGAGTAAATGGGAATGATGGCGCTGTGTTTACTTTTTACGCGGCGCCAGCGCGCGGTCAAAAACGTCGGTACGGTGTTGCCGGGGGAACGTACATCAGCGTAGTGGAGTTTGGACCACGTGTTCGAGCGCTGTCAGTTCACACATTTGGCGCGAGCGGCAATCCCAGGAGTCGTCATTTCATGGACCAAAGCGCACTCTATACACGCGGAGAATTCAAACCAGCCTGGTTCACGCTCGAGGAAATTCGAGCGAATCTCGAAAGTGCCTACCATCCGGGCGAAGAGCGACGCTAGCCAGCCTACCGTGCAACAACTCCGTGAGACTCGAAGACACCAGCTGCTTTAGCAGCGTGGAGTTTCAATCTCAACCTACCGTGAGGCGATCTCTCATTCCCCCCAGGCTGGGTCGCTCAATGCGGTGGCAAAACAGTCAGTACCGTAACGCGTTAGCGTCGGGTCTAGTTGAGTGATGAGTGAGATGACCCGACGCTAGCGCGTTACGGTACTGACTGTTTTGCCTTTTGGCTGACTGCATCGATAGCACCATGGTAGGTTGAAATTGAAGCTCCACGCCGCTAAAGCGGGTGGTGTCTTTGTGCCACGGAGTTGAGCGGTGATCGATCGTTTGAATCTTTGCGCACTCGTGGGCAATTTCCCGCATTCGATCAGTAACAACGATCAGATTTCAACAGCAATTGTTTACGGCATGTGCATTGCTCCCCAACGAGCATTAGGAAGCAACCCAACGTGCCGTTGGAGTAGTTGTGGTCATATTTGAACACAACGGCGGATCCAATAATTCGCAGCAAGCGCTATTCGAGCGATTGATCCCTCATCACCCGACTCGATGAGTTCCGACCCCGACGACGATATCTCGACAAGCAGCCAACAGCGAATCCCATCGGGCGGAGAAGACTTCCGCTCCGCAGCTCGCTCCAAGCGGACGCGTAGTTTTGGTCCAGCAGTGGACTAACGCTAGACAATCCCGACACGTAGTGGACCCTCAACGCACCGAGATCCGCTAAACACTCACCCTAGATTGACAATCATCCGTCTCGAGATCCCTCGCAACCGAATCGAAGGATTGTCGCAGGAGGTATCTCATCATGAAGCATAGAATACTTGCCGGGTTCGTCTTCGGAATCACATTATTCATTAGCTCTCAGGCTAAGGCGCAGGTGGTTTCTGCGACGGACACGAATCCCGATCCCAATATCTTTGAAGCTTATCTCACCGCAGATGAGCAGGATGTGATCATCGGAGGGGCCACGGTGCACGCCATGGTTTATCGCGACGACCCACCGGCGCCGTTTGTGCCGGCCGCACCTGGCATTCCTTCTCCACAAATTAAGGTCAAAGTGGGTGATCTCATTATCATCCATCTGAAGAATCTGCTAGAGACCGAGAGTACCAGTATTCATTGGCATGGTATCGAACTAGACAACGACAGCGACGGTACGGCTGTTACTCAGGACGCGCTCTTACCTGGGCAGACTTACGTTTACTACTTTAAGACATTCCGTCCCGGTCTCTTCTGGTACCACTCTCACATGTTGCCGGGCTCTTCAACATTCGCGGGAATGTATGGACCAATCGTAATCGAAAACAACATAGAGGCAAGTCTCAAGGGTACAGTGCTACCGACCGACGCTAACACTCATACAATCGTGATCAGCGATATAGAGTTTGATGGTACCGGCAAGGTCGGCAAACAATTTAGTGGAATGACGCTGACGATTAATGAGTTAGTTGAACTCTGCCATCTCAATGCGGAAGGTATGGGTGGCGATCGCAACGCTTGTGGTGTGCCGAACCTTGGGAATACCGTGCTGGTAAATGGCCAAACGCCTGATCTGGTAGCTGAAACGCCTAAATTTATTGTCGCTTCAGGCCAACGCGTGAGGCTCCGGCTATTCGATGCTGCGATTGCGCGGCAACTCCGATTAGGTTTAATCAACAGCAGTGACAACAAACTTTATCGTATCGGCGGGGAGGGAGGATTGCTAGACAACATTCAACTGGACGGCGGAGTTAAAGGAACGTGGGATACGCTCTTCAATTCCGGAGAGGTAACGCTTGGTTCCGGCGAACGTGCGGACGTCATTGTCGTACCGACTGGTAACGACGGAGATATCATAAAACTCGTTCGTAACGCTCTTCCAGGACCCTTCATGCTCGACGGTGGCGGGATGAATGAGCCGCTCGCTTTCTTTCAAATCAGCGGAACATCAACTGACACACCGCCCATGGAGGGTGATCCAATTCTGGCCGGTACGGCTGAAGACGTTGAAAACATCAAAGATGATCTCGTCATCACCCCGCTCCTGGATCCCGCACCTTTCGGAGGTAGCAGTGATGAAACGATCCGACTCACGAATGTCAGGATTGGCGACCCCATGCCTGTCATGTTGCCTTCAATCGATGGCATTTCCTCGATGCTTGATACCAACGCCGGCAACGGAACCTTCCAGCTAATGCCACGCCCAGCGACAGCTCGCTACGCTAGGGTTGGAGATACGCTCGAACTCTCAATCCGGAATGAGACTGCTGCGGTTCACCCATTCCACTTGCATGGATTTTCAATGCAACCGGTGAGAATCCTAGACAACGCAACAGCAACCACTCTGTACACATTTGATTACGATGAGTTCATCGATAGCATCGATGTTTATGCAGGTCAGACGCTTGTGTTCCGCGTTCGTCTTGATGATCGAGGTAAGACTTGCGACACGTCGGGCTCGCCGCCTGACCCTGGTCCAGTCCTGGCGCCTTGCGCGCCCTCTTTGACCGGAGGAGCTATAGGTAGATGGTTATTCCATTGCCATATCTTTCATCACGCAGGACTAGGCATGATGTCAGAGCTTGTCGTGCTGGAAGCCGATGCAGACGGTGACGGAGTCGGTAATTCTGAAGACAACTGTCCGAATGTTTTCAATCCCGGCCAGGAGGATTTAGACGGCGACGGAATCGGGGATGTGTGCGACGCTAAGTTTACCCTTTGCCACAAAGGAACAACTATCGAAGTGAATGCCAGCTCGCTGCAGGCTCACCTCGCACACGGAGACCTTGGAGGCACTTGTCCATAGCACGCCGTCGCGTCTTATGGAACGACAGCGTTTGTTTGGACCTCCGTCGTACTTTTTAGTGACTAACTAACTGCGGGTGGAACGCATCTCACTGGTTCGCCAACCGGGATGCTTCCGCCGCAGACCTGAGAACGACCGTTACCACAAGATAGGAAAAAGGTTTACCGGCTCCTGGCGGCGAAGGAGGCGCAAGCTACGCAAGCGTATTACTTATCGGCGCTGGCTTTGATCACACGAATACCGTAAACACCGGCGATTTCATTTCCCCCGGTCGCTTGGAATCGTACCGTGATCTGCTTCTTGTCTTTCAACAACTCCGACGGGATTCTGTATTCAACATCAAAGAAGTGTCCCGCCGCACTACCGGGAACGCTTCTTTCAATTCGCTGTTGGCCTACGTGTTGACCGTTAACGAGGACATCAAAAGTACGCGTGCCTCGTTCGACTGTGAAGTAAGTGATCAATAACGAGGGTGCGTGGGCCGAATCAACAGGTAGATCGTAAGAGAACCACTTCTTACTGCGGCGGGCACGCCTACCCAACGTTCCATCCGTGCTGGTATCTTCGCCCTGTTGATTGAATTCTTTTTCTTTCTGGGCATCGCCGGGCTGCACAAATACCGTCGTTATTGAATCGAGTTTCTTTCTTTTGGCCGCATCCGTTGCGACTTCTGCTAGTCGCTTGCTCCAAGTCTCCGAGTTGTAGAGATCCCAATAGATGGAGTAGGTCCGCCGATGTAAACGATAGAACGGAACGAACTCCACTTCCTTTTCTGACTGATCAGTCAGACGCCCAATCCCGTCGCTGCGAAAATTACCTGCTTTCTCGGGAATGGGCTTTAACCACTCTTCGATAGGACGCGATTCAGTTAGGAAAGAAGGGAGGGGATCGCTCGGTCCACCACGACGCTCAGCGCCGAGATCTCCGGCGAGAACTAACGGGCCCCACATAAACGCTGCCCTGTTCTTGTTGTCAGCAAGTCCTTCAATCCGGAGTGTTTTAGGAAGATCAATACTCACAACGTCACCGGTCTTCCACCGTCTTTTTAAAAGGACGTAAGTTCCCGGCGCCGATACATCCTTGAACGCCTCGCCATTGATGCGTATTTCGAATCCCGTCTCAGCCCACGACGGCCGCCGCAAAGCGAGGGTGAACTGCCTGGCACGCTCCATCGCAAGTTTGAGTGTTGCCTTCTCGCCTTCAGGGAAATCAGTAGCCATCGAGAATTGAACGCCGCCTGATTTCCATTCTGCGGTGGAAGGCACATACAAATTCACCCAAAACTGATCTTGCGATTCGTAATAGATTCCATCACCGTGAAGACTGTGACTCTCCATTCCACTACCTACACAACAGGTAAAGCTGCGAAACATGTCCTGGTATTCGTGTCTGACTCCCTGGCCGATTGGCACCATGTAACAGGTGCGTCCGTCTTCCGGATCAATCGAAGCAAGCACATGATTGAATAAAGCACGCTCTTCAAACTCCGCGTATTTGATCTCAGGTTTGATCGCAAAAAGCTGTCGCGTCATCTTGAGCATGTTATAGACGTTGCAACTCTCGTTCGTGCGGCCATCAATGCGTTCACTCAACTCATCAGGTGGTCCAAAGTATTCATCCTTGCCATGGCCTCCGGTCGCGTAGCTGTGGTCATTTACGACTGCATCCCAAAAGAACTCCGCAGCGACCCCATCCGCTTTATCGCCGGCATAGATGTAACGCATCAGCACACCCAATAGCTTCGGCACCTGCGTATTTCCATGTAAGCCGGCAAGCCGATCTTCACGCCGTGACAATGGGTCGACAACAGCCTTGTGATCGAAGCGATGCGAAAGATTCAGCCAGCGCCTATCCCCCGTATCAGCATAAAGATCGGCCAACACTTCGTTCATTCCGCCGAACTCAGTATTCAACATCTGCTGAATTTGGTCGGGATTCATCTTCAGCAGAATGCTTTCAGCCCACGCTGCGTATTTGATCTCCAGCTCAAGCGCTGTTCGGTTGCCGGTATAGCGATAAGCATCGCGCAACCCGGCATACGTCTTATGCAATGTGTACCAGGGCGACCAGAGCCCGTTCAGGTCAAAGAAGGTCGAACGAATGTTTCCGGCAGCAACCTCAGCAAACTTCTCGCGCGCACCTTCCAGGGCACCAAGGAAGCCGTCACCGTTCTTGTCTTGCACCTCCTTCATTTCTTTCACGATATAGTCGACTCGATCTTTGAAACGCCCGTCGCCTGTCGCGGCGTACATCATCGAGACTGCTGAAAGGTAGTGTCCGGCGATATGTCCTGTTAGATTTCGACCATCGCCATCCCAACCTCCGTAGCCTTCCGCCTTCGGTTTGAGTCCAGCGCGCTTTCGGTAGAATGCCATCATCCGATCCGGCTCGAGCTTTAGCAGATACTCCGCGTTTAGATCCTGCGCGCGTTTGAGTGGTCCGCCAGTCACGCGAACCGCAGCTAGCGGCAAGGGGCGCGCAACGTATGGAATCGCGTTTTTGACTTTTTGTTGTTGCGCGCCAACTCCGATCAGTGCGGAGATGAAGAAAGGCAGAACTAGCGTCAGCGATTTCCGATTGAACACCTGAATATCCTCCACTCAAGTCGACTTAAGCGAATGAACATTTGGGACAATTGTAGCGGTTACTCAATTGCGGAATGCAGCGACATTCTTACTTCATTTGATTTAGGAATGGCAATGGTGAAGCGGGAATGGGTGTCGGCGCTCTCTGTGCAGCGCTTCAGCCTCTGTGGTTGTAATAATGCGACGACCGAACCAGGGCCCAGCCCGAATCGAAAGAAGCACCTTTCGGCGAGGCAGAGCCGTCGCCTCACAGCAGGCGGCAGAGCCGTTCTGCACAGAGCGAGATTAGTAGTGCACAACCTGGGCGCGGAACGAGCCACCACCACTCGAATCGCCAATGGCTAGCTGCCTCATCTTCTCTTGCAGCTCTGCTACAGTTTCGGGTTTAGGAGCTAAGGGAGTGTTGGGATCTGTGTCGAGGAATATTGCCTTGGTTCCGTCGGGCGTGCCATCGCCGCGAAGGCCGATCAAGATCCGAGCGTGGACCGAAAAGTCTTCGCTCGGATCTTCATCAGTCGTAATCCAGAGTGGGCCATGGCCTCGAAGCAGTTGCTCGAATCCTTGAGCGTTGAAGCTCATGGGCGGTTCCGCGACGAGACCCAGAGCTTCTAAGAATCGCGGCTTATCGCTACCCTTCAGACCCTGCCCGGCGTTGAAGAGATCAAGGAACTCCTGACCTGCGCCCGCCATCACTTCGGCAATGGTTGGCTCGCTATTGTTCTTCCAGGAAAAGAGGATGGTGGCGACTGTGGCCCAACACGTGTTGCTATTAACCGGCTGCTTGAGGGGTCTGAGCTTTCCTTCAACCTGAAAGTCAATCGAGGTCTTCGCCGTATCATCCTTCTCGATCGTCACTGACTGCTTACGATCGCCCACTTGTTCGGTGACTGAAGTCTTCATCTTCGGCGACTTAGCAGCGGTCTTTATCAGGTCCTGAACGGCGGGCTTATCGGCAGGCTTCTGGGTCGATCCGGATGGCAGGCCGAGCGCGGATTCGTAGGCTTTGGCATTCAACTCTTTCTCGTCGTCCGCCGTAATTATCTCTTTCTCTCGCGCTTTCTTAATGGCGTCGAGCACTCTCGGTAAACGCCGCTGCGCAGCTTGTGCTTTCACAAATCCAGCCGCTTGCTTGCCAAACATCTCAGCTGTCTTTAACGAGCTTTGCAAAGCCGACAACGCGTTCAGTTGGTTCTCCGTGAGTCCCGTAATATCGCGGAACGCGTCAGCATTTCCCAGAACCTGGAACGCTGCAGCTAAACCGGTTGGCGCCGGCGCTGCCGGCGCGTTCTGAATATTGACGATCGGAGCAGGCAGTTCTTTTGGAGTCAGCACAGGCGGAGTTGTTCGCAAACTTTCGGTCGAGACAGCGTTGATTGGTGTCGGGTCATCGGGACAGGGTTCCTGCTCCCAACGCCAGAAGCGACTCTCGTCGATCTCTTCACAGCTGTTGCAATCGCCCATTACTGATTCTGCGAAAACACCTTTCGTCGGAAGACTCAAGCGCAGCGGACGCGGGGGAGTTAACGGTGTGTAGAGATCCAAGAGCGTCGGTGCACGCACTTCACCCTCTTCAGGATTCTCAATTCGTTGCTTGTAACGAGGATCCAACTGATATCCAGCCGCTACAGGCATCACGAGGCAATTACCAACAATGCCGACGATTCGATTCTCGACGACTGACGCGACGCTGCGTCCATCCGTAAACGGCGCCTCAAACCCGTCGAGCAGCATGAACCGGCGGCTTGCGTCCATGCGCCACCAGATGATGCGATGATAGTGCTCGATGTTTTCGTTGAGGTGACGCAGCAGGCGGCGGCGCCTACCAAGATCATCGAGCCGCGGATTACTTCGTTCGAAATCTGTAAACCTTGTCGAATTCAGAAACAGAGGATCCCCCGGACCAAGATCCGAGAATAGCCGAGGACTTGAATGCAATTGCTCGGAATGCGTATCGGCAGTGTATTGCACGTTTGCGAACTCAACGATCACACGCGAGCCGGCGGGCAGGTTGTAATTAGTGAATAAATTCAGACCCTTGATCAAGTTTCGCGGAAACTGAGGCATTCCAGCGCGTGGATTGATCCGCACTACATGCGACTTCCCTTCCCGATAACTACCAACCATTGTGACATCGAGGTTCGACCCTACCAAGGTGTTGTTCGTTAGCTGGAACTCGACATTTATCGAGTCGATAAACTCCTTTGCGATGCGCGGCGCGATCTCTGATTGGAAAAGCCGATCCTTTTCCTTCTGGTTATTGATGTGCATGTTGTAGAGCGTCTTGGCCAGTTGTGGTCCAAAGAAGTTCCAAACAGCCTGGAGATAATCATCAAGCACTTCTCCTTCTTCGGGATCGCGCGGTCGCGCGATGCTTAAACGGATATTGAGTTCGCCACTTACCGTGCGCATCTGTTGCTCGCCAAATGTGGCGAGCGGAAAATTCGTTCCCGCGTACCCTGATTGGATTCGCTCGATCGCATCAAACCCCTCGGCGAGTTCGGGTTTCAGCAGAAATGGTTCGAGCGCATCGCGCCAACGTATCACCTTAGTGTCAGTAAATTCCGTCATTAACAGCGGAATAAACAGGCATTCGCGCACCGACGTCAGGCGATGATGAATCTGGAAGTGTTGCAGGACTTCAAAGTATTCGACCGTGATCGCATGACAGTGATTGTGGTTGGCGACGACTTCCGATTGCACCTGATGCGTTTCACCCTGCCGCACACTCTGCACCACCGAGATGCGTTGGCTTCGAAGCGCAGACGCTGATTGCGTGATTCGCTCGCGCAGTTGCTGCAACGTACTGGCCGATAACGATCGTGATGAATCTTGCCACGCTTTGGAACTGGCACCTCCGGCACCGCCGCCGCCGCCGATTCCAAGGAAGCCTGAGCCAATCGGTATTCCTAAACCGAATCCGCCACCCGCGGCCCACACATTCGAACTCGAGCCTCCTCGCACGTTCTCGGTCAGCACTGACTTTACGATCTCGCTGATACCTCGGTCGTGTTCAAGACGCGCATCCAGTCTCTCTTCAAACACTCTGCTTTCTGAACGAATTGCCGACTCGCGCCGATCCCAATCCACGATCACGATCTCTTTTTTCTGGCAAGGCGCGAGCGGCAGGCTATAGACCAGATCCCCGAGCGAATAGCCGTCAGCCTTCCATATCTGGCGGAATTGCAGAATATGACCGTGTGCGATCGTCGTTGCTTGCGCCGAACGCGGCAGACCATCCCAATCCGCCGCATTGTTCACATTCATTTCCTGTCGCTCGCGCGAGGCCGGTTTGCCGACCGAAGTAACCACATCACGAAGATAATTGAACGCTGATAGTCGCTCAGCTGCCATCAGCTGGACTGGAGTGAATCCGTCGGGATCGCTGAGCACGTTCGCCAGCACATCAGCCGAAACGCGCGGTGGCTCCGCATCAAAAGCGTGGTTAACACTCTCGGGATCTAGAAAGTTTCGCCAGCTTGCGGCAACAGCGGCGTCACCTGAATCGAAAGCGACTGACTGAGGGCGATCAGTGCCTTGGTCAGGTGCGGGTTTAGTCTTAATGTTTTCGTCGATTGACTTGCGACCTAGAGCGAGTTTGCCCGCTAAATCCAATACTGCTCGCGGAGGCCGAACCGGTGGATTTGGACGTTGCCCGAGTATGAATGGATCGGTCGTTCGCACGATCGTGAAGTATTGATACTCTTCGAGCGTGCGGTTAGGTGCATTGAGGCGAACGCATTTGCCAACCGCCGGATCCGCAGTAAAAACTTCCGATGCGTTTGTTAGATCCTCCTGTTCCGGAGCCCGAGGCACTCCATTGGGTTTTGGAGTGTCGGGCGAGTCGATCGGGATGTTGACGACCAATCGAACTTCAGCCGGTACCCGTCCATCTTTAACGAGCGTTATGATTCCAGCAGCAGCATCAGTATTTCCAGAGACCTCTAAGCGAGCCGAAACAAGCAGCACGCGCGGGTACGGCATTGAGAAATAGCCGTTAGTGGCTGACTGAGTTACTCCAAGCACAGTTTCGATCGGGTCAGGCGCACCGCTTTCTAACTTGCGTTTCCCAAAAAGTACGACTTGCCTGCCAGCTACAGTCGCACTTCCCGAACGTGGGATCAGATGGCCGAAGAAGATTTCTGGCGCGTTAATGAACGGATCTGGATGCTGGTCGAGATCGAATGGGGCTGAGGGTTGGACGTTGAGCTGCAAGAGCTCGTTTGCGGCGGGCAAGGAATTGCGCGTTTGTTGCAACAGTCGGGCGCCTGAAGGATCAAAAACAGAGACATTGATTGGCCCGATTGGTTCAACGTCATCTGGTAGTTGTATGGTGAACTCTCCGTTGTCGCTCCCGATCCCTCGCGCGGAGAAAGGCAGCGTCAGCTTTAAGTCGGGAGCGTCAGGCGCGGGTTGCTTGAAGTCAAACGACAACTCAACGGCATGCGCTGCATAGCCGCTTGAGCTCCCAAGAAGTCTTCCGCGAATCGTTTTCATCGGTGTTACTGAACTCGTCTGCTAAGCTCCTGACATGCCAGGTGAGCCTCTCGAGCTTCATCACGCAACATCTCCAGCTCCTCGCCATCCTCTGCAACGTCATGCAACGTGTCTTCTATACGCTGGAGATCCTCGTCTGTGAGATCTGTTCCGAAAACTACGAAGTTCTCATCAATCAATCCAGCATTAGGTAGCCGGCGGCGCGCTGCAGGATCGCGACTAATTGCCGACTGCATTACTGCGTGGCGATAAAGCTCGCGAAGTCCGGCGATGCACTGACTGCGAAAGCTAATATCAATGCGCCTCTTCAACAGGTCCCGAAGAATCGCTACCGCTCGCCTATCAAAGATTCGGCGAATCGCGCCCAGCAAATAGATTACGAACCTGGAATCGTCGCCTGAAAGTTCCTTATCAATCTGACTTTTCAGCAGATCCAACACAGACGCGTCGACGCCCCCTTCACCCAGACGATCAAGTGCCTGGATTCGGGCGTGCTGATCAAGGGTTTCATCAGTGATCGCTTGCGAAATGGATAAGTCTTCAGCCATGGTCGTGCACTTACGTTGTTACGGTCACCTTAATCTCGTCGATCTCCCCATCGGCATTTCGAACTCGGATTGTTGTAGTACCAGCCGCCACAGCAGTAACAGTCGCCCCTGATGGCGTTGCTGCAACATTTACGATTCCCACAGGCGTCGCGCTCCAGGTCGGACCTCCGGCTGGATTGAAAAGGGTCAGCGCCACTGCCGGATCATTTACTTTTATTTGAAGTGTTCTCGGGCGAATAAACGGATAGTTGAAATAGATTGTGCCCACTGAAATTCTGGCGGGATGGGGCGCGGTCGCCGCTGATGCAGCAGTTTCTGCTGCGGTTACAGCCGCTACTACTCTGTTTACGTAATCTGCGTGTGACTCAATTGATGTGTGGCTGACATCGCCCTCCCGCGGAATGTTGATCCGGTTCGCGGCGACGCTCAGGTGATCGAGTCCCGCTTGCCAATGACTCTTGAAGTTTTGAGGAGCACCAGCAGGAGGCAAGATTATCCCTTCGTGAGCTTCTACATCGCGCTGCAAGTCGGCCAGGCTAACTCTTCCTACTGGTATCCCCGCTCGGTTGTGAGCGCGGAAGAACGGATGAGTACCATCGTACAGCGCCTCACTGCTGAATGCTTCGACAAACCATGTAACCGGTTCTCTCGCAACAAATTGGAAGCCCTGGTTGGGTCCTTCATTCACAACTCCAGTGGTGACGTTCACATCTGGCCTGATTTCGGTTATGCCAAGATCGGCAGGTACTCGAGGTTGTTCTGCGCGTGTACCCGCGCCGCTTCGGCCTAGCGGTAGTGTGGGAGTGTTCTCAGTCCACCTTCGTGCTGTAACAGTTACGTTATGAGTAAGTGTCGTTGTATTACCGCCGACCGTCATCTCAACCGCTATGCTTCCACTGCGAACCATTTCACCTTCCCAATTCGGCTTGTTGTTATCGCCCGGTCGCGAGAATACAAAGGTGCCGCCCGTAAACTTCCAGTTAGCAAAGGCAGCACCGGCGGGCGCGTTGTTAACTTGGAAGTTAGCCCTCGTTCCTCGTTCGAGCGTTGCAGGACCGGTGAGTGTGGGCACAGCTTGAGCCGGTTGTCCTTCAGCACCCGGCTTTGCTTCCTTTGAAACCTCAACTGTCTGCGTCTCACCCGCCTTCTCTTCCGTAACTGTTACCTTGCTCTTATCGGCATCGACCGCGGCACCCATCGCTTCTTGAACAGCACCGGAGTCGACGACAGACGACTGTGTTTCACCCTGTTTGCCCAGGAAGTTTCCGAGAGCGCCCTTCATAATCTCGCGAGCTGCGTCGTCTGTCAGACGACCATCTTTCTTCGCTTCAAGCACACTGTTGAGAGTTTGATCGATGCTTCGCTCGGCTGCTTGCGCGTGCGCGAGTTGAATCGCTTCCTGACCAAACGCGCCCGCAGTCGAAAGTGACGCTTGAAGAGTCGCGAGTGCGTTCTTCTGGTTCTGTGTGAGACCGGTGATATCACGGAATACGTCACCGCGACCAATCAGTTGCAAAGCGGCGGCAAGTCCGGTGGGGTCCGGGGCTTCGGGAATATTTTGGAAATTAACGATCGGAGCGGGGAAATCCGTCGCGGTCAAATCCGGAGTTGGACCAACTCGACTCGTTACATTAACAGGAGCGATTGGCGGTGGATCGTCTGGACACGGTGATTCACTCCAACGCCAGAAACGACTGTCGTCGATCTTCTCACAGCAATTGCACGCACCCATCACCGCCTCCGCAAACACACCCTTCGTGGGCACACTTAGCAGACGCGGTGGATCTGGAGTGATTGGCGCGTACAGATCAAACAGATCCGGCAGCGGCTTGCGTGGATCCGCCTCCGCCTGCTCTTTTATCGCCCGATAACGCGGATCGAGTTGAAATCCGGCCACTACTGGAAACACCAGCGAGTTTCCGACGATACCAATCAAATCGTTGTGGACCACCGATGCCACACTACGTCCACCGGAGTTTGGCGCCAGGAAGCCATCGAGCAAAATGAACCGACGTTCCTTATCCATCGACCACCACATTGCTTTGTGGTAGTACTCGAGATTGGCGTTGAGATGAGTCAACAATTTGCGCCGCAACTCCTGATCTTCGGCGCGCGGATTTCGCTCTTCCTCCTTCGACAAGCGTGACGTTGAAAGGTAAACCGGATCGCCAAACAGTAAGTCGTCAAGCACACGTGAGTTTTGATAAAGCGGATGTCTTAGATGGCGTGTCGAGTAAAGGAAAGCGGCACTCTCGACGACGACTTGTGAATGCTCCGGCAATTCATAGTCACTCCGAATCTCCACGGCAACTATGTTCTTCCTCGGAATCGCCGGCGTGTTACCACTGTCGACGAGCGTTACCGTGTGGGTCTGTCCGACGCGGTATTTGGAAGCTAGCGTAGGATCGAGATTCGCCTCAACTTCAGCGCCATCGTCTGTCAGCAGCACGACTCGCAATGAAGCGACGAACTTCTCGGCAATCTGTGGCGCGAGCTGTTCTCGGAAGATACGGTCCTTGAACTGCTGGTTTGCAAGAAACCGTTCGTAAACATCTGCCGGATTGCCACCAATAAGCCGCGTCCAAAACGGCCAGACCTTTTCGAAGTAATCGGTTTCGTCCGTCTTCGGATCACGGGGACGAGCGATGGTGATATTGACGCGGAGATCTCCGTCGAGGCTCTCAAGTGGTTCCTCCGCAAACATCCCCAGGGGCAGATCCGAGCCAACATAGTTCAATTGAATGCGTTCAATAGCGTCGAAGGCCGGGAGCAAACTTCGCTTGAGACAATTTCGCACAATCGCTTCTCGCCATCGCAAAACCTTCGTGTCATGAAAACGAGTCATCAGAAATGGCACGAACAAGCATTCGCGTACTTCCGCCAACTCCTCCAGGACCTGGAAGTGCCGCAACACTTCGAAGAACTGCATCGTTAAAGCGTGACAATGATTGTGATTTGCAATGACCTCGGTTTCGACACGCTGCCGCTCGCCCTGTCCTAGCGTTTGAATGACCGTGGCCCTTTGACTCCGCACCGCCGCCGCTGACTGATTGATTCGATCCTTCAGCTCATGCATTGTCGACGCGCT
>DATIBJ010000172.1:0-5371 GCA_035457565.1 Pyrinomonadaceae bacterium | reverse complement strand
CTGCGAATTTCGTTTATCAGAGACTCGGCGCGTGCGCGCTCATGCGCCGGTACCCGACCACCTAGATCCCTGATCGAGCGCTCGACACTGTAAGCCAGCGAATCTGCCATGTTTCGCGCTTCGACCAGTTCGCGGCGCGCTTTGTCTTCCGCGGAGTGTTGTTCAGCGTCGCGAACCATTCGATCGATCTCATTCTTGTCGAGCGAAGTCGAACCGCTGATCGTAATCTTCTGTTCTTTCCCTGTGGCCGTGTCTTTGGCCGTTACATTCAAGATGCCGTTCGCATCGATGTCGAATGTGACTTCGACCTGCGGTAGACCACGCGGCGCTGGTGCGATGCCTTCAAGTCGAAACTGCCCCAGAGTCCTGTTGTCACGAGCAAGTTCGCGCTCGCCCTGCAACACGTGAATGTCGACGGCTGACTGATTGTCTTCGGCGGTAGAAAAGATCTCGGTCTTACGTGTTGGAATCGTGGAGTTGCGTTCGATCAGCTTGGTCATCACTCCGCCGAGTGTTTCAACACCAAGGCTGAGCGGTGTCACATCGAGCAACAAAACATCCTTCACTTCACCGGTCAGCACGCCGGCTTGAATGGCCGCGCCGATAGCAACCACTTCATCCGGGTTCACTGACTGGTTCGGTTCCTTGCCGCCCGTTAACTTCTTAACGAGTTCTTTTACGGCGGGCATGCGCGTCGCGCCGCCGACGAGTATCACTTCGTCGAGATCCTTTTCACTCAACTTTGCATCCGCGATTGCCTGCTTGACCGGGTTCATGCACCGTTCGACGAGATCGTGTGTCAACTGCTCAAACTTCGCGCGGGTGAGCTTGATCAACAAGTGCCTTGGTCCGGTTGCATCCGCGGTAATGAACGGGAGATTGATCTCCGTCTCCAACGCTGACGAAAGTTCAATCTTTGCTTTTTCTGCTGCTTCGGTAAGCCGCTGCAACGCCTGACGGTCCTTACTCAAATCGATCCCCTGGTCCTTTTTGAACTCTTCGACCAGCCAATCAACGATGCGCTTGTCGAAATCATCTCCGCCCAGGTGTGTGTCACCGGCCGTACTCCTGACTTCAAAAACGCCGTCGCCAACGTCGAGAATCGACACGTCAAATGTGCCGCCACCGAGATCGAAAACCAGAATGGTTTCGTGTTTCTTCTTATCCAATCCATAGGCGAGCGACGCGGCCGTAGGTTCATTGATGATGCGCAGCACATTCAGACCCGCGATCTGTCCTGCATCTTTTGTCGCCTGGCGCTGAGCGTCATTGAAATATGCCGGCACGGTGATAACCGCATCTTTGACTTTCTCACCGGTATACCGAGCCGCGTCGTCCGCCAACTTGCGCAGGATGAACGAAGATATTTCCTCCGGAGAGTAGAGTTTGCCGTCGATGTCGATCCGCACCGCGTCATTGGGACCGGGAACTACTTTGTAAGTGACGTTCTTGAGCTCTTCGGTTACTTCTGAATACTTGCGACCCATGAAACGCTTCACCGAATAGATCGTTCGTTCCGGATTGAGAGCGGCCTGTCTTTTTGCAACCTGGCCCACCAGGCGCTCCCCCGTTTTCGTAAATGCGACTACGGAAGGTGTGACGCGCCCGCCCTCCGCGTTGACGATCACAGTTGGCGCATCGCCTTCCATAGTTGCTACTGCTGAATTCGTTGTACCGAGATCGACACCTATAGCTTTCGGCATAACAGTTACTCCTTATTCGAAGTCCAAACTCAATTCACTCACCACTCGATGTCTCGCACGGCTACCTGGGCGATTCACCTTCGACGACCAGTTCGTTCTTCACGTCGAATAGTCCGGGCACGCTGCGAGCACGCATATAGGCCAATTGCGCATCGGCTTTTGAATCAACGACGCCTTTCAATATCGCCCGTCCACCATCGACGATTATGTGAATCGATGGGATGGCCTGAGTCGCGTAACGAAATAACGGTGAATCCCAGTTATAGAGCTGTCTATATAGCGCGATCCGCAAGCGATCATCAGTAGGAGAAACAGGTAGCACCTGAATCTCATTGATCACACCCTTAACGCCTTCAATGTCTTTGACGCGGGCTTCCGCGTCCGATTTAGTCGCAGGACGCGTCACGTAGCCGCGCAACACCACTGTGTTGTCAGGTTTCAGCTCAAACTCGAGCCAGTCGAAAACGCCGTAATAAGGCAGCGTCGCAAGTTCATGACGAATCTGCTTTACCAGCCGGGGATTCACCTGTGGCATGTTGGCCAATGCGCTCAACGCCGGCGCCAGCAGGAACATGAGGGTCATCAGCATGACGACTCGTACTATGAAATTTGTCTTTCGCATCTTTCTGATCCTCCAAAGGACGATTTCTCGGTGCTACTCGGTCTCACAGAGCGTTGAGCGATCTACTTTTTAATTCTTTAGGGGAAATCGGAAATTGATAGTGCACACATCATGCCACCGGTAACAGCAATACATATCTTCACTGTTGCTAGTGGGCTTGCGCATTCCTTGTTGCGCGATGAAGTTTTGGACACCGAATTTTGATGGCTGAAACAGCCCAAGGGCGGGTGAAATAACCCAATTACAAAAGTTCACCGCGGGGTTGTGTGATAACGCGTCGAGGAGTACATTACATATCGGTTCCCTTAAAGTATCTTCACTGGGCAGCGGGTGTTGTGAGCTCTTACTCACCACTCTCTGGTGGTTGGTGCACCGGGGAAGAGCAGCCCTCCTTTACTAGCCCCGACTACCCTGAAAAGTTGAGAGTCTAAGTGTGGGATCTAGGCTCATCGGTAGGACGGCCCTTTTGGATACAAGAGAGCCGGGCAGTGTTTGCATCACTGCATTTGTGCTAACAGTCAGATGTGCGGCAAAAGGCTGGATGGCGATGAACGAGATCGATGACACTGACTTGCAACTCAATAATTTGGGTGATGACGATGGTAGGACGCCCCGTCACAAAACGTCGCGGCAAGTGCTAGACGAATTAGAGCAACGGGCCGACGAACGAAGGAGACAACTCGCTGCCATCAAAAGAGAGATGACTGGGGAGTTCTCTGACCGCGAGCACTCCGAAATTGAATTGACACTGGTGAAAAACGAACTGACCGCGGACTTGAAAAACATGATCCGCCTTCACGAGTTGAGCACCCGGTTACTGGCAAACACAGAACTCCAACCGCTGTTGGAGGAGGTCCTCGAAGCAACCATCGACTTGCTCAACGCCGACTTTGGCAACATCCAGCTTTTTAATCAACAAGCCAAGGCCCTGGAGATTGTGGCTCAGCGCGGCTTCAAGCAAGACTCTCTCGATCACTTCAGCAACGTAAATGAAGAAAGCGCAGCCTGTGGTCGTGCAATGCGCCAAGGCGGGCGCGTCATCATCGAGGACGTCGAGTCCGATCCAGGCTTTGCGCCGCACCGGCACATAGCGGCGTCAGCCGGCTTTCGTGGGATGCAATCCACACCGCTTTTCAGTCGAAGCGACGAAGTGCTGGGAATGATCTCAAATCACTTTCGCCAACCGCACCGCCCTTCTGAACACGAACTTCGGTTTATCGATCTTTACGCCCGCCTGGCGGCCGAATTCATCGAGCGTCAGCGAGCTTCCGACGCGCTGAGCGCTAGTGAGAACCGCTTCCGGCGTTACTTCGAACTCGGATTGATCGGGATGGCAATCACGTCGCCGGCTAAACGCTTTCTTGAAGTCAATGATGAACTCTGTCGCATTCTTGGATACGACCGCGAGGAACTGCTGCAAAAGACTTGGGCGGAACTGACGCATCCTGACGATCTGGCGGATGACGTTGAGCGCTTCAACCGCGTGATCGCGGGCGAAACTGATGGGTATACCTTCGACAAACGATGGATTCGCAAAGATCGCCAGATCGTGAATTCGATCGTCTCGGCCAAGTCTGTACGACGCGCTAACGGTTCGGTTGACTACATAGTGAAACTGGTTCAGGACATCACTGAACGCAAACGTGCCGAAGAGAAGTTACAGCGCAACGAGATGTACCTGGCAGAGGGGCAGCGGCTCAGTCACACCGCGAGTTGGGCGTGGAATGTCGTGACGGGTGAAGTGTACTGGTCACCGGAAATGTTTCGCATTGTTGACGTGGATCCTGACGAAGTAAAGCCAGACTATCCCGACGTTCTCGAATATGTTCACGCGGACGATCGAGCGCGGGTCCAGAAAACTTTTGAAGATGCCGTGCGCGAACAAAGAGAATACGAACTTCCCTTTCGCGTCGTCTGGTCAAACGGAACAATCAGGCATGTCAACAGTCTGGCCCACCCAGTTTTCGACGACACCGGAATTGTCGTTGAATTTGTAGGAACGACGATTGACACTACCGAACGTGTGCAGGCAGAAGAGCGGGTACGGCAGGCCTACGAGCGAGTCGACATGTTACTCGACAGTATCTCGGACAACTTCTTCGGCCTCGATAAAGAAGGGCGGTTCACATATTTCAACGAGCACGCCGCCAATCAAATGAAGGTCCTCGGCAGAGATCCTGATGCTCTCCTCGGAAGGGTGTCATGGGAGGAATTCCCGGACATGCCTAATAAGGAAGCTGTCATGCGCGTCCTGTCCGACCGCGTTATGATCGTTGATGAATTGTATTACGCGCCTCTCGACGAGTGGGTCGAGAATCACATGTATCCGAGCAACGATGGTGGATTGGTCACCTTTCAAAGGTACATCACTGAGCGTAAACGAACAGAAGAAGAACTTCGCAAGACGCAGGATGAATTGGCGCACGTTACCCGCGTTACCACTCTGGGAGAGCTATCCGCTTCAATCGCCCATGAAGTCAACCAACCGCTCGGCGCGATTGTAACCAACGGGCAAGCCTGCTTGCATCTGCTCGCATGCAACGAGCCTGATATCGAGGAAGTGCGCGAGGCTGTGAAGTGCATGATCGCCGACGGCATTCGCGCCAGCGAGGTACTCAAGCGAATTCGTAGGCTGCTGAAAAAGTCAAGAGGTGGGAAATCATCCTACAGTATCAACGACAACATTCGGGAGGTGCTTGCTCTTACAGCCAACGAACTAACAAAAGATAGAATTAAGGTGCGAACCGAATTAGCCGACGACTTGCCCTACGTAATTGCCGATCGAGTCCAGATTCAACAGGTAGTGCTGAACCTGGTTCTCAATAGTAAAGAGGCTATGAGCGCCGCCAGTTGGCAGCCACGCGAATTGCTGATCAGCACCGAACATGCGGAATCGGCGATACTGGTGACCATAACAGACACCGGTGTTGGCATTGCACCCGAGAATCGGGAAAGTGCATTTGCCCCTTTCTTCACCAGCAAGGAGGAAGGTTTGGGACTTGGACTATCAATCAGCCAGACGATCATCGAGTCTCATGGAGGCAGA
>DATIBJ010000171.1:0-58145 GCA_035457565.1 Pyrinomonadaceae bacterium | reverse complement strand
TCAGGTTCCGGAAAGGGTAAGGGTTTGAGAAGTACGGCATTCACAAGGCTGAAGATCGCGGTATTGGCGCCGATGCCGAGGGCAAGCGCTATCAACGCAATCAACGAAAATCCCGGCCGCTTCAGTAGACTTCTGAAACCATAGCGAAGATCTTTAAGCAGTGTTTCCATCATCCACCTCCTATTCGTATCTCAACGCGATCAGCGGATCGACTTTCGTTGCTCGGCGCGCTGGCAGGTAACACGCGAGCAGTGCGGCAAACAGCAAACACAGCGAGACAACTGCAAACGTAAACAAATCAGTGGCACCAACACTGAACAGCAACGTCTTCATAAACCGCGACAACGCCCACGCGCCCACCAGGCCAATCACCACACCGATTAGCGCCAACTTCATTCCGTGGAAAACTACCAGCTTCAGCACGTCGCGCGAGCGCGCGCCCAACGCCATCCGAACACCGATTTCGTGTGTGCGTTGTGTGACTGCAAATGCCATCACACCGTAAATACCGATTGCCGCGAGGAGTAGTGCGACACCAGCGAAGATTCCAAGGGTCACCGATGAAAATGAATAAACGGCGACTGAAATCGAACGCACCTCTTCCATCGTGCGGACGTCGAATACTGGCTGGTCCTTGTCGATGGCCCAGACCTGTTTCCTGATGACGCCAGCCATGGCTGAAGGATTCCCCGCTGTCTTAGTTACCAACACCATCGAACTCCACGAGTCTTGTGCATGGGGCAAATAGAATTCCGGGCTCACTGGTATGTTCAGTTCGTGCTTCACGTCGCGAATAACGCCCACGACCTGCATCCATGGCGCACGCTCAAGCGGACCTTCAAAGCGCATTCGCTTCCCAATTGCTTCCTCATTGGGCCAGTACTTTCGTGCTAACGTCTCATTCACGATCACAACTGGAAGAGCTCCGGCTTTGTCCTGTTCGTTGAACGCACGACCTTTCATCAAACTGATACCCATCGTTTGAAAGTAATCAGGTGTGCACACACGGTAGCGGCCAATGTTTTCCTGACCTGACGCCGGCTCCGGTAAACCCTCGATCAGAAATGCGTCCGAAGAATTAGATCCACCAAGCGGAAGGTAATTGACGAGCGCCGTTGACTCGACACCAGGCAATGCCTTTACTCGATTAACAAGATCCGAATAGAACGCCGCACGCTGTTCTTCCTCTGGATACTTCGTATTAGGCAGAATCAAATTCATCGTGAGGATGCTTTCAGGATTGAAACCGGGATCAGTCTTGAGCAGGCTGAGAAAACTGCGAACCAACAAACCGGCGCCCACCAGCAACACGAGTGAAAGCGCCATCTCAAAAACAACCAGCGACCCGCGAAGGCGATGAGTTGAAGAGGTACCCTGCCGGCCACCTTCCTTGAGTGTGTTGTTAAGATTGGGTTTGGAAACCTGCCACGCGGGCGCAAGCCCAAAAACTATTCCGCTGAAAAGAGAAAGCGCCAGGGTGAATCCCAGAACCGTCAAATTGATACCGAGGTTGTGCCAGCCTTCTGCAAACTTTGCCGCTTCTCCCGGGTTTGCCGCGCGCAGAAGATCGATCCCCCAGAAAGCAATGAGAACACCAAACGCTCCGCCGATGAGTGCGACGATCACGCTTTCAGTTAAGAGCTGCCGAATGATTCGCCAACGACTGGCGCCAAGAGCGGATCTCAACGCTATTTCTTTCTGCCGGCCACTCGCACGAGCAAGCATCAAATTCGCGACGTTCGCGCATGCGATTAAGAGAACGAAGGCAACTGCGCCCATCATGATCCACAGTGCGGTGTCGTACATCCTGACCGTGTCTTTGACGATGGGATAGACAGTCGAACCGTTACCCGTATTTGTCGTTGGATACTGCGTCTCAAGGCGCGAGTTAATGGCGTCGATCTCAGCCTGCGCGGCTTGAATGGAAACGCCCGGTTTCATCCGCCCAATGACGTAATACGTGTGGGTCTGTCTATTGCTGGCAACTTTCGGAGTAATCTTCAGCGGAGCGTAAACCTCAGCTCCTTTCGGAAAGTTGAAGCGCTCGGGCATTACACCAACGATGGTTAGTGGGAAGCCGTTGAGGTGTATTGTTTTGTTGAGGATGTTCGGATCGCCACCGAAACGTCTTTGCCAAAGACTATGAGTCATAACGGCGACTGAATCATTGCCCGTCTGATTCTCGTGATCGTAAAAGCCCCGACCCATGATCGGCTTCGTGCCGATTACATCGAAAAAATTTCCAGTGACGAGAAAACCTTGTATTCGTTCAGGTGAGTCAACACCTGTTAGGTTCGCGCTCCACCAGCGATAGAGTGCGAGTTTTTCAAATGATTGGTTTTGATCGCGCCAATCGATGTAATTGGCCATTGCAACTTCGTTGTGGACATAACCCTGAAGTGGATTCTTGTCCCAAATCGCCACGACCCGGTCGAGTTCAGGAAATGTGAGCGGTTTCAGGAGGAGTGCATTGACGGCGCTGAAGATGGTGCTGTTAGCACCAATACCAACTGCAAGCGTGAGGATGGCGATTGCGGTAAAGCCGGGGCGTTTTAGAAGGTTTCTAGCCGCATACCGAACGTCGCTGAAAAAACTATCCATCGCGTTTGCTCCTCTTTGGAGTGCGGCAACCTGTCGCCGCTTTCTCCGTCGCGCTCTCTGGACCAAAGCGGTGACAGGTCACCGCCCTCCAAAGAATTGACCGTGCCATTCAGTAGACACACGGGTGACGTCAACGTTGCCGACTAGATCGGCGACGTTCGTGAACAATCAGAGCAATGCAGGTTAAGAGTTAACTATCCAGCCGTCTTCGAGTCGCACAATGCGGTGCCCGTACGCCGCATTGGTTTCTGAGTGAGTGACTTGCACAATCGTAGTTCCCTCTTCATTCAGCCGCTTGAACAGACTCATGATTTCCTGTCCCTGACTCGAATGAAGATTTCCTGTTGGCTCGTCAGCAAGAATCACTCGTGGGTTCGCGACGACTGCTCGTGCAATACCAACTAACTGTTGTTGACCGCCTGAAAGCTGCGTGGGGTATAGATCCTTCTTTCCAACGATTTGAAATCGATCGAGCGTGTCGCAAACGATCGACTGCCGGTCTTTCCGGCTCACGTCGCGGTATGACAAGGGTAATTCCAGGTTTTCAAACACCGTTTGATCGTCGAGGAGGTGATAACTCTGAAATACGAATCCGATGTTTCGATTACGTAGGGCTGCTCGCTTTTTGCCATCGAGCGTGTGCACCGGAACATCGTCGAAGTAATACTCACCACTCCAACTTTGGTCATGCATACCCAGGATGTGGAGCAGTGTTGATTTGCCGGCGCCCGAAGGACCCATGATCGAGACAAACTCGCCTGGCTTGATATCGAGATCGATTCGGCGCAACACGTACGTTTTTGATGGTCCGTAGGAGAACGCCTTTTCAACGCTGCGCAGACTGATCATTGGACCTCGGTGAATCCGCTTTCTTTAAGCTCTCGTTTCGCCGCTTCAATTTCGGCCTTCCGACTTGCTGAACCCGTCTCCTCTTCAACGATTAAGCCGTCGAAAAGATGCACGATGCGGTCGGCATGCTGTGCGTAACGCGGATCGTGAGTGACCATGCAAATAGTCGCGCCGTTGCGATGCAGTTCGCGCAGCAATTCCATCACCGCCTCGCCGTTTGTCGAGTCAAGGTTTCCCGTTGGCTCGTCTGCCAGCAGGATGCTCGGGGCTCCACCAACCGCTCGGGCTACGGCGACTCGCTGTTGTTGACCGCCGGAAAGCTGACTCGGTAAGTGCTTCGCGCGATGGGCCATGCCAACTCGTTCCAATGCTTCGGTCGTGCGCTTCTTACGTTCGCTCGAACTCATACCCCGATAAGTCAGCGGCAGCTCAACGTTTTCGTAAACGGTGAGATCGCCGATCAGGTTGAAGCTTTGAAAAATGAAGCCCACCTCACGATTTCGAATTCGTGCGCGCTCCGACATTGAAAGGTTCTCAACTGGATGCTCGTTCAGCACGTACTCGCCATCGGTCGGTGTATCGAGCAGACCGAGAATGGAAAGCAGCGTCGATTTACCGCATCCGGAAGGACCCGCAATGGAAACGTATTCACCTTTATTAATGTCGAGGTGAATGCCGGAAAGCGCATGGGTTTCGACTTCGTCGGTGTAGAAGACTTTCTTAACGTCGGCAAGGTGAATCAGGGGCTGGGAATTCGTTTGGGCCGATTTCCCGTTTTGACTGGGTGTAGTTGACATTGGTGTGCGTCCTGTTTTTTTGATAGTGGTCTTTGGCTTTAGGTCCTGGGTCTTTGGTCTTCGGACGTTCGACCTTGGACCTTTGACGTTGGACTCACCGAAGACCAAAGGCCAAAGACCAAGTTTCAAATACAAAGCTCTAAGTTCATCTCACGCGTATCCTCGGATACGCGTCAAGTGCCGAAGTATCCGACAGGATTACTTTGTCGCCTTCATTCAATCCGGAAACTATTTCAACGTCGCTGACTGATGTACGCCCGAGTTTGACCTGCGTACGAACGGCTTCGGTTCCGTCAGGAGTTAACAAAAAGATCCCCACGGTCTGTTGGCCCTGACCAAATGCCGGCCGACCAACGTGCAACGTGTCAGCTGGAAGTCGCTCGAGTTCGATCGTCCCATCAACGCTCAAGTCTGGACGCGCACTGCTTGGAAGTGGCCCGGTGAGCGACGCATCAATCGTGAACGTCCCTTCCCGAGCGGCCGGATCGATTCGCGCCACCTGCCCTTGAATAATTCCATTGCGTGTGTCGACAGCGACCGGCTGTCCAATGCGAACATCCTTAATCAACGTTTCAGGTATCCGCAATTCCGCTTTCAACGACGCCGGATCCGCAACGCGCGCAATGTTCAGACCAGGTGTCACCTGTTGGCCAACTTGAACAGAAACTAGCTGCAACACTCCTCCGGTGCCGGCACGAACTTTCAACGCGTCTACCTGATCGCGTTTCAACTTCGCCAGCACGCGGAGTTGTTGCAGGCGAGAGGCCTGTGCATTCATTTGCGCTTTGACGGATTTCGCACTCACTACGAGTCGCTGCTGTTCAACCTTCAAACGATTGGCAAGATCCTGAACCCGGACACGAGAGATCCTCACAACTATATCCGCGACCAAACCTTGCTTTGCTAATACTTCATCGGCGTCAAGCTGGATTTTCGCCTGGCTGTACTCCGCATTGATCGACGCGATCGCAGCCTGTTGAGTCATATTGTCGCTTTCCAGGCGTACGCTCAAATTCTCCTGATCTGCTTCCGCAGCTTTCACCTGGAAATCCGCGTCGGTGGCCTGTTGTTCCATCTGCGGATTCGACAGTTCCACAAGAACAGTACCGGGTGTCACTTCCACGCCGGCTTGAACCGTAATGTTTTCGACACGCCCCTCCGCCGGAGCCGGCACCCAACGAGTGACTTGCGGGACGAGCGTACCGGAGCCGCGTACTTCTCGTTTCATCTCACCACGTTTCACCACATCGATGACGGCCGTTGACCGATCGAGTGTTGGTGCGGCCGGCTTAAGCTTGGTAAGGCCATAAGTAATGCCGCCAATTGTCACTAAGCCGACAAAAATCAAGATCCCTGTCCGAATCTTTTTCTTTATCTTTGATTTGGGGGGGCGCTTTATATCCATTATTCGCTACTTCAATTCGTGGAGCTAGCAGTTGGGTCTTTGGTCTTGGTGTTTGGCTGTTGGACCTTGGACCCTCCTGCTGTCTGCCTTTTGCCTACTGCTCCAAATATTTAGTGGAGAGCTGTAAGGCCAGTTGAGAGAGCGGCGATTTCGAGCATGAAAAGTCGTATGAACACCAAAACTTTTCGCGCACGTATACAGTTCTCCGCCACGGCAAGATTCAAGGCCCGTGCCAACACTATTATAAGGACACCGCTCGCGCGCAAAATCTGCCGCTTTTATTAGAGTTTGGCTGATATGAGCGCGAAGAACAACATTTTCGGTTGAGCGGATTCGGTTGTAAACAACGTCGGCGGGTTTCGGTTGCGGGACTCCCAAATCCCACTTTCGAACATGCCAATGCGAAATATTAGTTGAAGGATTTAAAAATTCGAACGCGCGTAACGGTCGAACAGAGTCTTGGTGCTGGCAAGGCAAGCGACAATGTTCTTCAATTGGCAATCCTGCTTAGTGTCCGGTCGTTCTTTGGCTCGTAGGAGTGTACAAACTAATGCGGGTGCGCATGCGTTTCTGCCACGCGCGACTCTCCGAATCAACGTCTTCGATCTGCGCCAGCACGTCGCTCAGCTTCTCGCCTCCAAGCTGTCGCATCTTCAGATACAACAGCGCCGGTACGATCGCGATGAACGGAATGATGAAGATGTTTATCAGCCCGAGAAACTGTTGCATAATCTGACGCGAGGTACTGTTCTTTGGAGCGCCATCCGTGAAGCTGACTTGTATCCGCCCCACAAGTAAACTCACTGCCATCGGGATCAGAATCTGTAATATCGAAACAATGATCACCGTGCGCCACGATCGCGAAGCCAACTCCCGAGCACGCAGCCTTGCCGCCTTCGTCTGCAAACCTTCTATCAACACAACCGGAGCGTACAAAGCGTATCTCACAGTGATAACTATTCCCGGTATGATCAACAGCAGGTATCCACCGAGTATGCGGAGCGTAACGAGGAGTGCCGTCTTGAAGAACGGTCTCCAACGTTTCCGCAACACTGCAAAGGCTTCGCGTAGCTTTACGGGACGAAGCGGCGCGGCTGAGAGTTGCGTGACGATAATCGCCGTCACACCGGAGATAGTCGCGGCACTCACAAAGTAGGCTACCACCTGGAACAGGCCCGCGAGCGCAAACGCGCACATCAAAGCAATCTTTTGCACGATACTGCTGGGCGACCACAATTTGTTGACCAGGAAAAGACCCGAGATCAAACACGCTGCGACAATCACTGGGATATGCGCGATGAGTGAGAGCTTTACAAACTTCGGAAAATAATCGGCGTAGAGCGAAAAAGCTCTGCGATACAAGGCGCCAATACCTTCTGACTGCGCACGCAATGAGCTCGCGAACGCGAAGGCGGTCGGTGGACGCTTCTCTGGGTCCTTGCTTAGAGCCGACATAACTACGGCTGCCACACGTTTAGGAATCTTCTTCGAATGTTCTCGTAACTCATGCGGCGTCTCAGTCAAATGCGCACGCATCACAGCAGAAGTGTTGCCCTTGAAGGGCGGGTCCCCGGTCAGCATCTGGTAAGCAATCACACCAAGACTGTAAATGTCAGAACGCATGTCGACGTGCCCACCACCACACTGTTCGGGCGACATGTAAAGTGGTGTGCCCATGATCGCTCCCACGCGAGTCAATGCAGCGCCACCTGCGGTCGTCGAATGATGATGCGCAGTCGGAGAACCAAACGCTCGCGTGGATTGATCGAACAGAAGCGTGCCGTCGTCTTCACCTCCGTTTGGTGTATTGATGTTCGGCTGTGTTAGTTGAGGTTTGCGAATCGCCGTTCTGGCGGAGAAGAGACGCGTATCGGCGACGTCCTCCGATGGACCGACATCTGGCGCCACGTTTGTTTTCGCTGGAGCGGGCGCTACTGCGGCCTGATGTATGTCGTGCTCGCCCGGCTGAATCAGCGTGGCACTTTCCAGATCAATCGCATCGCGATCTTCAGCAGCTAGGCGAACAGATGAATTATCGATCAACGTTGCCGCAGGATCATCAGGGTCCACAGGTGGTGCATTTGAATCAGCAAGCTTTGCGATTCCGAAATCGAGCACCTTCACTCGATAGCTGCCAAGTCGATTTGGTTCCAACCAGATGTTGTCAGGTTTGAGATCTCTATGAACGATTCCCAGTTGGTGCGCTTCGTGTACTGCTGAACATACTTGCTCGAGAATATCAACCACCCACTCCAACGGCAGTTGTTTCTCTTCGGCTAAGACATCCCCGAGCGTGCAGCCGTCGAGGTATTCCATGACGAGATATGCAACCCGTCCTTCTCTAACTCGCGCGAAACCAAAGTCAGTAACGTCTACGACGTTCGGGTGTCTTAATCGACCGGCTGCACGTGCTTCGCGTTTGAATCGTTCGACGAACTCCTCGTTTCGCATGAACTGCGGCGAGATGAGTTTCAATGCAACGTAACGCTCGGTGCCGAGGTGCGTGGCGAGGTACACGGCACCCATTCCACCCTGCCCAAGCAATTGCTCAAGTTGGTATTTCTCGTCCAGTACCTGCCCGACGTAATTCTCTAGTCCCTGCATGAGGCGTCCTAACAGTCAGCGATTGAAGTAAGTCTCCTACGACCTGATATAGCCGACGGGTTTCATCCAGAGTTGAGATTGGTCTTTAAGTTTTTTGAGCCTTTATCGAATTTTTATTAATAAATTTAAAAAAATAAGGGTCAACATTGGTCAGGGAAATCAGAATTCTGAATTAGTATACGGATTCTCGTGTCCTACATTAATAGCTTTGTCTAGCTGGTAACCACTTCGATAGCTCTTTGGTCGGCGAAAACTAAGAACCACCTGTATCTAGCAGGTGGCATTTAGACTCAGAGGGACGTCCTTGTTGCTGAAATCGGCGAGTTGCCAGGTTTCTGCCTTCAACCCTTTTTCTTGTTGAGATCCTTGATCAGGTTCTTGATCTGGTCGGCATCCTTGGCATCGGGGACAGCTTTTAAATAGAGCTCTAGCTGCTTCACTGCCTCTGCCGCTTCACCGTTCTCCATGTAAATTCCCGCAAGATAGCGGTGGGCAGTCTTTATATCTTCACCACCGATCTCAATCGCACGTTTGAGATCCTTGGCTGCCTCGTCCAGTTGGTTCAGCCCGATGAGTGCTCGCGCGCGATAAAGATGCGCCACTCCAGAAGCTTCATTCGTAAGCAGAGCTGCACGTAACTCTAATTCAGCCTCACTGAACCGACCCAAGGAGTAGAGGGCCATTCCGCAATTTAGATGCAGAATGAAACTATCGGGTGAGAGTTTCAGCGCGCTACTAAAGGCCCCATATGCAAGTTGATACTTACCGAGTTTCAGATATTGGACACCGAGACCGTTAAGGGCTGCCACAAATGTGGGATGGATTTTGATCGCCGCTTTTAACTGCTCAATCGCGTCGTCTCTTTTGCCTTCTTTAACCGAGTTTAGAGCCTTGTTGTAGAGTTCGATTGCTTCCTTGGGTGGAACGTCCGCTGCAACAACACCAGGAGTCGTTGGTGGTGTTCCAGATTTGAGTCGCAGATGAATCTGAACGGTAAAGATTCCGCCAGCACGACCTCCTGTCCCTGCCTCAGGGACATCAACTACCTCGTAGGCAGGGACATAGGGGTCACCTGGAGTGATTTTGACGGCGTATCGTCCACCTACCAATGAGCGAAAAACAAACGAGCCGTTGCCATTAGAGATTGTCGAGATCTCGCCACGCGGTGTAACGAGTCGCACTTCGAGAGGGCGATCGAATCTTTTGCCTGACGGCGCAAAGACATCACCCTGAATAGCGTTGGAACCACCGTTGCCAGCGTCTACCTTTACCACCGTTTGGCCAAACGCTACTGCCAGGCTACTTACCAAGAGAAAGGAAGCAAAGAGGAGAAGCAGTGATGCGATTGCCTTACGAAGAGATACCATGATTGAAATTCCTATCGCGAGAGGTGAGTGAACTTTACAACCATTGTTAGGCGGTGTCGAGTCGTTTTCGAACCAACCGATCAATGAAAAAGAAAAGGGCGGCCGAAGCCGCCCTTCCAAGTTACAAACCGGAATCCTAGAAGTGGAACTTCAGTGCAAACTGAATCAATCTAGGATCGCGAGTTGTGGTAATACGACCGAAGCTGGCCGAGCCAATACTTCCGTTCGGATTACCGAAGTTAGCATGGTTGAAGATGTTGAAGAACTCAGCTCGGAATTCGAGAATCTTGTCTTCAGTGATCTTGGTTCGCTTCATCATCGTAACGTCGAAGATGATGTCGCCAGGTCCGTGGAAAACATTCCGACCAAGGCTTCCGAATCTTCCGGCGCTGGTATCCACAGGGTTGGAACCACAGTTTGAAGCACAGTAGTAAACGCCTCTGTTACCTACGCGACGGAAAAATGGATTTGTCGCGGCGGTAGTCGTTCCTCCGCCAGTTCCGTTGAAGCTCCGGTTCGGGCCACCCAACGAAGTGTCGGTGTTCCGCGGATTATGAAACTCCAATGGGGTGGTCCCGACCCAGTCAGGACGGTCACTGCCAGCACCTGAAAGCGAGCGATCGGTCGGCTCGGTGATATTGAAGGGTGTCCCGGTTTGCAGCACTGTTACACCACTCAACTGCCAGCCACCTAAAACCTTCCCGGCAAATCCAGTTTGAGACTTGTACCACGGAAACTCGTAGATGTAACTGCCGACATTCCGATGACGAATGTCCTGGTCACAGTTCCCACGATCTGCGCTTGGATCGTTGTAGCGTGTGTTGGATCGGAGACCCGATGCGTTGTCGATACAGTGACTCCATGTGTACGCATTCTGGAAGTAGATTCCATTTGAGAATCTCTTCGAAACCGTAACCTGGAGACTGTTGTAATTTGAATTCGCCGAGGTTTCCTGGTTAGTGATGTTGCTAAACACGGCACCACCAAAGTCGTCGTTTAGCGGATTGTTCTGATTGAAGATGCGACGCGGATCCGAGTTGCTGGCATTGTTTACGCCGCTTTGCAACAAAAGCGACGGATTGATTTCGCGACGCGTCAACAAGTTGATACCCATCGTTCCGACGTATCCGACTTCGAGCAGGTAGTCCTTGATGAACTCCCACTGAACGTTCATGTTGTACTGGTGAGAGTAAGGCGTCTTGAAGTCGGGATCATTGATGGTCATCCCAATAGTACCAAGTTGTGCGAAGTTGAAGTTATCCCCTGGCTCCGCTGGTGTGAACGGGAACAACTGCGGGATCGAAGCAGAGCAAATGCCACCGAAGTCTGGGTTCGTTAACGGATTATTGATCGTGGTACAGATGGTGAACGGCTGAATCGCAAATGGCGGAGCCGTAAGGAACTGAAGCGTTGTCTCCGAGATCACCGTGTCATAATACAATCCGTAACCAGCGCGGAGACTCAACCGGGCATTTCCCAGAACGTCCCAGGCAAATCCAACCCGTGGACCAAAATTGTTCTTGTCAGTTTGATATGTGGACCTGGTAATTCCGGCGTCACCGGGGAAAACCATACCGCGAGGCGCGGTTGGAAAGACGGTCGACTGCTGACCAGGTCGGAAAGTGTTGACGCGGTCTTTGCTATCGACCAGCGGTTTATCCAACTCATAGCGCAAGCCGAGGTTGAGTGTTAGGTTTGATCTGACTTTCCAATCATCCTGCACGAAGAAGTTGTAGGATCGAGTTTCATAACGCGGAGTACCTGCGCTGTTTTGGACGTACTGAATGGCCAGACCGCGAGCGAAGTCGCTCAAAGCCCCATTTAGACCAGGGATATTGGGTAAACCAAAAATTGCTCCCATATCTCCAGTGAAGGCATAAAGTCCGTTGTTGATAAAGTCAAAGGCTTGGTTTTGGTAATAGTTCCGGTATTCACCACCGAACTTCAAGTGGTGGTTTCCGCGATTGTGGCTCATGTTGTCCACAAACTGGGACGTGTTGTCATCGCGACCTTGCGGTCCCTGAATTGTGTTGCCGAAAGTCGTGAAACCGGTAATGTCAACTCGAGGTGGGCCGGCCGCACCTGAATCATCAGGAACAATACCCTGAATGCCTAGGTCTGCCGGACTCGTTCTGTTTACTGGAACGACACTCAGTGTGTCACGCTGGTGCCAGGAGAAGCGGAACTCATTTACCGTGCGTTCGCTAAAAGTATGGAAGTCGCCGACGACAACATTTGTGAACCGCAGATCGCCAGTGGTTCCGAATCCTGGAATTGTTCCTCCTCCAAACGCGAATGGATCGGCAAACGTTTGATCCTCGTTGAAGAACGTAACGAACAAGTTGTTCTTGTCGTTGAAGCGGTGGTCACCGCGAATGGAGAACTGATCGCGATCGAGACTGTTAGAAGCCGACGAGAACAGTGTGTTGCCTGAATTAGCAGGCGGAATCAACGCGAGCAACGCTTTTGCTTGTGGAGTTCCGACGGCGTTGATGATATTTCGTTGAGCCTGGTCCGGAACCGTTGCCGATTGAGATACACCCTGACGGCGCCGAAAACCGAGGTAGCTGAAGAAGAAGAAAGTTCGGTCTTTACCATTTATGATCGCTGGGCCGCCCTCTCCAAACCTTGGTAGGTGGAGCGGACCACCGATCGTGCCGCCAAATTCATTTACGTTGAACTGTGGTTTGCGAAGGCCGACAAACGTCGGCGCCGAGTTGTTGAAGAACGGCGTCGCGTTCAGTGCGCGGTTGCGGAAAAAGTGAAACACGTTCCCGTGAAACTCGTTCGTACCTGACTTCGTAATCAGCGCGACAATTGCACCGGAATTGCGACCGTAGTCGGCCGAGTAGGTGTTTGTAAGAATACGGAACTCTTGCAAAGCGTCAGGGCTGAAGCCTTGAACTGCGTCAGGAACGTTGATAGCGAGATCGTTGCTATCTCCACCATCCAACAAGAAGTTGTTGGACTGAGCTCGTTGACCGTTCACTGAGAACGGACCGACCTGACCAGCTGGCATGACACCTGCTTGCAGGGGCGCGAGGGCCAGTGGGTTGCGGCCAGCGGCACCAGACAGTATGGGTAGATCGTTAAGCGTTCTATTGTCGACGGTTCTTCCTAAGACTGACGTTTCAGTATTAACCGCGGCGGGTGCCTCGCTAACTGTGACTGTCTCGGAGACCTGGCCCACTTCGAGGTTAATGTCCAAGGTCAACGAATCGTTAACGCTAAGTGCGACGGTATTCGTCTTCGTTTTCTTGAAACCTGCCGCTTCAACTTCGATCGTGTATTTACCAACCGGTAGTTGGTCGAGCCGGTAGAACCCGTTCGAGCCCGAAGTGGTTTCTCTCGTGTAGCTGGTAGCTGGATTCTGCGCCTTGACAGTAGCACCTGCAACGACAGCGCCAGATTGATCCTGGATGGTTCCGCTGATTGTGCCGGTGTTCTGAGCAAAAGCCGCAGATGCAAAGACCGCAAGCATTGCGACAGCCTGTACCAAGTAATTAGTACTCTTCATTTGAGATCCTCCCGGTATTAGGGTCGAAGTAAGGATGAAAGTTGGTCGCTGCGTTTGGGGCGAGTAGGTGGGCAGCCGTTCATGACGCAGCCCTCGTTGCAACTTCCATGCGCAAGCGACTTCGCTGGAAAAACAGGCATTTTGGATGAATAGCTGGACAGGAATAACGAAATCTTGGAGAGAATCCAAGAATCCGTGTTGCAAGGGCTTACGGTCAAACGAAATCTCGTGAGACGTTCCGAAAAACCGTGCGTTGAGGCGTGTCTTCAGTAATTCAATCTTCGTGTTGACTAGTCCGAACTCTCGGTGCTAATTCCAGCCGCAATGCCAGTCGGTTCGTTCCCACCAATCCATTCCTATAGGCTGGCCATCAGGTGGCGGATCCGGCCGCGTCAAATTCATCTTTTTCGGATCTTCCTGAAAGCGTTTAATCTGTTCGCCTGCATAAAACAGGAACGCACGATGATTTTCAGGAACAAGTGAACCACGTTGCGTCGCAATCCACGTTTTCAGTCCATCGAGCTTAACTTCCGCGATCGCGCGAACCTGATTTGATGCCCGTTCATTTGCCGCGAGCGCCATCAGATCTCCCAATATCACCATGTTCACCACGTGTTGAATCTCGCCTGAATAGCCGGTGGCGACTGGAGCTTTCCAAGTCGCTGCTAGAATTCTATCGATCACTTCCGTCAGACCGGGATTGCGCGGATCGCGGGCGTGAAATTCAACCAACCTTGCCGCGCGTTCAGCATTCAGAAGAAAGCCGCTCACGTGATCTGCGATAGCCTCTGACGGTGCAAGCGCGTCAAACGCCGGACTCGTACGAATGCGAAAGTGCTCACGGCCTCTCGGATAACCCGATGGCCGAGGCGGCATCAGCCGAAGCAAAGATTCGGGCAACGCCAGCGCGTCGGGCTTTAGCGTATCGAGCACTGTCGTCAAAGCGCGTCGTTGCTCTCCGGGTGACACGATCTTTGGATTCATATCTCCGCGGCCACGGAGGCTAAACGTATAGTCTTCACCGCCAACTAACTTTGACGCAGCTTCCACCTGATAACGGTGATACATATAAATCGGAACCAACACATCTTCGATCGTCGCCATCGGAGCGCCCTCGCGAATATTGTTCTCTCCGAAACGTCTCAACGCCGCAGACCGAACTCGCATGGCGTTGTTTAGTTCATCAATCGCGTTCGTTCCATTGTCCCAAAGATGCGCAACCGAACTGGAGCTGCTGGCAGGACGGGCATCTTGATCAGTCAGATACATCAAGCCGCGGCCGAATGCCTGACTCAGGGTCGTGTCCAATGCTTTCTGCTCGTCAATGCCCGCAGGAAAGTCCTGATAGCCGTAAGCGATGGCTACTTTGTCCCACTCGCCGATCCCTTTCGCGTATGCTTCGGACAAATCGGGAACACCATCCGGGCCAACAATCGCACGCGGCGCCGGGTAATCCATTACCGATGCTCTTGAGACAGGACTTGCCGCATAGTTGTGCTGCAAACCCAGAGTGTGGCCGACTTCATGTGCCGACAATTGGCGAAGTCGAGCCAGCACCATTTCCAAAAGCTTTGGCGACAACGGCCGGCCACTTTCGTATGGTGCCATCAAACCTTCGGCGATTAGAAAGTCTTGTCGGTCACGGAGCGAGCCAAGACTGACTCGGCCTTGAATGATCTCGCCTGTGCGAGGATCAACGAGCGAGTTGCCGTACGACCATCCACGAGTCGAACGATGAACCCACTGAATTACGTTGTAACGCACATCCATTGGATCGGCATCAGTCGGCATCATCTCAACGCGAAACGCATCTTTGTAACCGATCGCTTCAAATGCCTGGTTCCACCAGCGTGCGCCTTCAAGCAATGCCGAACGCACCGGCTCTGGCGCCGCGCGATCAACGTAATACACGATCGGCTCGACAGCCTCGCTTACGCGGGCGCTTGGATCTTTCTTCTGCAAACGATGACGCGCGATAAATCTCTTAACGATCGGTTGCTCGATCGGTGTCGCGAAGTCCATGTATGTAATTCCGTAAAAACTCGCGCGAGGATCAAAGACTCTCGGTTTGTATCCGGCTGGCGGCAGTTCAACGAACGATATGTGCTCACGAACTGTGATTGCTTCGGGTGCAGGTGCTATTTGCCGGACTAGTGGACCTGGTTGGTCTGCGGTGAACGTCAACGTAGTTTCAACTTCAGTGTTCAGCGGAAAGTTCTTCGTATTGGCAAGGTAAAACGCGCTTCGCGTCGGATCCAATCGAAACGTTCCTTGTTGTGAGCGCTGTAATGTTCCAGAGACTCGATGGACATCGCGGAGGTAGAAGTTGGTAGCGTCGACTAAGGCGCGACTTCCCTCCTCAGCAGCCACTTCGAACCCCCACAACGTCGACTCAGCAAAGGCATCCTTGACGGCATTACGTTCGTCCGTGTTGTTGGTTATTGCGCGGAAGTCGTAATTAGAGGCAACGAGAAGGACTCGTGGGCCAACGCGCTCGAACCGCACAACGTAACTCTCGCCCAGCTGACCGCGATCCAATCCGATATCGTTTGAACCAAGACCGGCGGGCAAAGCTTCGACATAGAGAAACTCTGAATTCCACTTGTTTATCTCCAACCAGATCTTTCCGGCCTTAGCGTCCCAATAGAAAGGAAAGAAGCCATCATGCTTCTGCATGCCGGAGACTTTCTCAGCGATAGTTGGCGTTCGCGCTGGTTCAGCAGGGCGAGTCTGAGAGTAAATCGGTGCGCATGATGCCAAGAGAAGTAGGAATATTCTGATGCTATTCATTTTTATCTCCGGGTCTAGAGATTAAGGATGGCGATGAATGACGAAACGACGAAAGTATGAACTCGAATCAGTCACACCTCGGGACGTGATCTATTCATCCTTCATCCCTCATCCTTTCATCCTTGAAGTGCTACGGCTCGGGTCGCCACTCCGGCAGTCTACCCGGGGTCCATGGCGCACCGGCGGCTTCCAACTGCTTCTCAAGTTTCGCTAGGTCGACATCGATCAACTGACGAAGTTGTGCAAGCACTCCTTCAAACTCCTGCGCGGCCACCGTGTACTGGTTGATTTGAGTTTGCGTGGGTTTCGATGTCGACGTGCGTTGTGCCGCCACCATATACCCAACGCGTTCGTTGATCGATGGCGGCGTATTCATGTTTCGCTGTCGCGCCGCAGTATCGCCGCGGAGCGCGCGAAGAATCTCGTTCGTTCGTTTCTCCAGAGCCGCCGCATCATCTTGCAAGCGATGAGGTAATGATGGCGTTTCCAAAATCGCTCGTTTGATTGCCGCAAGGCGTGGACGCAGCGCATTGGCTGCCTCAGTTGAACCACTTACCGCGCGCTGTAACCGCACAGCTTTCTGTTGGAACTCGACAAGTGCCGCGCGATCAGAAGGCGACATCTCATTGACACCTTCAACATAAACTTCAAACTGTTGCGCCTGACCGATTGGTATCACAACACCGTCGACTTTTTTCGCAAGCTCGACTTTGTACGTACCAGGCATTACGAGCGGACCCGACGGCGGTTCGAAATTGAAATCAACATCAGGCGGTGGCGGCGCAGGTAACGTGGCCGCTGGATAACGCAGATCCCAATTCACTCGTTGCACTCCCGCTCCAATTGGACCAGTGAGTCGCCGCACGATACGGCCGGCAGAGTCAGTGACTGTTACTACCACCGCAGGCGCTTCATCTTCCTCTTCCGCGCGCAACTCCGCTTGTGTTGGCCAACCGACGGGCGCGCCTTTACGCTCTGCTTCCTTTTCTGCCTCCTGACGTCGCTCTTTCTTGGTTTTTAGCGCGTCCTTCAGATAGTAGGTAACCGTGGCACCGAACGGCGGGTTGTCGGCAGTGTAGAACCGCTCCCCTTGAAAACTCTTTCCACGTCCGCCTAACGGCTGCGACTGGATGTACATCATTGCATCCTTAACGGGAAACACTGTGTCGCGTTTGAGCGTTTCTGCACTGATCGATCGCAGCGGCGTGTAATTGTCGAGGACGTAGACGCCTCGACCGAATGTAGCAACGATCAGATCGTTCTCACGTTTTTGAATATGAAGGTCGCGAACGGCGATCGTCGGTATTCCGCCCTTCAACTGAATCCACTTCTGTCCTCCATCAATTGAAAAGAACATGCCAAACTCTGTGCCCGCAAACAAAAGGTTTGGATTCATATGATCTTCGGCAATCGCGAGCACTGGGCCATTTTTCGGCAGGTTGCCGCTTAGCGAAGTCCAGGTGCGGCCCGCGTCAGTTGTTTTGAGAAGATAGGGTTTGAAGTCCGCATTCTGATGATTATCAAAAGAGGCATACGCTGTATTTGCATCGTGATTCGACGCGATGATGCGGCTTACGTAAGCCAGGTCGCCAACACCCGGAAACTTCTCGATCTTTCGCCAATTCTTGCCGCCGTCTTCGGTTACCTGGATCAAGCCATCGTCTGTTCCGACATAGATCAATCCTTCCTTTTTCGGCGACTCTGCGAGCGCTGACGCATTACCAAAAAATGCTGTAGAGGCATTCTTTGCAACAGCGTCTATTCCCCAAACTCTTCCCATCACCGGCAACTTGTCGCGATCCAGGTTACGCGAAAGCTGGCCGCTGATCGCTTGCCAACTGTCTCCACGATCATCTGTTCGGAACAGTTTGTCAGCAGCAAAGTACAACCGGAAACGGGAGTGTGGGCTAATGATGAAAGGTGAATCCCAATTCCACCTCAAGGGATCTTCATTACGTCCGACTTGCGGTTGAATGCCAATCCGTTCGCCTGTCCGCCTGTCGAATCGAGCGAGCACGCCGTTCTGGAGTTCTGCATAAATGGTATTTGGATCTTCGGGATCCACCTGCGATCGGAATCCGTCTCCACCATTAGTCACAAACCAATCGCCATTAGTGATTCCTGAAGCACTGCGGGTACGGGATGGACCACCGAAGCTGAAGTTATCTTGCGCGCCGCCGTAAATGTTGTAGAACGGCTTCGCGTTGTCAGTCGTAATGTCATAGAACTGGGTGATTGGTAGGTTCTGTTTGAAATCCCAATTCACGCCACGATCAAAACTCTCGTATACGCCGCCATCGCATCCCACGAGATAGTGGTCCGTGTTGTTTGGATCGATCCAGATATCGTGATTGTCGACGTGTTTTGATTTCTCTCCCAACCGTCGCAAGGTTCGACCACCGTCGTCGGAAACCATCAAGAACACATTCATCACGTAGATTCGATCGACATCCTTCGGATCGGCAACGATGCGCGCGTAGTACATTGCCGTCGAATCAAATTCATTTCTTCGTTCCCAACTACCACCGCGATCAGACGAACGAAAGATCCCGCCTTTCCGATCAGCGGCTTCGACCGTTGCATAAATCACGTTCGGATCAACTGGAGAAATTGCTAAACCGATGCGGCCCAATTCAACGGTCGGCAGTCCGGCTCGCAACTTAGTAAACGTCGCGCCGGCGTCTGTTGATTTGTAAAGAGCACTTTCAGGGCCGCCGTTGATGAGCGTCCACATGTGACGCCGCCGTTGATAAGCAGCAGCGTATATAGTGTTGGGGTCTTGAGGATCGATCACAACATCGGTGACTCCGGTGTTCTCACTGATGTTAAGAATGTTCTTCCAGGTCTTTCCGCCATCAGTGGTCTTGAAGAGTCCTCTCTCGCCACCCGGTCCCCAAAGCGGTCCTTGCGCCGCGACGTAAACAGTATTCGAATCTTTTGGATCGATTGCGATGCGGCCAATGTGTTCGGAGGTTTTTAGTCCAACGTTTTTCCACGTCCTGCCACCGTCATCCGAGCGATATACTCCATCGCCATACGACACGCTGCGCTGGCTGTTGTTCTCCCCAGTTCCCACCCAAACCGTAAGCGGGTTCTTTGGATCGAGCGTGATCGCGCCTATTGAATAAGAACTCTGACTATCGAAGACCGGCGTCCACGTGATGCCCGCGTTCACGGTCTTCCAAACGCCACCTGATGCCGCTGCAACGTAGTAGCGACTGGGATTTGTTGGATCAACGGCAAAACCACTGACGCGGCCAGAAGTGAATGCTGGCCCAATTGATCGCAAACGCAGACCGTTGAACGTTGGCGTCGACATCGGATCGCGAGGTCGCGCCGCTTCTTCTGGTTTCTGTGCTTCGTCCGCTGCTTTTGGACTTGCCTGTGTACTCGGTTGAGGTGACGCTTGCGGCGAGGGTTGTTGGGCGGCTTGCCTGGCTTGCCTTTCGGCGCGTTTCTCCTCCTGAGCCGACGTCGCCAACTCAAAGACCCAGACACCGACAATGCCGATTACAAAGAAAAGGATAGTTGCTCTTGCGATTTTGACGAAGCAGGTAGACATATATAGAGATCCTCATGTGAGGGCGCGCCGGTGGCCGCCCGTTTTGAACTTGCGCAACTTAAGTGGCGACTGAAACGAAACCACTCTACAAACTGGCAAGCGTATAGAGATACCCGTCTGTCAGGAACAGGAAGGTTCCACTTCACCAACTCACATTGTTTCGGGTATCAAGAGAACTGAAAAACTGGCAGGGTAAAACTAACATATTCAGTACCGTTCGCGGTAGCGCATGACGCATTGCCGCTTGCCGATTGCCAAGGACCGAATCCGCGCAACATCCAAATCAAAGATCGGCAATCGGCAATGTTCTTACGGCACGCATCGTTGTTCGCGCAATGGAACCAGATCGAGACTAGTTAACTTGTGCGTAGCCGAATCCAGAGCAATGCGCGCGGAAATCGGTCCGTTCTCACAAACAAGACGAATGGCACTGTTGCGCGTGCCATTTCCACTCAACGGCTCACCAACTTTGCAACTGCCCCATGCGCTCGCGGCCGCAACCTGGCGACGCATCTTCTCGACATCAAAACCTGGCGCTGCTATCGCTTCGACCGTCTTTGCATCCCACGCCCCAAACATTTTGACGATCGTATCCGCCGCCTTAGTCATGTCTGCATCAGGAGCCAACACCGCATTGACACTTAATGCCTGAACTTTAGGTGGCATCGTCGGCGCCAGAGTTATGAAAACATCAAGCCAACCGCGATCACACATCATCCGCCATTCTCCCCGCAAAGCATTTTCCGGTTTGATGGAAGTCGCTGGACGACAGGTACCATGCTCCTCCGCCAATGCCTTCCAACGCCGTGCGCGCACGTCGGCTGCAATGTCGAGAAACAAATTGTCGGCGGCGATTTGATTGGCGAGACTGTCGTTCCAATTAATGATCAGTTGCGTGACGTCTGTTTGCGCCTTCAACAGCGCCGGAGACGGCTGCACCGGACGTGGCTGCAGGGCTCCGGTGCGATGCAACGCTGTCAACGTGTCGTTAAAGAGGTTGTTGAATCCCTGGTACGTCTGGTTCGCCATTCCGATGAGGCCAACTCCATATTGCGGCAACCAACGCATTAGTGAACCGTAACCCGGTAGTCCACCGCCATGACTGATTACATAACCAAAACGGCAATCGTCAGACACACCAAGACCATAACCATAAGCTGACACGCCGAGTTGCAGCCTGGCATCTACCGTTGCACGGAACGCGCTGGCTGGTGATGGACGCCAGGGTTGTTGCATCTCACGCGCGCTACTTCGTTTGATCGGACCACGTTCGGGTTCATCGCGCGGCGGAAACGCTGACATCAGAAAAGCGACGTAGCGGGCGAGGTCGTGTGCGTTGGTCCAAAGACCACCCATTGCCCCGAAGGAACCGTGGTCGAGGATCGGCTCCGGCTGCCAGGCCTCGCCCTCACGACGATAACCGAGAGCAATGTGTTGCGCGGGTACTGATTTCTGATCAAAAGTCGATGCGTTCATGCCAAGCGGTCGGAGGATGTTGTCGCGAACGTAGTCTGCGTACGGTCGACCAGAAACTTTGGCAACGATCTGGCCAAGGATCGCGAAGCCGTAATTTGAATACTCGAAGGCGGTACCGGGCGACGTGGAAAAGGGAATACCGGCGCGCAACCACGAACGCATGGTTTCATCACTCTGGGCCAACTGCCGATCACCCCATGGATTGTCTTCGGGAAATCCTTCTGAATGCGTTAAGAGATGCCTGATTGTTAGAACCTGTGAGTCGGTAGTCGGATAAGGGAGCTTTGCAAGTTCCGGAACATACTTCGCGACCCGATCCTCCAACGAGAGTTTGCCTTCATCGCGTAACTTAAGGATCGCCATCGCCGTGAAGCTTTTCGTCATCGAGGCGATGCGAAAAACGGTATCAGCCGTAACCGGAGCATTGTTGGTCTTCTCACGCGCGCCCGCCGCTTTTACCCAGACAAGCTCGCCATCAACGATAACGCCGAATACTGCACCGGGCGGTTGAAGGCGTTCCATGTAGCTGCTGAACAGTCGTTCGATTTCCGGGAAGGCAGCGGCGAGTTTCTGTTTACGTTGAGGATCAGAAAATTGATTTTGAGCGTGAGTAAGTTGGGGTGCAATCAACCAAAGCACAAGTGCGAAGAATCGGAGGTAGCGCATCATGACCTCACTAAGTCAGTTTGTATTTTTGTCTGAACTCTTGAGCCGAAGTTTAAAGGTAAGAGGTGATCGACGCCACTCCGCGATTCATTACAGGCTTCTAGAACACAAAATGAGGCCGCAGAGATGCTGAGGACCGCGGAGTATGCGCAGAGACTTGAGTGTTCGGACTCGCGCCTGCTACGTGGGCCCGTACCAAACAAAAAGGCCGGACAAACGGCCGGCCTCTCGTTCGAAACTTTGTACGTGAAGACTTAAGCTTTGGTCACCATAGTCACATGCTTATCGATCATTTTCGATATCGACTCTTTGCTTGTGGCTCCAACTACGCGTTCCACTTCTTTTCCTTCTCTGAACAGAATCAAAGTAGGAATGCCTTTAATGCCATAACGCTGCGCGGTTGACGGATTGTCGTCAACGTTCAGTTTCACTACCGTTGCGGTCTCACCATACTGTTCCGCCACTGCGGCAACCGTAGGCGCGAGCATCCGACACGGTGCGCACCATTCAGCCCAGAAATCAACCAGCACGGGTTTACTCGATCCCAAAACATCTTTTTCAAAAGAGCTGTCGCTCACTTCCCTAACGTCACTCATTTTCAATTTGCTCCTGATCCTTTATCTATCTTGAAATTACTGTCCCTCGCCCTCGAGGAAATTCTTCAAAAGTCGAGCACGCGAAGGATGACGAAGTTTGCGCAGCGCCTTCGCTTCGATTTGCCGGATGCGTTCGCGGGTCACGTTGAAGTTCTGACCGACCTCTTCGAGCGTTCGCTCGTGTCCACCATTGTCCAACCCAAAGCGCAGACGAATCACGCGCTCTTCACGAGGACTCAGTGTCTGTAGAACGTCGCCGGCGATCTCACGCAGGTTCGATGTAATCACACGAGCAGCAGGACTCTCACTCGACTTGTCTTCAATCAAGTCGCCCAGCTGCGAATCACCGTTTTCGCCGATTGGAGTCTCAAGCGAAATTGGATCCTGCATCAACTTCCGAGCTTTGCGAACCTTGTCAACGGAGGTATCCATCTTTTTCGCAATCTCTTCGGTCGTTGGTTCGCGACCGAGTTCGCGCACTAGTTCACGCGACGTGTTCTTCAACTTATTGATCACTTCGATCATGTGCACGGGAATGCGAATGGTACGCGCCTGGTCAGCGATAGCGCGAGTGATGGCCTGACGAATCCACCACGTCGCGTAGGTCGAAAACTTGTAACCACGCCGCCAATCGAACTTGTCGACGCCTTTCATCAGACCAAGGTTTCCTTCCTGAATAAGATCCAGGAACTGTAGTCCTCGGTTTTGATACTTCTTCGCGATCGAAACCACAAGCCGAAGGTTAGCCTCAGTCAGCTCGTGCTTCGCCTGTGCGGTTTGGGCTTCACTGATCGCGATCATTTGATGCGACCGCTTGATCTCCAAGGGAGACAAATGGTGCTGCATCTCGATCTCTTTTAACCTCTTCTTCGCCGCAGCAACGTGCTTCCGGAACTCTTTCTGCTTCTCCGGTTTCAGACCTTTGCGTCGCAACTTCTCACTGAACGTTTCGACCTCGCGTTCCTGCGTACGACACTCCTTGTGAACAGCACCGATAGCTGCGATCAGTCTTTGACGTGCAGCCTCTTTCAAATGCAGTCCGCGGATTTCCTGTGCAATCTCCAAACGAGTGCGTGCGAGCTTCCGCCGGTAGCGCAACAGTTTCTTCGAACGTTTGCCGCGCGAGATTTTTTGCTCGGACGTGAATCTCTCGAGTTCTTTCAGTCCGCGTTTGTAAAGTTGACGGATTCGCAGAAGCCCTTCAATTGTCCACTGAAGGTACTCTTCGCTCCGATCTTCGTGTTCTTCCGTCTCCATCTGGTCAGCGAATGCCACGACGTCACGAATGTTCAGCTTGCCGGCCTCGAGTTCGTCACCAATTTTGAATAGCTCGACAACGGCAATAGGTGAGCGGGCGATCGCTTTTTCGGCACGTTTTTGACCGCGCTCAATTCGTTTCGCAATCGAGACTTCCTGTTCGCGAGTGAGTAGAGGAACGACGCCCATCTCGCGCATGTAGACGCGAATCGGGTCCGAAGTCTTATCCATCTCACCAGCTGACAGATCGAGCTCGACCTCTTCATTTAGGGCCTCATCCGTCTCGACTGACGGAGAGGCTTCCTCGATCAACGGCTCTTCGGTCTCCGATTCCACGCTTGTCGCGCGTTCGAGTGTCTGGAGAACCTCGTCGATATCTTCAATAGATACAGCGTCGTCCGTCAATTCTGCGCTGAGATTGACGAACTCGCCTTTGTTCAGGAGCTCAATACCACTTTGATCTTTCTCAAGCCTGGACAAAATTAACTAATCCTTTCTCGCGAATATCAGGCCGTTCGGTAAGCTTTTGCCCGCCGACTCCTCGCACTGACGCGAATTTCAGGCAAGGAAACCTGTTCGTTCTTGTGATGTCTCTTCTTGTCTACGGTTGTCTCCCCGCAAGGTTTCAATCTCTGTACTACGTCGTTAATCGATATCTGAGCAAGAACCTGCTCAACTGCCGAGTCGACCTCCTCCAGGACGTCGCCCAAAACCGTCTCAATATTGACGCCAACCGGACAATCTGGACTTGGTGGCTGCCGGTGAAGCGAAAACACCCCCTGGCACTCAAGCGCCTTGTAGATGTCCAGCAAGGTGGTTTCCGCTGGATCCTGCGCCAGACGACTGCCGCCTAGCGAACCCGTTTGCGATACCACCAACCCGGCCTCAGCCAATTCACAGAGCATCCGCCGAATCACGACGGGGTTGGTATTGACACTTTCGGCAACCTGGTCGGACTTCAAGGGTTCGTCCCCAGACCAAGCCATCAGCGTCAAAACGTGGACGGCAACTGCAAACCGGCTGTTTGTTGACATAGAAAAAGCGGGGCGTAAAAACCGAATCGGCGACTTTTGTAACCATTATAGTTACAGTTTTGTTTTTGTCAAATAGAAAGTCCGGCCGACTCAAATCAAGACAGGCCTTGGGATCGACCGGCAGGTTGGATTGTCTTGAATCAGTTCTGTGAAGAAGCGTCGGGACTCTTTAGTGACGAATGGATCAGCTCAAAGAGGGCGTCAACATCTACAGGTTTGGCCATCAGCGCACGGTAACCTACGCTGAGCGCTTGCTTGCGATCGGCTTCACTCGCGTAACCGGAGATGGCAAATGCCGGGGTATTTTCGAATTTAGGCAACTCACGGATTCTTTGGAGGAGTTCGAAGCCGTCCGTGTCAGGCATCCCGATATCCGAGACAATGATGTCGGGATTTGTCTTTTTGAGCAGAGACAATGCCTCAGCCGCGCTTGTCGCGGTCGATACCTCCGCCCCTTGCTGCACAAAGATTGTTCTGAGCAGCGCCAGCGTGTCGGCTGAGTCTTCGACAATCAACACCTTGAGACCGAACAGTGTATGAGTGGACGAGTCGGGAGCTTCCACTTTCGCGCGATGTTCTTTGTCGATCTTCAATCGCAGTGTGAAACGAGCCCCACGGCCTTTGCCTTCCGATTCTGCCTCAAGCTTGCCGCCATGCATCTTCGTCAGCGCGTGCGCAATTGCCAAACCGAGTCCCAGGCCTCCGTGCATTCTCGAGGTCGAGCCATCGGCCTGGCGAAAACGATCGAACACATGCGGCAAGAACGCCGGATCGATTCCGATGCCGCTATCTTCTACCGTAACGCGAGCTTCAGAACTGTCAGACTCAACCCGCACGTTTACTTTACCGCCGACCTCCGTGAACTTGACCGCGTTGGAGACCAGATTCCAAACGATCTGTTGAAGTCGAACGGGTTCCCCGGTAACGACGACCGGAGCTACAGCAAGACGAAAAGTCAGGTCAATGTTCTTGGAAGCTGCGGAAACCAGGACAGTGTCGATCGCAGCTTTCACGACCGGGTTGAGATCTGTCGGTAGTGGTTCGAAATGAAGTTTTCCGGTGGCGATACGAGATGTATCGAGGAGATCATCGATTAGTCGCGACTGGAGCCACGCGTTACGCTCGATTGCATCCAGAGCCTGTGCAACACCACTGGCGTCGAGCGTTCCGTTTCTAAGTAATTTGATCCATCCAACGACCGGCGTTAGCGGCGTCCGTAGTTCGTGTGACAGCGTCGCGAGAAAGACGTCCTTTGCTCGATTGGCTTCGGCCAGCTCTTCGTTCAACACACGCAACTCGGCAGTGCGCTTCTCAATACGTGATTCCAATTCGCGATTGAGTTGTTCCAAATCCGCGCGCGCCTTCTGTTCGGCCAGCATCAATCGGCGATGTTCGACGCCGCGGCGAATCGTGTGTCGCATGCTGTCAATATCACATGGTTTGACGAGATAGTCGTAAGCGCCTTCCTGAAGTGCGGCAATGGCGGATTCAACTGATGCAAATCCTGTAAGTACCACAGAAATTGTAAAGGGAGACTGGTGGCGAATCTGGTTAAGCACTGAAAGACCGTCGCCGCCTTCCATGTGGAGATCCGTGAGAACGAGATCGTAATCGACATTCTTGAGCAACGAAATCGCTTCGTCACCACTTGCCGCAATGTCGACAATGTAACCATCTTTCTCCAGGATGGCTGCCGTGGTGATGCGCAGGTTCTCCTCGTCATCGACGACCAGGATTCGAGCTTCTTCAGTGGAAGACTCGGTTTGTGCAGCTACTTCGGGTTTGTCGTCCAACGCTCGGTTCATTTCCTCATTACCTGATTCTTTTCTTGTTGTTCAAGGAGGGGCGAATCGACTTGTAGGATAATGTTGAAGGTAGTGCCGCGACCCTTTTCGCTACTGACGTCTATGCGTCCACCATGTTGGCGAACAATGTCGTGAGTCACCCAGAGACCGAGACCAGTTCCCTTCTTTCCAGTTGAGAAGAATGGCTCGAAGATACGGGTCTGATCTTCCTCGGCGATGCCCACGCCGCTATCGGCAATCTGTATCAACACCGATGGCTGTAACGCCTGGTGGAGGGGTGATGTGCCGACCCGGATCTCGCCTTCGCCGACAATCGCCTGTTGCGCATTGATCAGCAAATTAAGAAACACCTGTCGCAACTGATCAGCGCGTGCTCGAACCCTCGGCAGTTGATGATCGAGACTTCGCAACACTCTTATCTTCGATTGCTTAAGTTTCTTCTCGAGTAGAACCAGCGTCTCCTCAAGCAACTGATTGACATCAACCCAGTCCACTTCACCGGAACGTCGAGCAAACCCAAGCATCTGCCGGATGATATGTGAAACTCGCTCGGTCTCTTTTCGTGCAATCTCGAGAAAGCGCGCGTTCTTGTCGCCTTCTGTTCCAGATTGCATCAAGTAGAGTGCGTTCTTGATCGCTTCGAGCGGATTATTGACTTCATGCGCGATTGACGCCGCCAAGCGTCCTATCGCGGCCAGTTTTTCTGATTCGAACAGCTGCTGCTCAACACGACGCCTTTCGAGTTCGCGAATCTCGGTAAGGTCGTGGAGGATCGAAACGACTGCCGTCACCTGACCCGTCGCATCGAGCACCTCACGAGCCGTTATCTCCATCGGCAGCGCACGGCCACCTTCGGGATCAATCAGCTCGATTTCTGCCTGCCGTCCGGTTTCTGAAGCTGACGCGAGACCAGAAATAAACGATGTCAGTTTTACTGCGTTCGTTCGGATCGCGGCGGCTGCGGCTGGCCGGAACGAATCTTTTTCCTCAAACAACAACTCCGCGCGCCGGTTGAATAAGATAAAGTTTCCGGACGCGTCGCACACGACGATCGGGTGACCAACGTTTTCAATGATCAGATCCAGTCGATCTCTCTCACGCCGCGATTCGCTCTCCGCCTGCTGCAACTTGTCGAAATTGCGAGCCAGTTCCTCATTTGCTTCCCGCAAGTCCGTAACATCGCGAAAGATTGATACGAGGCCCAGTGGCTCACCACGCGCATTCACGGCCGGTGTCGAGATGACTTCAAAGTGGATGTCCGATCCTTCGATTGGATCGACAAGCGTGATATCTCGTTGAATAACTTCAGAGGAGGAAACAGTCGCACTGGAAAGATATGCCGAGAACAACAAGTCGTTCATCTTCAGCGCGCGCCGTTTACCTTCGCCCGCATTTGCTGAACCACTAAATAGTTCTTCCGCGCGCCGATTTTGAAGCAGGATCTCATTGTCGAGATCAGTGAGAACAATCGGATCGGCAACGGACTTCATAATCGATTCGATCCACTGTCGTTCTCGCTGCAGTTTGGCAACGCTATTCGTCAGTCGATCCTGCTGCAGAGCCAAGGAGGCAACCACACCGATGCGGTCAGCAAAGCGCCTGAGAATCGTGAAGCGTGGGCCTTCCAGCGCCTCGCGGGCACCGCCGACGTATAAAACGCCCAGTCGCGAACCGGGTTCATACGTCCAATAGTCTTGATAGACACGTAGACCTACCGGTTCTTTCCTGTCCGCCATTTCCGGCACGCCAAACAGCGGCAAGGCAAGCACATCTTCGGTCCACTCCATCTTGTCAAAGAGAGTGCGCGACGCCCCGTCCTGACTTAGCGAGATCCAGAGTGGATGCGCGTCGTGGATTACTCGAACGCACGCGGCACTCGAATCCAGCGGCATCTCGATTCGCGCGGAGCCCTGTTCCGCGCCGAGGCCGCGCGTTGCACGAATACGCAAAACCGCATCACGCTCATTGATAATCGCGATTGCGGCCTGCTTGTAGCCAAAAATATCTGTGATTGCTTCTAAGGCGAGTTGCAGGCGCTCGTGCAGCTTCGGCGTCACGAGCATTTGCGTCGTCACTTCGAGGAACGCATCATACTGACGCAAATATAGAGTAAATCCCTCTGGATCGAGGACCGTCGGGGCTGCTGAGATGGCAACTTCTGTTGGAACTTCCCCCATAAAAAACGCGAACTAGTGAGTCAACCCTCTTGAATTCACTTTTTCTCGACCTCAACTGTTACGCGACGCCGTGTTTCGCCTTCGGCCGGTTCAGTACCTGGGGTTAACGCGGGACGAGAAACCGCGGGTGTTAGACCAACCGCTTCGGCATATTTGAGGTACGTATCGATCGAAGCAACCACTACTCGAGCTTCAACGGTAATCAGGTCAATTCCTACTAAAGAGATTCGGACCCACGCGTCTACGACGATGCCCTTGTCGAGAACGCGATCAAGAACATCGATTAAGCTAGTTCCGCCTGGTGCTCTTTCGACTGCCATTTTGCTTCAGTTCCTTTGTTAGAAGTTTTTTAAAAGCAGCACACTCCGAGCGTGCGTAACTGAATTCACATTGGTCCATTATTTCCGGTGCTTCTTTTTGCCTTTGACAACCAGTACGCGATCCGCACCTCTGCTGCCGCCCTCACTAGCGGCCGCTGCATTGACAACTACAAGCTGTTTGATTTCGCGTTCCAGTTCCGCCAAACGCTCGCGCAACTCAACGTTCTCCGCTTCAGCTCGTGCAGCTCTCGTAGTCAGATTCGTGTCGTAGCGCCACCAGTTCAAACCGATCTGTTCCGCCTTGTCGATGGAACAAACCAACAACCGTATTTGCAACGTTAGTAGCTCGACATTGGCCAGCGAGACTTTTATATCGCCTGCTATCACTAAGCCTTTGTCGAGAATCCTATCGAGAACATCAACCAGGCCCGGGGGTCGAGCCGTTATCAAGGTAGACCGCTCGCTGGACACTATCGCCCTCCGTTGTCAGGAGACGGCTTCCAGTAAAGAAGCGTTCGGCGCCGTCCACCATCGTATTGGTCTATCGAACAAGAAATTCGAGTCAAACTAAATCAAACGTCCTATTGGACCAAGATCGAGATTCAGATCTTCATCGGCCAAACCGAACTGGGTTCTTAGGTCTTGCAGCTTGGCCTCCAACCTCATCAGCGCAAGTCCCAATTCCTCTACTTGTTCGGGTGAGAGATCTCCACCTTCCATTCGACGAACTGCTTGCTTTTCGAGCAATCGTCGAATGAACTCGATGAGAGTCAATACAAGCTTTGCCAGACCTTGTTCGACACTCTCAGCGTCGATATTGATCCGCGACGGCAGAGAATCCGTGACACGGCGAAGTTCTTCGACAAACTCCTCTGCGTGCGAGGTATCTATTTCTGGTTCAGCCGAAAGGGGGTTTTCGGGGGAAAGCTTCATCAGCTTACTCCGAACTGCGAATTAAACTCAAGATCAATGTTAACAAAACTATACGGAGCCCACGGACCGCTGGTTAAAAAGTGTAAATCAGGCCTATCTGCTCGCGCTGATTCGATCGCTGAGTGGTATGAATCGAGCTCGAGACGACGTACAAGACAGTCAGCGGCGAGCACCAAACGTTGTGAGGGACGGACAGTCAATCGCATATCGGCGGTCGTTGGTCCCACGCAGCTTTTCAACCAGGTCGCGATGTCATTCGCTTTGTCCATCAACTGTTTACTACCAGCGATCTGTACGGACTTCTTGCGAAGAAATTCAGTTCCTACTGAATTGGTCCAGCTACTTTCGTTTCGATTGTCTGTAGAAACATCGCTCGCCGATTCCCGCCAGATGATTTTGACACTCATCTCCACGCACCCATCGACGAATTTGAGTTTCTCAGCCAAGGCCTGCTGCCGTGACACTAGATAGCTGGTTAGCGCCCTCTGATCGACAACCGTGCCAAAGCGAAATGGCAATGGTGTTGTCCTGTTAAGCACCGAACCGATAACGTTCTGGTGAGTCAACACGGTCTGTTTACTTATCACAACGGACTCTTCAGCGACGTCACTAACAAGTGCCGAGATGGGCCCTGCGGTGATTGAATAGACCTGTCGATTAAACAATCCGATTGTGCCGCTTGACGGTTGCGTCTCAGTTCCTGTTACACAGTAAGCGTACAACTTCATCGACGATCGTTCTCAGTCGCTACTACTTAGGAGAAGCTGATCTCTTTTCAAGCTCGATCGCCGCGCGCTCGCGCAAAACCTCATTCGCCTTCTCGACCGAACTCACGAGAACGTTGAGACCAAGAAAGATCAGATCGACGTCTGCCACCGAGATTGTGATTTCACCGGCTATTACCAAACCCTTATTCAGAACGTGATCCAAAGTTTCAAGCAGAGATAGATCTGCTTCTTCGAGTTGCTCCACATCAGAGCTGATCAAAACTTGTTCAAAAGGAGACGTCATAACGCTCATTACAGAACCGACAAATGTCGGGGTAGTGAACCGTTTACCCCGATTCAGCACTCGTCGAACGCCGTTTGCCACGCTCCCGGTTCTGTAGTTTGTCCAAAACCATTAAGAAGCAAAGTTATAAGTCGGCCATGGTCCAGTTAACTCGAGTCGAATTCCTATCTTGTCAACTTCTTTCGCTATCTTCTCAGCCTCTTCGCGGAAATCATCAAAGTGAGTTTTCTCAACGAGTAATGCAAACTTAGCTTTCAGCTCCCCACTCTCTGTGGCTTCTACTTTCAACACACGCAAGCGTTTCCCCGCTTTCGTCTTCTCAATTAACCGTGCTTCGATGTTATCAATAATACGAGCGAGCTCACTTCGCGCTTCCTCGGTACGAAGGCCTTCCGTCTTTTTCTGTAACAGGTAAGCCTGACCTGGCGAAGTGTTCCTGGCTTGCTCGGATAGCTCGCGCAGTTTGGGACTCAATTCGGTGATCGCATTCAAGAGCTTCTCGCGATCAGAAAAGACATTCACTCCCCACTCTTCACTTTGCCCGACGCGTTGAATGATTTCCCTGAAGTCTTCGGCTTTCTCGCTAAGCATGCGTTCCACGCCGTCTCGCGCGAGATAGATGGTACCGAATCGTAAAGGAACAACGCCCGTGCGTTTGGCAAAGTGTTCGACGACGCGTTCATGTCGCATTGCACGGATTGCCGTCCACGTAGGGTCAATCAGATTGTCTTCAAGGCTTTCTTCACCATACATCGACAGCGGAACGTTACTTGTCACTGCCATGAAGTCGTCGACGCCAATTAATTCGAGAGCGGCATCGTCCTCAATTGCGGCAGGTAACGGCTCAGCAGCGATTGCTTTCGCCGGACCTGCTTCGGCGATGCAATACACGTAAATGCCGGATGGCCCAACCCTCTTTTCCGGAGCCCGCTGTAAATGGTCACTCATACTTCGACTTATTCGTCAGATTTGAATCTCCTGCCATTCTTCACCTTGGATCGTCCCGAACGCAAGGTCTTACTGCCGACGCCGATCGGCTTCCATGCGGCCAAATGGTGCAGCAACCTTTTCGGGCCTTGAATAGGATGCGGTTGTTGTGGAGCGATGAAGAGCTCAGTTTTAAGCCTTCGTCGAAACTCATCAATAACTGCTGACTGCTGACGCCGTCTGCTGCGACAAAAGCTACATCCCTCGCCAGGTTCTTCCGGAACGAGTCCATTGATCAAAAGCCTTTGCATGGGCACCCGCAACCGCTCCAGCGACTTCGAAAGATCGACCGTTTCCTCCAGGCTCATTCGTTCTGGGATCGCAACGCCGATGAACTCACAGGCGTTCGTGTCGGTCAGCAGTGCGAGGACTCGCTTAATACTCTTCGACAAGGCGATAAGCTCCTCGGCAATTCGCGTGGCGTGGACAATGTGCTGGTACTTTAGCAGCAACTTTATGAACGTTCGTACCCATGATAAAGCGACCTGCGGTAATTCTAAGAAGCGAATAAGATGACCGGTCGGCGCAGTATCAAGCACTATCGTGTCATAGTCTTGCTGATCGAGAAGATCACTGACCGAGCTTAGCGCCGCAATCTCATCAATTCCCGGCGGAGTTAATTCAACTAACTCTCGCATCGCTTCGCGATCAAACTTTATTTCGAGTTTCGAACTGCCCGCCAATGATGCGAACAGCTCGTCGGTCCATGCCCGATACCGGTTTTTTAGATCTTCAAACCACCGGCCAGGATCGATCTCCATTGCATCAAGATTCGAGATGCCGGCGACTTTCTTTCTGGACTGTCCAACATCTTCATCAAAACTGTCAGACAACGAATGCGCCGGATCAGTCGAAAACACTAGAACGCGTCGTCTTCTTTCTTTCTGAGCCAGAGCCAGCGCGAAACTCGCAGCCGCGGTCGTCTTACCTACCCCGCCTTTGCCGCCGAAGATGACGATCTTATGTGAGTCGAGTGGGAATTCTGCTTTAGCATGCGCTGCTTGTGCGTGCTTTGCGTTTATAGCGGTTCGCGACTTTTGCTTTACTGGCTTCGAACGGAAAGAACTGTTCCAGACCAACTCGCCAAAACCCTTCAGCGATTCTTTGCCACGAACTTCTTCGGGCAACAGCGGCACAAAATGTAGCTGCAAATCTTTGAACTTTTCCGATATTTGCGACAACGAAGACTGCTGCGCCGCAACGCGGTTGCGGCAGAACGGACAGTCGTCATGTTCCGTCTCCACACGGTTGATGACGAGATCCGTAACTGGAATATCTTCCTTCCGTAGCAACGAGAGGTACCGCTCCGTTTCCAGAACACTAAGAGCTTCAGGAATCGTTACCAGGACGAACCGGGTGTGTTCCTTGTTCTGCAAGAGTTCACTCACGCGATCGATTCTTTCATTTAACTCTTTCAGGAATTCATCGACCTCATCCGCGACCGGTCGGCGCCGGGCAAAATGGGCAATGATGTATCGATGCTTGTCTGACATTCGATCGAGCGCGCTTACCATCCGCGAAAAGACTTGCGGTAAGCGCAGCAACCGCGCGGTGTGCCCAGAAGGAGCGGTATCAACGATGATTCGATCGTATGCGCCCTCGCGATCAAGTTCGCTTAACTCAAACAGGGCCATCACCTCGTCCAGACCCGGCAGCGATAGATTCAACAGCTCATTGATATCAGCTTCATCGAGGAATGTGCCCCGCTCGGCGATTTCCGCCAGCGTCTTTCCGTGGTTTTTGCGAAATCGTTCGAGCGCGGCAGTCGCATCCATTTCATAGCCAACGAGCTTTGCGCCTCCGTATTTAGCAATCTGAATTGGTTTGGCACCGATTGGTTTGCCAACACTATCGGCAATGGAATGGGCGGGATCCGTTGAGAATAGCAGAATGGTTTCGTTTGATTTGGAGTTCTCGAGTAGATAGAACGCAGTAGCCGTCGCCGACGTTGTTTTACCGACGCCGCCCTTTCCGCCAAAGAAAAGATAACGGGACGTTAGGGGAGATCGATTGTTGCCGGGTTTTCGAGAGTACGACATCACTCAACGCAGTGACAAAACAGTCAGTACCGACACGCGGTAACGTCGGGTCTCGATGTTAAGTTACTCAACTTAGTGCCAACGCTATTCCTTCTCGCCTGGCTCCCAGAATTGACTGTCTTCGTCGCCGCCCATTTCAATGACGAACGATGACGACTCCGCCGTGTGCGCTTCATGAAGCAGTTCCAACTGCCGCTCTTTTATCGCACGCAAACGCGCGAACAGTTCCGCTTCCCGTTCGGTATATTCAGCATCACTGATCTCGTCGAGTTCAAGTCGCATCTGCAATTCGATCAGTTGCTCTTTGATTAAGGTGTCGTCGTTCAACTCCTGATCAGCCATTTTCTGAATCTGGCTCAGGATGAACTTAAAGCCGCTTACCGGCGCGAGCAGGATGTCGTCAATGAGAAACATTGGTCACTACTGATTCGGCAGTTCCATCGCCGCGTTCGAGCTTGAGGCGGATATGAACGAAATTGTATGGGGGCCACGGACCAGTGTATCTGAACGAAAGTTTGTCTTCGTATTTGGAGGCAATCTCCTTGACCTTCTGATCGAACTCGGCCTCTCGATTTCGCTCGATCAGGAACGCCGCGTTCATAATCATTCGGTCGCCGATAGGTTTGTTAGCGCGCGACGCTACTGCGGTGTCACGCAGTTGCGAATAGACCTCACGAATATATGCGTCGGCTTGATCCGTCAAGGCGGTTTCAATCAACCGTCCTAACTGCATCCGAGCGAAATACGTCGAACCAGTTGTTCGCGAAGTAATCTGTTCTTTGAGATGGCGGATTTCGTCATTCATCTCTTCGAGTTCAGCAGTAACTTTGTCGCGGTCCCAATTAACCTTTAATCCGAACTCTACTTTGCCTTCCATCTTTGAGAGCACATCTCTCAACGCGTCATAAGTACCACGGATTAATTCGATGATATCGTCATCAGTTCGGAAAAGAGCACCGAACGCCATTGGGAGAACAGTAAACTCTCGCATCACAGCTTCGTTTACCTGTTCATGTGTGAACACGTTCTCCCGCGTCGGATCGTAAACGACCAGTGGAGTGTTGGAGACGACCGCTGCGAGCCCTCGATGTTGAATCGTATAAACCTCATCACCACGCCCGCCGATACCCATTGGTCCAAACGACCGAGGTTGCGCGGTCTCGATAATGCAGTAGACGTACTTCCCCTCAGGCACGGATTCAGTAGAGGTTTGCTCCGTTTCTCGTGTCATTTTGATTATCCTAATCGGGCGGGCCTGCCGTCGGTGACTAAATGGGCCCAAGAGTTGACGAAACCTCAGCACCAAGGGGTGCTGGTAATGCTGCGGAAAGCACCTTCATGATAATCAAAGCATTGACGATTGGAAAGCAGGTCCACGGATTTCCACAGATTCAGATCTGAAGCAGGCTCGGGAAGTAGTCGCGGAGCAGGAGCAGCATGCAGGGGCACCGAGGACGTGTGCTCCTACTCCTGCTTACTGCTCCAAGTTCTTGCACTGATTCCAAACATAAGCCTGACCTCTTTCCGAAAACCGACTTGATGTCATTCAGTATTTAGCAGATTTTCGAGCCGTAAACGGCCAATGTAAGTTGGCATGGTCGTTGCTCATGACACAGCGAGCTCAAGTCACCGACATTGAGCCGTTCAAAGACATATTTCTGTTGGAGGATATGGAAAAATGCTGTGGACAATTCTGGTGATCTTGCTGGTGCTTTGGTTACTTGGTCTATTGACGCACGTTGGCGGTGGCTTGATCCATCTCCTGCTCGTCGTTGCGGTGGTTGTGCTGGTTATCAACCTATTAACGGGCAGAAGGGCGGTCTAAGTCAGTTCATTCTGCGACTGACCGTCCGTTGGATGTTGAGACTGGCGCCAGGCGGCTTCGTCTGGCGTCGCCTCGCGAGCGAAGGCTCTCTTCGCTGATGTTGCTAACTACCGGACTGATCCGAAAAGCCGTCGGCGGTTCAGTGCCGTATCGTAGGTTAGATGAGGAAACACCGTGGTGGCTGACGGCGGCGCCGACTAGTTTCATAATGGTCCTTCGGTTTTGCCAAATAACCTTGGTCCAGGACCGCCATCCCAATTGCGGGAAGTAAATCCCGCGGAAGAACAAACGAGCGACAAGCATACTGATGCGATATTTCAAGGGCGCATCAGCTATTGCATCGACTGCCTCTGCGTTGCGCTTCGGGCTGTAGGATTGACACCATGCCAACCTTGTCTCGTCCCGCGCTTGGCTAATGGTCATCTTCATCGGATTGTGAGCCATCACGAATGGCGCGAAATCGAGCCAGTGCTTGGGTCGAACAAGCCGCTCCGCCTTCTGCAGCCGATCGTACAGTGGCGTAGCGGGAAATGGTGTCAACTGTCCAAATACAGGTAGGCCCGGCGGCCAGCTCTGAATCTCGTTGAGAGTTCGGTTTGCGACGCCTACCGTGTCGTTATCCATACCGAAAATGAATGACGTGATTGCATAGATGTTTCGTTCGGCCAGTCGGCGCAGGACGGAACCATATTCGCTGGGCTTGCTAAAGTTCTTATTCACGTCAGCCATGTTCACTGGATCGACGGATTCCATTCCAATGAAGACCCATTTGGCACCTGACTCCGCCATCAAATCAAGCAGTTCCTCATCACGCAACAGGTTGGCGCTGATCTGAGCGACCCAGGGCAGCTGCGCCTTTGCCGCGATGATTTCGCGTAACAGCGACTTCGTTCGCTTGATATTGATTGCCAAATTATCATCAATGAAGAAAACTGCGATCTGACCTCGCTCACGACGAGCGCGAGCTTTCAAACGCAACAGTTCATCGACTACGCTCTCGTTACTTCGAAAGCGAATTGAATCACCGAAGAAACCAGTTACCGTGCAGAACTCACAGCCATAAGGGCAACCTCGCCCTGTTTCGATTGGTACGACGTGAAATGTCCCCCACCCACTACCAAGTTTCGACATAAACGGCCGGAATGGTTTTGGTATGAGACTAAACTGACGTAGATCGAGCGTCTCCCACGCAATCGTCGGATATGGCTGCAAGGTCGGCTTGCGATCGTTTCCTTTCTCATCGCATTGAGGCTGGTATACGGCTTTGAGTTCGCCCCGAGCAGCATCTTCGACGATCAATGGCCACGTTTCGTCAGCCTCACCAAGTGCGACGGCGTCCGCGTGGCGTGGACCACCATCGCGACCCAACGCCTCGTCAGGAACTTCGGTCACGTGTGGACCACCCATCACAACGGGTACGCCCGCCGCACGCACAGCATCGGCTACTCTGTAAGCTTTAGCGATCATTCGGGTCATTGCGCCGATCCCAACGAGCCCGATTTTTTCCCGCTTAATGAAGGTGACGAGTTCGGCATCGGTCATCGCACGCGCGTTTCCATCAATTAGCAGGACCTGGTGTTCAGACGGCGTCAGCTCTTGCAATAAAAACATCCAAAGATGCGGCATGAAGTTTCGGGTTACACCATTGTCTGGATTGTAGAGAAGGATTCTCACTATTCTCCTGTGCGCCGTCGCGAGTTATATCGATCAAAAATGGACGATTCGGAAGGTGATTAAAACTTACACGGTGCTTTCTAGAAGGGGCCGAACATCGGCAGACTATCTCAGAAGGCAATCGTTACGTATGCAACAGCACGGCAATTTCAGATTTGATTTGGACGTCCTTTTGAATTCTTATAACGGCTGCATCGGCCGTAACTGGTCGACTACTGAGTGTCTTCTGTTGGATCGAGATTCGAATTCGCTGGTCCCTGGTACACGCGACCGCGTGCGTCGTATCGCGAACCGTGACACGGACAGTCCCAGGTCTTTTCTGTCGAATTCCACGCGACAACACAACCGAGATGTTTGCAGATAGCGGACAGTCGATGAACCATCCCGCCGTCATCCCGGTAGACAGCAACCTTAGCTAACCCATCCCTCAGAATTGCGCCCTCGCCACGTGCCACTTCCTCGACTAACTCAATCTCGCCGGGTGTCACTAGATCAGTATATTGAGTCGCGACGTTGACGTTTTCCCTGGTGAACTCTGGAAGCGCGCGAAGCGTGATTCGCGACGGACTGTAGAGACTTTCCCAAGGGTTCTTTCGACCTTGCAGCAGATCCGTTAGAAGAATTCCGGCGATCGTGCCGTGCGTCATACCTTGTCCCGAATCTCCAGTGGCAATAAACACGTTGTCGTGATCAAGCGGGTTTCGCCCAATGAACGCAATGCCGTCAACAGGTTCCATCACTTCGCCTGACCATTGGAAGTCGACTTCACCTGCCTGCGGAAATCGTTCACGAGTCCAGCGCTCCAGGTTCTCAAATCGCCACAGACCGTCGTTTGCCTGGCCCGCTTTATGATCTTCACCACCAACAAGCAAAATCTCCCACGATAAATCATTTTTGTCTGTCCGCAACCGGACGTAGTGATACGGATCAGGGGTATCCCAATAGAGTGCTCGAGTAATCGATCGAGCTGGAACCCGCACACCGATCACATATGTCACATACGGCGCCTGCTTGGTGTGAATGGCCACGCGATCATTAACAGGCGTGTTGGTGGCCACTACGATCGCGTCGCACGACACACTGTCACCCGAAGCAACTCTCACGCTCGCATCAGATCCCCCTTCGATTTCTGTAGCGTGCGTGTGCGTAAAGATCTTTCCGCCGTCGCGCTGAATCGCTCTCGTTAAACCAGTCAGGTAATGGAGTGGATGAAACTGTGCCTGTGCAGCATACCGTAATGCTGGTCCGGTGTCGAAGGTATCGATGGGCGCGCGATCAACTCGCTCGACACGCAAACCGGCGCGATGAGTCGCCGCCAGTTCATCGTCGAGAACGGAAGTCGATTCGCCTGGAGGAACGAAAAGAAATCCATCCACTCGTTCAAAGCCGCAATCGATCGCCTCCCGGGTAACGATCTCCTCAATCGTATCGATAGCGGCAGTATGACTCTCGGCTATCAAGCGCGAACCATCTTCGCCGTGCAGCCGCTCCATCTCTACGTATCGATCGTCGAAAGCATTCGTGAGATGAGCGGTCGTTCGGCCGGTCATTCCTCCGCCGATTTCACCATCGTCGAGAATCACAACGGCGCGCCCTTCTCGCGCGAGAAGATAAGCCGTCGTCATGCCGGCGATGCCCGCGCCGACAACACATACGTCGGTATTGATGTCTTGCGTTAAGCTCGGTTCAGCAGGCGTATCGGCAGTCGCCATCCAAACGGAGGTAGTTTGTTGGGCATCGTCCTTCATAGCTTCATTGCCGATTGCCGATTTGCAACTGCAAACCTCAATAGGTTTTCCCGAAGTCAGCAACAAGCAATCCAAATGTCAATCGGCAGTCGGCAATCGACAATCGGCAATGCTTTCACTTCGCCGGCGTCTGAATATTTACATCGACTTTTTTGTTGCCGCTGAACAACCTTCCACCAAACACCAGTAACGCAGCTACGACGATGATGACGAAAATAACCAGTATCGCCACAACGCCTGTGCTGCCACTACCACCATTGTCTCCCATATAATCTTCTCCTCAACAGTTTGCTAATCGACGACTATCCTGCAGTCGTTTCTCCACCGAGTAACGTCAAAACCTCGCCCGTCACGTAACTCGAATCCACCTCTGACGCGAAATACACAAACGCCGGCGCGATCTCTTCAGGCTGGGCCGGACGCTTCATCGGAGTGTCAGCCCCGAACTTCGCTACATCATCAGGCTTTTTGTCTGCTGGATTTAGCGGCGTCCAAACCGGTCCTGGCGCTACGCAATTAACTCGGACACCTCTTTCGACGAGATTTTGCGCCAGCGATTTTGTGAACGCATGGATCGCTCCCTTCGTCGCTGAGTAGTCGAGTAATTGTTTGCTTCCTTCCAGTCCCGTGATCGAACCGGTATTGACGATCGCACTTCCCTCTTTTAAGTGCGGCAACGCAGCTTTAGTTAAAAAGAAATATCCGTAGATGTTTGTTTTGAATGTGCGATCCCACTGCTCTTCCGTGAGATTCTCCAATTCTTTCTGGTGCTGCTGAAATGCGGCATTGTTGACGAGAATGTCGAGCCCACCGAGTTTTTTCACCGTATCTTCGACGGCACGACGACAGAACTTCGAATCTGTAACGTCACCGGAAATAGCGAATGCAGTTCGCCCTTCTTGTTCTACAGCCCGTCGCGTTTCTTCAGCGTCCACTCTTTCTTCCTTTAGGTAGGTGAAGGCGACGTCTGCCCCTTCACGTGCGAAAAGAACGGCCACCGCTCGGCCAATACCGGAATCACCACCGCTGATCAGCGCAACCTTTCCCTTTAACTTATCGGAGCCTTTATAAAGCGCCGCTTGATAACGAGGACGTGGGGAGAGTTTCGCCTCAATGCCGGGTTTCTGCTGATGTTGCGCCGGCATTGGAGACTTCGGTTCTTCTAGTTTTCCCCGAATAGCTTTTCCATTGCCGTTGCCGCGCGTCGTTCGTTTCGAGTGCGAACTAGACCTGGTCGTACGCGCGGCGGGTCGTGCGCGAGTTGTCTGCTGAGTTTTCGAAGCCATGGGATCTATTTCTTCCGACCGCCTTTTCGGCCGCCCTTGCGCGAGGAAGCGTGGCTCTCTTTCTTACCTCGACCACTACCACTCTTCTTGCCACCCCCCGATTCTTTATTGACCGTGGCCCATGCGCGACTCTTTGCTTCTTTCTTTGACACGCCTTTGTCTTCGTAACCTTCGGCGATGTGTTCCGCTTTTCGTTTTTGCTTGCTCGTGTATTTTGATTTATCCCCTTGCGGCATCTTTGTTTCCCTCCTTGATTAAACAGTCAGCCAAAGCGTTCAGAATCTCCTGTTGTTGGTCGAGTGATCGCCGGCGTTGTGCCAGCGATTGTCTGAGTGTTTCAACTCCCTGCTCTAGCAGATCAAGACTGTCTCGTTCCTTCTCGATCGCATCGATTAAGAGATCAACCGAGATCGAACTCGAACCTCGAGTCTGCTCACTCTGGGCGGCATCCACTTGCTCAGACGCTTCGAACTCAAGAGCGACGGCTCCTTCTACGTTTTCTCCAGATGCTCTCACCGCTTCATCGCACCCCTTTCGCAGTTGCATCAGGTCTTTAATCGATTTCTACCTCGCACGATGCAAACATCGCGCCTACTCGCTTCGCGAATGGGCGAACACCGCGAATGTCCAGTCAATTTTGTTTTTTAGATAACGGTTCGCTGCTTAACTTATGTTGGCACCGAGGTTGCGGCAGCGACATACAGACGCGCTTTTTCGAAGCTTGTGATCTGGAAGTAAACAACCAGTCGGTTTCGCTGTACAGGAAACCTACACTGAATGGGAGGATGTTATGACCGATAAAGCAAGAAAATCTCATCGCGAACTCATCGATACTGGTCGCGATAAGCGATTTGTCAGGCGTGACGAGAAAGGTCGGTTCGATGAAGAGGCGGACGTCGGTCGCTCGTTAGCGCAGGATCGAAAACAGGCAGCTAAGACGAAGGTGCCGGCCGGACAAGGGGATCGAGGGGACCAAAAACGGAAGTAGCTCATCGCAATCTTCTAAGGACGGCGGCGTGGCTGTAAACGGCCGCCGCCGTCTAATTTTCTAACTCGTTGAAAGTAGTTGTTAAGCATACGCGCATGACATATCAAGCACATCTGCTCCGCATTCGCGTCCGAGTTGGCGCGAATCACGGCGCCACACCACGAACAAGTCACGTTAAAGCTGTCGGGCGCGACTCCCTGTTGAGTGTTGTCTCGATTCATAGATTCCTTGCCCAAAACTGACCCCAATGCCTACTCAAAATCACGAATCAGTTCGGTGCGATTTGTTCTGGATACAACCACGACTGACTGACCTGCCGCTTCTCAGTACAAATTTCATTCCGGTCTAACCCAAATTAATATGACGAAGCTCGAAAGGCTCCAGACAATCGGAATCAAACGCTTTGGCAGTCCTGCGCGCGGATTCCGCTATCGGAACGCAGACGGGAAGAAGGTGAACAAAACCGATCTCGAGCGGATCGAGAAGCTGCGCATTCCGCCAGCTTGGAAAAACGTGGCAATCAATCCCTCAACGAACGGTAGAGTGCAGGTAGTTGGAATGGATGCCGCGGGTCGTTGGCAGTACCTTTATCACGAGAATCACACGCGCTCTCAGGACGCACGGAAGTTTCGTCGGCTTGTGAAGTTCGCGCAGGCGCTACCGAAGCTCCGCAAAACTGTCGCACGCGACATTCGACAGCCCGGCCTAACGCGTGAACGAGTCTTAGCCAGCATTTTACGCATACTTTCCACGTGTTTCATGCGCCCCGGAAGTCAGGTGTACGCGAATGAAAACGGAAGTTACGGCGTTTCTACGATCCGACCCAAGCACGTCAAAGTGAAGGGTGATGTAGTTGAGTTCGACTTTCCCGGCAAATCTGGAGTACAGCAAGTTAGTGAGCTGAAAGACAAACAGGTCGCGAAAGTTGTACGTGCCTTGCTCAAGAGACCGGGACAGGTTTTCAAATTTGAGAATGGGAATGGAGAATTCACGAAAGTTGAACGTCGCCACATCAACGAATACATAAAAGACACGATGGGCGAGAAGTTCAGTGCTAAGGACTTTCGGACGTGGGCCGGAACGCTGGTATGCGCCTCCGCACTGGCACGTGCCGGGATTGATGAGAACGACTCGGTCGCAATCCGAAAGCGAAAATTAGTCGCGGCGATCAAGGAGACGGCGGCGATATTAGGCAACACTCCCGCTGTATGCCGCGGATCCTACATCTGCCCTCAAATTCTCGCGGCCTTCGCCGAAGGCAGGACCATTAATAACTACTTCCACACGGTAGATGACTTCACGCGATTCAGAGGTCGTGAGTTACACAAGGCTGAACGATCACTTTTGAGGTTTTTGACTAGAACAACTTGATCGCGATCCAGGGACCGAACTCTTGCCTCGCCGCATGGAGTTGTCTTCGCTCAACGGAGGGTTCGGTACAATCCAATCCGCGCTCTATTTCTTATTGGCACCTCTTTTGCCAAACACACTCTGAACGATGAAGTCTGTTCGATTACGATTCAAACTAGCCGTAGAACCATGGGAGGATCATACGAAATGAACGCATTCACGCTTTTAAAACAGGACCATCAAACAGTCGCCGATCTGCTGGAGAAGATCGACAAGACTACGGAGCGCGGAATTAAGACACGTGAGGAGCTCTTCACCAAACTTAAGACCGAACTCGATGTACACGCGAAAATCGAAGAGACCGTCTTCTATCCAGCTCTAGAGAACGAAGAGGAAACTCGCGATATCACACTTGAAGCGTTTGAAGAGCATCGACTCGTCAAACAGTTGCTTAGCGAATTGGAGTCGATGTCGAAAGATGCCGAGGAGTGGACTGCGAAATTCACGGTGTTGAAAGAAAACATCGAGCATCACGTCGAAGAGGAAGAAGGCGAGATGTTTGAGAAGGCGCGAAAAGTTTTGAGTAAGGAAGACCAGGAGACACTCGGCACTCAACTGGAGCAGGCAAAAAAGGAAGAAAAGGCTGCAATGACAGCTGGGGCTTAGCGTGTTCGGTCAATTACTCTTAAGGAGAACGTGAATGGAAGGGCCACTCAGGGGGATTCTAGCAGGTGCAGCGGCGTGGAAATTCGGTGGAGGCTGTATTTCCACGATTCTGATTTTCATCATCGTGTTTTGGTTACTCGGTTACGTGCGGTGTTAGTTGCGCTGTAGTCCGCGGACTAGTCCTGCCAGGGGCACAGAGAGATGAAAAGCGGAAACCTCCACTTCCGTTGTGACTTCACACTGGGGTGAGTTAATCCAGCGTACCAACGGGGGGTATTGAACCGGCAAAGCCACAATTTAACCTTTGCCGGTTTCGCTGTGAGGAGCATCAACCTGCTTTGATTCAGCGGAACCCTTCTGCCTCAAGAAAATTGATAAGACAACCATGGCGAAGACGGCCAAAAACTCGCTTTGCCAATTCTGCAGCGATTCAAACCAGAAGCGCGATGTGCCCACGTATTGGATCACGGAAACTGGTTGATTTCGCCCGTGCTCTTGTTGGTCTTGATTATATTCCTCCTTACCACCTACGGCGTGCAAAGCAAAGGAGACAAGGAACAAGAGTAGGAATGCGAGCGAAAGCGAATGCTTGTACAGCGTTAATGCAAGACCGCCCTTGCGCACCGGCCATGGCGCATCTCTTTTAGTCTTCGATTTCGTAGGATCCTGATCAACCGGGTCCGGCTTCTCAGGATCTTTCGATTCGGCAGAACCCTTTTGATAAAGAAATACAGTGAAGACTACATAAAAGAACATTTGTAAAAACTCGCTCTCCCAATTCTCCATCGTCGCTTCAAGAAAATGACTTCCGGTGATGTACTCAACATATGGCGACGTTGGCTGGCCGTGTTCTTGTTGCTCTTCGTTGTAATGCTGGTGACCCACCAACGATTGGCCCACCAGAATGATTAGAAAGAACGCGAACAGAGTGATCGAAAGACCGTTCTCGTGAAGTCGTCGCATTTGTGCCCCCTTGATGGATAGTTACGAATTTAGGCAGTGCGAATACCACAGGGCCCGTGTCAGCCTGGGTGACGCACCGGTGCAAAGCGACTTGATAGCCCTACGGAAGGGATAAAAGTCTCCGTAGGGTGCGGTGTCACCGCTTGGTAATCAGCGGTTCTTGCTGCTTTGATGGGGTGCGCTAAGTCGCAGCCGTGGAAAGCGGTGACAAGTCACCGCACTCCAAAGAACGCGAGCTTAATAAGTTACAACCAGTTCTTCGGAAGCCTGCCATACAGGCAGATTCTGACGAATCGCTCCGCGGCGTAGTTTCTCTGGAGCCGCAAGTAAGCGTCCGGCGCCAAGAACAACTGTGACCTTGGGATCTTCGGGCATCGTCACGCGCAGTTTCAGTTCACTTCGCAAACGTTCGCGCATGCCTTTCAACAATGCGCCTCCGCCCGTCAGGATGATCCCCGAGTAATAAATGTCAGCCACCGCTTCCGGCTCTGCCTCTTCAATCAGACGTCGCACACCGGTAACGATCTCCGACAAAATTGGCTCAAGAGCTTCGCGAACGTCTTCACCATTTATCTGAACCGCACAAGGCGAGCCATCGAGCAGATGCTTACCGACTATTTCGTACCCGGCGATACTTTCGAACTCATCGTTACTGACGACAGCGCCAAGATCCTTTTTGATAGTTTCGGCCGTCATTTCTCCGATTTGCACGCAGTATCTCGATCTAACGAAGTCGTGTATCGCTTCATCCATCGCATTTCCGGCTGCCGGCAGACTTACTGAGGACACGACACCGCCGGAAGCAACAATCGCGATGTTGGTAGTGCCGCCTCCAATATCGACAATCAAATGCGCGCGCTCGTCGTCGAAATCCAGTCCAGCTCCAAGGCCCGCCGCGAGACCTTCGTCAACCAGATCAATCCGACTTCCACCGGCATCACGTGCGGCGTCCATGATCGAGCGCTGTTCGACTGTCGTGGCGGATCCGGGAATGCCGACAACGAAGTGTCCGCGGCGATAACCATCCATCACGCTCTGAAGGAATGAGCGAAGCATCTTTTGCGTGACTTCGAAGTTTAAGATCGTGCCGCAGCGAATCGGCCGGTGTACTTCTATTCCACGCGGCTCGCGTCCGAGCAACTTGATCGCTTGGTGGCCGACAGCGACGACCTCGCCGTTGTAGTTGTCAATTGCGACAGCCGAAGGTTCGTTAATTAGGATCCCTTTGGTCGGATCGAACACGAGAGTATTGACGGTACCCAGGTCGATCGCCAGTTCGTGCCTGAAAAACTTCTCAAAAAACTTCATTTCGACGACTCCTTCCTCCAACATTGGCAGGGCAGGGTTAAGTGAGGACATCACTTCAACGGCAAGCTGTATGCCCTGCGACCAAAAACGCTTGGCAGGCTCAACTTTCCTTAAGTAGTTAGGGGGTGACGGTTTCTAGAGGGCGTATTACATCTGTGCGGAGCTCATTAGGATTGTATGAGTTCAGACCATTCAAAGTGACCTGTGTAAAGCCAGGTTGAGGGAGTTCAATCTTCCCATATTGTGTGAACGGGACCGAGCTCAGGCTTGTCTACCCGTCGATACATGTGTGACCCGAAGAAGTCACGCTGAGCCTGCGTGAGATTCAGCGGCAGATTGGCCGTCCGATACATGTCGAAGTATCCAAGGCTGGACGACATCGCTAGGGCGGGTAGCCCCTGTTGGATTGCCATACTTACTACTGTTCGCCAATCAGTTTGGGCCAGCTCGACGGTGGAACCAATTTCTTCATCCATTAGTATGTTGTGAAGATGAGGATTTCGTTGGTAGGCCTCTTTTATCTTCTTCAGAAATGCAGCGCGGATGATGCACCCACCTTGCCAGATGCGCGCAACCTCACTCAGATCAATGTTCCAGTTGAACGTATCGGACCCCACTTTGATTAGCGCCATTCCTTGCGCGTATGCGCAGACCTTTGAGGCATAGAGCGCATGCCTGAGCGCGTCGCGAAATTGGTTAGTGATCGCGGCATAGGCCGCAGTCCTCTTCGCTTTGATTTGCTCGCTAGCTTTCACTCGTTCAGTTTTTTGCGCTGAAATGTTTCTCGCCGCAATAGCCGCATCGATTGTTGGAATTGCCACGCCAAGGTCCGTCGCAACTTGCACCGTCCATTTACCGGTACCCTTTTGTTCTGCCTCGTCGAGCACGAGATCGACCAGCGGCAAGCCTGTTTCAGAATCTTTGGTGCGAAGAATTGTCGCTGTGATGTCGATTAGGTACGAACTCAATTCGCCGGATCGCCACTCAGCAAAAACATCGGCGATCTGATTCGCATTCATCTGAAAGCCGTCGCGCATCACGCCGTAAACTTCAGCGATGAGCTGCATATCGGCGTACTCAATACCGTTATGCACCATCTTCACGAAGTGACCTGCACCGCCGGGACCGATATAAGAGACGCACGGACCATCATCAACTTTTGCCGCGATCGACTCCCAAATAGGGCGAATCTGTTCGTAAGCGTTTGTCTCTCCGCCGGGCATGAGCGAAGGACCCACCAGAGCACCCTTCTCGCCGCCGGAAATCCCGGAGCCGATAAAGAACAGCCCCAGACTCTTCAGTTCTCGTTCGCGACGCTCTGTATCACTGAAGTGTGAGTTGCCGCCGTCGATGATGATGTCGCCCGATTCGAGAAAGGGTTTTATTTGGTCAATGGTCCAATCGATGGCCTGTCCGGCCTTAACGAGCAGAATGATCTTGCGGGGCCGCTTCAGGGCGGCTGCGAACTCGCCAGGAGTTTTTGCACCAGTGATACCAACGTTAGAACGTGAAAGAAATGCATCGAGCACTGGCGGCTCGCGATCGAACACTGCAACCGTGTAACCGTTGCGCGCGATGTTGATCGACAGGTTTTGGCCCATCACACCGAGTCCCACTAGACCAATCTCTGCTGGTGAAGGCATTTCGTTCCTCACGAACCTAGTAGTTCCAACAGCCGCGAAAGCGCCTTGACTCCATTGTTGCCAATGTCGACTCCCAATACTCGTCGGCCCTTGCGTGCGAGCGCGCGAAAATCTCCGAACGCCTGCGCCTGTTTAAGTACACTGAAACTGTAGTCCTCTCCAGGAATTGGAAAATCAGTTTCGTCGTTTGCGGTGATCTCAAGAAAGACTCCTGAGTTAGGTCCGCCTTTGTGCAATTGACCGGTTGAATGAAGATATCGTGGACCATAACCCGTAGTCGCAGCGCAGCGCGTTTTATCTCGCAACACTTTCTGTAACTGCTGCAAGAGCTTCTCGGTCTCAGCCGTCTCTTCCACGTAAGCAAGCACCGCAATGTAATCCCCTGGCTTAATCTTTTCTATGTGCGAGCCTAAGACTGATGCTACTGCGTCGCTGTGGATTGGTCGCTCACCTTCATCATCGACAAATAACGTTAACAAGTCGTCTTTCGCAAGCTGCGTGTGCGTTGGGAGTTGCTTCTGCTGTTTGAAGACTATCAACACATCGCTCGTCGCTTGTTTGGCCAACTGTACGTCAGGTTGATCGAATGGGTTGATCGCCAACCGCCAACCAGCACAAGCAGTCGCGAATTCCCAAACAAAGAATTCTGCGCCTAAATCGTAGACGTCGCCGAGCGTTCGCCGAACAACGGGAAAACCTGCAGCGACCAATGCATCGAGCTTGTGACTGATAGCATCGTCTCCGCTCCCGATAGAGATCGATACAAACAATCGGTCCGAACCATAGACCGAGGGATCATCAAGTGACTCGCCGGCGACCGGAAGTATTCCCTTGCCTTCTTTGCCGGTGCTCTCCGCAACGAGTTGTTCTATCCAAAGACCGAGTGATGAGATTTGGTCGTCAATTACGAGCGTTAACTTATCGCGTCCAGCCGCAACCGCTTCACTCAGAGCCGCTCCTAACTGCAAGCCAGGATTAGATTGAAGAGACATCACCGGGGAGCACGATTGCTCCGCGGTTTTTGCTCGGCTCAAAAGTCTTCTGATATCAAGGCCTGCGAGAGCAGCCGGCACCATGCCAAAATAAGACAGCGCCGAAAAACGACCACCAATGTCAGCTTGATTCAGAAATATTCTTTGAAAGTTCAGCTGTGATGCGGTGTCGACAAGCGGCGATCCGGGATCGGTGATGGCAATGAAGTTCTGGCCCGCGCTTGGATTGCGCTTCTTTAGATAGTCGTACCAAAACTTGTAGAACGTCGTCGGTTCAATCGTGCTGCCAGATTTCGAGGCAACAACAAAAAGAGTTCGCTCGACATCGATTCGCCGGGCCAAGCTTGCAATGAAATCCGGATCCGTCGAATCGAGAACAATCAGTTCTGGGAATTCGGGCTGATGGCCGAAGCTTCGACGTAAAACCTCCGGGCACAGAGACGATCCTCCCATGCCGCACACCATCACATGTTGAAACCCGCGCTGCCGGATGATTTCACCATACTCCATCAACTCATCAGCAACACCGAGCATCTCGTCAGAGACGGTTACCCATCCGAGGGACGAACGAATGTTGTCTTGTGCTTGTGGATCGGTTTTCCACAACGACGCATCCTTTCGCCAGATGCGCTTAACAACTTGCTGTTCCTGGGCCTCGCGAACTGCAGCTTCGACGGCACCCGCGAGCGGGCCGAGTTGGAAGGTCGTCGAGTTCATGGAATTTGGCTGCGGCGATATTAGTGCAGAGCTTGTTCTAATGAAAGACTGGGCCGCAGAATTTGTAGGACATAATCTATCCGATTGCTTTGACTTTTCTGCCTCCTCGGATAGAGTGACAACCAACTTTAGCCGATAGGATCGCACTATGTCGGGCAACAAGAAACGAGCGCTAATTGTCGTCGATGTGCAAAACGACTTCTGTCCGGGAGGCACACTTGCCGTGGCCCAGGGCGCCGAAGTGGTTGAGCCATTGAATAATCTCATCGATGAATTTCTGAAGAACGGCGAGCCTGTTTACGAATCCCGCGATTGGCATCCACCCCAGACAAAGCATTTCACGGCGTGGGGAGGAACGTGGCCAGTTCATTGTGTGCAGAACACGACCGGCGCAGAATTTCACCCTGCGCTTCGTCAGGATCCTCGCATCACAGTTATCTCAAAAGGTCTCGGCGACACAGACTGTTACTCCGCCTTCGATGAGACCGATCTTGCATTGCGCCTAAAACAGCAGGGCGTTCAAGAGGTATGGGTTGGTGGATTGGCGACAGACTATTGCGTGAAGAACACCGTCCTCGACGCGCTGAAGAATGGATTTGCAGTGAAGGCCCTTGAGAACGCGATGCGTCCAGTTGATGTGAATCCCGGTGATGGTCAGAAAGCCATCGAAGAGATGCGCAACGCTGGAGCTGAGATGGTTCGGAGTGTAAGCAATAAATCATGAGTGGCTTTGCCTCAAAAGTTACATCTAACTCGAGTCAAAAGTACTTCGGTTCGTGTTGCTTCGTGTGACTTCGTGGATCGCCCTTTTTTGTGGACGAGCGGGAACGATCCACGAACTCACACGAACTAAACACGAAACTCGATACCACCGAAATCGACTTTTGAGGCAAAGGTATTATGACTGATAAAGGGACCTCGTAGAATCGAAAATTAACCCCGCATCATCACTTATCACTTATCACTGATTACCCATGGGCACCTTAAGTTTTGATCGCTATCACGCCGCAATGGGCGATGCGTCGCTCAAGGATGTCGCGCGTCTTCGCGACGGACGGTTAGCCGATGCTGAAGCGACCTTCTACGTCACGCAGCGCAAACTACCGTTCGCGCCGTGCCTGGGCCACGAACGACTGGTACGACTTCTGATCGACAGCCAAATCGATCGTCCCCGTTTAAGATTTCTCGAACAGGATCGCGCCGGTCTTCAACTGTTCGCGAAAGCCATTGAAGATATCCAGTTCGTCGGCAAAGTTCGCGCTGTCAGACCTGGCACGATCGTGTTTGCAAATGAGCCGTTCGCTGACATCAGCGGTACTTTCGGTCTTACGCAAGCGCAGGAGATTAAATTTGAGCACGCATTTGATCTCCCGATGACCACTGCGGCACGCGCCATGCAGTTTCGCATGGCCGCCGGCGACGCGCGCTGGCTCTCCGATTTTTCTCTGCGGCGAAACGGCGACATCGAACGGGCTGTCGATATCGCCACGTACGCGTTCATCGGCGGTTTCAACGACACGTCGAATATGGAGGCGGCCCACCGTCTCGATATCCCTGCCGTGGGAACGGAAGCGCATTACTGGCAGCAAGCCTATATCGAATACATGTATGAGCCGGAGATCGAGTCGCGCACCGGCAAGCCCAAACACTTCGAACAAGTGGCTTTCGAGAGATGGTTAGACGCGAATCCAAACGGAACGACTCTGCTGCTCGACACCATCGACGTCTACATGGGGGCCGTGCACGCGGCAATGGCTGCGACCTCCACCGAAGCTCGCCGTCGTGCCTTCAAGGGCTTTCGCGTTGACTCAGGTAATCTCGCAGCATTGGGCCAATGGTGCTTGAGCTTCTTTGAAGCTAACGGCCTGCCCGGTTTGCGCCCGAACCTGACGGGCGATCTCGACGTCGAAAAAGTTAGGCAGATCGTGCAGCAATTTCCGGAAGTCGCAGGTTTTGGTATCGGCACGAAGCTCTCGAGTGAAGTACCGGCGGTCGCGGGAGTAATTTTCAAACAATGCATGATGAAAAACAGACCAACGCTCAAAGCATCCAATTCTCGCGATAAGATCACGTTGCCGGGTCGGTTGCAGTTGTTTCGCGGAAGCGATGGTGCTGGCAATTACATTGGCGATGTCGTCGGCTTCGACGATGAAGAGGCGGAGATTCCAGGAGCCACCGTCGTCGAGCGATTGCTCGTCTCTTTTTGGGAGAACGGCCAGCATTCTGCGATTCCTTCAATTATGAAACAGAAAGCGTTCGTTGAAGAGCAGCGAAAACGATTCGTAGACATCGACACCTATCGAACAAAACTAAGCGATGGTTTGCAGCAACTGCGCGACGAATTGACCGAACAACTAAAGGTAGACAACTCCGGTTGGCAGGACATTCTCACGGTACCTGAGTTCGCAGCCAGTGGGACACTTGAACGTTGAAACGAAAGGACGCGGATTTTCGGAATGCGGCTTTCTGATTTTTCAGCGACAGATGTTCACAGATGAAGCAGATCAAACCTGCCCGGAATCTGATCGGTGTTTATCTGCGAAAATCTGTGGCTGAAAAATCCGAAAGCCGCATTCCGAAATCCGAAATCTATTAAACCTATGAGTGCAGCTGAAGAATTAGCCAAAGCGGTTCGCGATCAGGTCTCCGCTGAAGAATGGCAAATGCGAGTTGATCTCGCGGCAGCCTATCGCCTTGTCGCGCGTTACGGCTGGGACGATCTTGTGTTCACACACATCTCAGCACGCGTGCCAGGTGCGGAACATCATTTCTTAATCAATCCATACGGGATGATGTTTGAAGAGATTACCGCGTCGAGTCTCGTGAAAGTAGACTTAGATGGAAAGATCGTGATCGACACAGCGTTCAGCGTGAATCCGGCTGGGTTTACGATTCACAGCGCCGTGCACGCAGCGCGCGAAGATGCGCTGTGCGTGATGCATCTCCACACCGATTGTGGCATCGCCGTGTCAGCACAAGAGAACGGACTGCTACCAATCTCACAACAGTCGTTGTTTGTTCTGGCATCACTCGGTTATCACGACTATGAAGGGCTGGCGTTGAACGACGAGGAGAAACCGCGTCTGGTTGCAGATCTTGGTAATAAGACTTTCCTCATACTGCGGAATCACGGATTGTTGACAGTTGGTCAAACATGCGGCGATGCATTCCTTTCGATGTTTCTGCTGGAGCGTGCGTGCCGGATTCAGATACTTGCACAATCAGGCGGTGGCAAACTGATTCCGATCGACAACAAGATTCTGGCGGGAATAAAAGCGCAAGAAGAGATCGTGACTAAGGGCAGCCCGGGGAGACTCGTTTGGCCGGGATTGCTAAGGAAATTGGATCGCGAGAATCCGGGATACAAAGACTAAAGCCTATCCACAGATTACGCAGATTACACAGATTTAGAACTTAGACACCGAAGTTGAGTAAATAGCGTTTTTGCGCTCAACGTTGAAGGGGCAGAAAGCCGGATTACTCAACTCAGCTGTCTAAGTTCTAAATCTGTGTAATCTGCGTAATCTGTGGATAGGTTTTAGTCGCCCGCTGCGTGAATGTGTTCATCGGCCGGGTCGACTGCTGGCGCCGGAGCTGGCTTTGGAGGTTTTCGGAATCGAGGCCGAATCTTTGACCAAACTCCATTTGTCGCCGCTGCATATCTCCGCCAACGCGCGGTTGCTCGCAAATCATCCAGCAGCGAATACGCGACCGGGGTCGCGATTAATGTCAACAATAACGACAATGATTGTCCGCCGATCACGACGATCGCAATTGAACGTCGCTCCTCAGAGCCCGGACCAGTGCCAAGCGCCAGCGGCAACATTCCCGCTACCAGGGCAAGCGTCGTCATCAGAATTGGCCGCAGACGATCGCGGTTGCCCTGCATGATCGCTTCGTGGCGCTCCATGCCTTTCGCGCGCAGATTGTTCATGTGATCGATCTGAAGAATTGCGTTCTTCTTCACAACACCGAACAAGACAAGGATACCCAATGCAGAATAGAGATTCAGTGTGTCGCCTGTCGCCCACAGCGAGAGCATTGCAAACGGAATCGAAAGCGGGAGGCTCAGCAGGATCGTCACAGGGTGGATGGTGCTTTCAAACTGCGACGCGAGGATCATGTACATAAAGATCACTGAGAGGATGAACGCCCAGATGAACTCTGTGAAGGTTCGTTCCAATTCCCGCGCCCGACCGGAAACAGTAGTTGTATAAGCGGCCGGCAGGTTCATCTCACGGACTGCCCCGCGCAACGCGTCGATGCGATCGGCGAGCGCATAACCCTGCGCGACTGAAGCTCTAACCGAAACCTGCCTTTCTCGATCAAGACGATCGATACGCGAAGGGCTCGTGTCGCGAGTAACCTTTACGAGATTGTCCAACCGCACGAGACCGCCGCGCGATGAAGGGACGTATAGACGTCCGATGTTTGAAGGATCGTTACGGTCCGCCTCGGTCAAACGCAACTGTACGTCGTAGTCTTCGTCGACTGATTCGTCTCTGAATCTTGACGCCTGATCTTCGCCGCCAACCATTAGTCGCAGACTGGTTGCGATGTCCGAAGTATCTACACCGAGATCCGCTGCGCGGTTTCGATCGATCGCGACTCGCAGCTCCGGCTTATTGAGTTTCAGCGACGTATCGGCATCTACAATTCCGCCAAGCTTCTTGGATCTTTCAACCAGATCGTCCGCGTATCCGCTCAAAGCGAGGATGTCTGGTCCCCGGAAAACGAAGTCGATGTCTGTACGAGCGCCTGCGCCAAAGTTAAACGATTGCGCATTGCGAATACCGATTCGCATTGGTGCATACTTTTGCAAGCGGCGTCGCACCTCAGCCATCACGTCTTGCTGCGTGTAGTTGCCTTTGAACACGTTTAATGGATTGCCGTTCTTGGTCGCTGTCCACAGCTTGCTAAGCGAGAGAGTACGTTCCACATGCGGAGCGATGCGGATGTAGGCGTTGCCCTGATTAACACCACCAAGAAAACCCCCACCTGCTGAAGCCAACACCAGGCGCACTCCAGGTGTCTCAAGAATGTCTTTCTCCATCGCTGTGATTGTCTCATTCATCACCGCGAGGTTGGTGCCTTCTGGCCCATTCACGTTGATCTCAAATTCGGCTTCATCGACGTTCGTCGGAATGAATTCCTGTTTTACTGCTCGATAGAGCGGAACGCTGGAGAGGATCGTTATGATCGCGATAACGGCGACCACCATGCGGTGCCGCATCGCTAAACTGAGCAGCCATGTGTAGCCTCGGTCTATCCAACGATAAAAGCCGCGGCGCGACGCCGGAGAACCATGTCCGGACTCGGCATCGCCGATACGAATCAACCGGGAACTCATCATCGGCGTCAGCGTAAACGACACCAACAAACTCACCATGATGGCAACAGCTGCAGTGATACCAAACTGATACAAGAACCGTCCCGAAATCGACGACATGAACGAGACAGGAAGAAAGATGACTACCAGCGATAAAGTCGTCGCCAGTACTGCCAGACCAATATCTTTCGTCGCTTCACGCGCCGCTTCCTTCGGCTCGATTTTCTTTTCTTCAATGAAGCGGAAGATGTTCTCCAATACTACGATCGCATCGTCGATCACCACACCAACCATTAATACGAGGGCGAGCATCGTCACGCTGTTCAGTGTGAAATCCAATGCCCGCATCATTCCGAACGTCGAAATCACCGAACACGGGATTGCGACTGCGGCAATTAAGGTCGAGCGCCATGAGCGCATGAACAACAACACAACCAGGCTGGCCAGAATACTTCCGAGGACGAGGTGGGTTTGAATCTCGTGGAGCGCCGCTTCGATATAACGCGACTGATCGCGAATCACTTGCAACTTGACGTCTTCCGGAAGCTGCGATTCAACTCGCGGCAACACACTCTTGATACCGTTGATCACCTCGACTGTGTTTGCCCCTGATTGACGTCGGATGTCCAGTGTAACCGTGGGAACGCCATTCAAACGTGAGAACGAGCGCTGCTCCTTGGTGCCGTCTTCAACTCGGCCAACGTCTCGCAATCTAACTGGTGCGCCGTTCACCTGTGCGATGACCAGATCGTCGAACTGTCGCGGGTCAGTAAAGCGACCAAGCGTGCGGAGTGTCAGTTCTTCTCTGCCCGTCGTAACGTTTCCCCCGGGCACGTCTGCGTTTTGGCGCGCGAGAGCTTGTCGAATCTGGGCAATCGAGATCTGATAGGCTGCTAATCGCTCCGCGTCGATCCAAACGTTGATCGCTCGATCCAGGCCACCAACGACGCGCACTTCACCGACACCACCAACTCGCTCGAGTTGGACACGCACAGTCTTGTCGCCGAGTTCGGTTAATTCGCGAATCGACCGATTCGCAGTCAACGCAATCGTTAGGACCGGCGTGCTGTCATTATCAAACTTCTGTACGATCGGCGGGGTAGCATCTTCTGGAAGACGACGGCCAAGAGTACTAACGCGATCGCGAACGTCTTGTGCGGCGCTTTCGAGATTCCGATCAAGCTTAAAAGTCGCGATCACTAACGACGTTCCCTGACCAGAGATGGAACGCAGTTCACTGATTCCGTCTACCGTATTAACAACTTCTTCGACCTGTTGGGTGATTAGGGACTCAACTTCTTCCGGTGAACCACCGGGCAGACCAATACGAACACTAACAGTTGGTAAGTCGACGGACGGGAAACGATCAACGCCGAGTTTGAAGAAGCCAGCAGCGCCAACTACCACCAGCGACAACACAATCATCGTGGCGAAGACGGGTCTTTGAATACAGATTTCAGCTAACTTTTGCATTTAATCGTTTGTCAGTTGTGTTATCGCCGGCGACGCCGTGCGGATCTTACAACTGACTACGGACAACGGGTTCCCAACTATTCAACGACAGCAACAGCCTGCCCCGACTGCAGGTTGCCGGGGTCGACAATAACTTTGTCGCCAAGATTTACGCCGGCTACGATCTCGGTCCATTCGCCACTGCGACGTCCGGTCGTGATCGGTTTTTCGAGTGCCTTGCCATTTTGCACGACAATCACTTTTTCGATACCCGCAAAAGTGACAATTGCATTGTTCGGAACGGTGATGGCCATTCTCGAGTCGTTAGTCACAATCTCAGCGCGAGCGAATGATCCGGGTCGAAGACGTCCATTATTTCGAACGTCTGCTTCAACCATCAGCATGCGATTCTGTTCTGTGATCACCGGACTCAGACGTCGAATTTGTCCGAGATAAACATTGGGATCACCTTCTACCGTTACTCGGACGCTCTGACCAGCCTGGACGTTGCGTGACTCTCGTTCGGGTATCTCCGCGCGGAGACGCAATGGATCCATCCTCACGATGTTCACAACGGGTGCGCCCGAAGCGAGATATTCACCCGCGCTTGCGCGCTTCTCTTGGACGATTCCATCGAGCGGCGCGTAAACTGCCGTGTCCTTCAATTGTTGCCGGGCTAACGCCAACTCCGAACGCCGCTGCGCCAGAACACCCTGTCGATTTCGAATTTCTTCATATGCGTCTTGATAGCGACCTTCCGCAACTTTGAATGCCGCATTGGCTGTATCAAAGTCTGCTTTAGCTATGATGCCCTGCTCGACGAGCTTTGCCGCGCGATCACGATTGAATTTCGCTTCATCGAGCACTGCACGCGCCTGTCTCACGGTGGCAGTCTTTTCAGGATCCACGTTGTCGTCAGTGCCGGCGGGGTCGAGACCCAAACGAGCACGCGCCTGAGCCAGCGATGCTTCGGCTTGCTGAACGCGTAGCTTGTAGTCTTCCGGTTCAAGCTGAGCAATTACCTGGCCGCGTGATACGACTGTTCCAAGGTCAACTGATATCGCGCGGAGACGGCCGGGCACTTTCACACTGACGGTAGTCTGATCGAATGCTGCCAAGGTTCCGTTCGCCGTTACGGTTTCGCCGAACGGCGTCTCCACCACTGCCACAGTTTTCACCTGACGTGCTTCTTTGGAATCGCCACCGCCACTACCACCGCGACCCTGTCTGGCTGCTGCGGGATAATCACTTTTGCAGCCAACAGGAATACCAACGCCGATAATCAGGAACAGAACAAAGCCCACGCACAGTTTGGCCTTGGGGGATTTCTGAGCTTCAGACATACGGATGCAATTTAGAACAGAGTTACACCTACTTCCAAGTGGAAAGGCCTAATTCCACCAGTACTTTACAAAACTTTACATTCAATTTTGCGTTGCGGGTTTTCGGTCTTTGGTCTTTGGTCGTTTGGCCTTTGGTCTCGGTTCGTTTAGCCGTCTGAGTCGGTAGTAGCGCAACGGTCAAAGCTCTACTACTAGATCAAAGACCAAAGGCCAAAGACCAAAGACCCGTATTTAACATTAACCCCCAAAACTCCTGCGAATCAGGTATGACACCTTCACGAAGAGGGTGCGGCCGTTGCGGCGAAATCCGGGTTCCAACTGTCCGGTAAATGGGCTGAATCCGTTGTGAGTTAGATCGTCGTTATAGCCAGCATAGAAGGCTGTACCCGGATTGGGAGTCCAACCAAACAGAAACTGGGCTCGAGCGTTTGACGACAATGTTCCGTAGTCTATGCGCGCACGCGCGAAGATGAAGCGAGTGAACTGATATGTGGAACGAAAACTGAAGATGTTCTCATGAAACGCTACGAGCTTCGTATCCTTGCGCACTAGACGGCTCAGCGTATAGCCGAACGACGTGTTGAGTTCGTTGGTCGGCTGATAGTCGATTCCCAGGTTAAAGTCCCACGTTTTGCCCGGTCCGGGATCGAGCGGCGCATTTGGATCGGCTAAGGCGGCAGGGCTAACACGTGGATATTTCGGCTCCGCTCCAAAATCGAAATCAAAAGAGCCGGTAGAGCGAAGCAGAAACATGTTTAGCGAATACTTCTTGCTCGGACGTGTTCCTCCATAAATGTAAGGTGCGACGAACCTCGCTGATCGTTCGGGTGCGCCAAAGAAGGACCCACTCTGCGTTGCCGTTCTTGCGACGCCAAACTCTTCTTCAAAGATCCTTTCATAACCGACCACCGCTCCCATCCCCAAATATGTATTTCTTTGGAAGCGGAATCCTACACTCGCTTCGTTTTCAGTGTTGTAAACCAGGCCCTGCCAGTTGAACGACGTACGAAGCGAATTAAAGATGTTCCAATCGATAAGAGTGTTCTTGGGTTTGGGTTCAGAGTTGTA
>DATIBJ010000170.1:0-7458 GCA_035457565.1 Pyrinomonadaceae bacterium | reverse complement strand
AAATGGAAACCGATGTTGTGTTTCGAGTTTCGGTTTTCGAATTTCCGTTGCCATTTGAAGTAAATGCATTTCGTAGACGGCGGAAAGGCGCAGCCGCACCATCGGATATTACGTCCCGAAGTGCTCGGTATCTCTCCTGCTGACCTATCCGGTAGTGCTTGCTAAGGCCGACGCAGCGAATTGCGATGTCACTCATATGAGCTGCAAGGCGATCTAGACGAAGTCTGCAAATTGTTGCTCCATGCGACGGAAGTAGTAGAGACCGCCGATCAGGATTAAGACAACGACCACCACAGACACTAAGAGCATCATTCCCGGTGGGTCTGATTTGCCGAGTAGCGCCCAGCGAAAGCCTTCAACGACGCCGGCCATCGGATTCAAACCATAGAGTGCGCGCCATTTCTCTGGGATCAACGAACTTGGATACGCGACCGGCGTCGCGAACAGCCAGAATTGGACGAGAAAGTTAATCGTATAACGAACATCTCGATACTGAACGTTCAATGCCGACAGCCAAAGTCCAACGCCAAGTGCAGTAGCGATTGCCAGCAACAGAAACGCCGGAAGAGATACGATGGCCCATCCGGGGACGATGCCGTAATACAACATCATTAGCAGCAAAATCGCGAATGCGATTAGGAAGTCGACTACACCTCCCAGTACGGCGGCCATTGGAATCACAAGACGCGGAAAATAGACCTTGGTTATTAGATTCTGATTGCCAACAAGACTATTGCTCGACTCCGTCAGTGCGTGCGCAAACAATTGCCACGGCAACAAACCACAGAACGTGAAGACTGGATAAGGAATGCCGTCAGACGGAACACCGGCAAGACGCCCGAAGAACAAACTGAATACGACCATCATAAAGAAAGGTTGAATGATGGCCCATGCGGCTCCGAGAGCGGTTTGTTTGTAGCGAACCTTTACGTCTCGCCAGGTCAAAAAGTAGAGCAGCTCGCGATACTGCCATAATTCCTTGAAGCCAATTGAGGTCCATGTGCTTGCCGGCTCAATGCGAATGGTATCCGGCCTCGACAAATTGTCTTCGGCAGATAGATTCAACTGAGCGCGATCAACTACGGATTGCATGGCAGCGTTACGGAATCACTCGCACGGGCAATTGACCTACGCTAGGGACGACTCCCTGGAAAAGACTCCGCAGAAAACTCTTCCCTGCCGACGTTGGTACGTCGATGATGTCGTTGGGTTCTAAGACGGGATCTTCTGCCTTGCGCTTTTCGATCGCGTATAAGTCGACGATGATCTCTTTCTTCGTCGTCGATCCTGGCTCTTGTCGCACAATCCGAATCTTGTCTTTCTTCGTGTCTTGCTTCAGACCTCCGGCCATCGCGATTGCACTCGATAGCGTTACAGGCTCCTTTAACGCAATCGTGATCGGCGTGAACACATTCCCCACAACATACACTTGATCCGCTTCAGGAAGTGTGACGACGTCGCCCGCATTAAGAAACGGATTTGCATTCGGCTCGCCCCTCAACGTATCGCTCAGGCGATAGCTGGAGAATGTCTTGTTCAAATCTTCACCTTCAGTCGTTTGGCAAAGCGACGACATCTGGCCGTGAACGATATTGATCGTTTGTCCCGCTTTCGGTGAAGGGCCTTTCGCATACGTCAATAACTCGAGCAAACGCACGCGTCGTTGCAGTTCAAACCGACTCTGATCATTTACGGCGCCTATAATTGCGACCTGCTTGGAGTGGTATTCCTTAATGAAAACATCGACGGGCAGGTTCTTGTAGTATTTCGCATAGCGTGTCGATATATCTTTCGCTAACTCACTTTCGGTCTTGCACGCTGCCTGGATGTCCGTTTCGATCAGCGGCATTCGAATCATGCCATTGCCTTCAACGCGAACCGCTTCGCGGGCAAGTTGCGGTTTGTTGTAGACGCGGATATCAAGCACGTCGCCTGGTCCGATCCGGTAAACGGAATCGTTTGCGGGTTGTGTTGTGGCGGCAGGTTGAGCAGCGTTTGTGGCGGTGGTTTGTTCAGATGGCTGCTGTGCGCCGACGGTGGCCGCTAATATCAACATCAGTGGTAAATAAAAATGGCGCGCTTTCATTCTATAACTCCCGGGGCAACTCCCCTTGAGACTACTTTCCAGCAATTCCGATTCTCCGTGACAACAGTGCTTCGCGCATGTGATTCGGATGCGCGAGGTTCAATACCGTGTTACTCAATAGCACCAGCAACTCTTCGTGCTCACGTTTGAAGATCCCGGTCAGCGGTTGTTCTCCGGTTTTGATGACGATACCTTCTCTCACCCACTGCCAGAACTGTGTCTGAGTCGTCCAGAACTGCTTCCGGTCACGACAAATAACCAGCGCTGTTTTCTTTTTGCGTTTCTTCTTCCTGCTGCCTGTTATGGTTTTCGTTTTTCCGACATTCGTTGTCATTTGAATACACCTCCAGCTTTGCATGGCGTTCCCGTTTACGAGCGACAGGAAGTGGTCCACGCACAGAACCCCGTGGGGAAGCCTCTCTTGCGAGGCAGCATCGATTTGTCAAAACTAGTCCGCCAGGTGTTGCGGCGGACCAACAGAAAGACCTGACTACATCAAAAGTTTTGAGATCAGTTCGGCGCGCCGCTTCACGCCGAACTTCACGAACACATGCCGCAGATGAAACTTCACCGTTTGTTCACTGACTGCCAGACGTTTGCCGATATCGGCATTTGTAAGACCTTCGACGCAACACAACGCCACTTGAGCTTCACGCCTGCTTAAGCTCGGATTCGCGGCCACTCTCTCGATAGCGCGTTCGGATGTCTGATTTCTGTGGCGCACGTCGAGGTTCCCATTGCCGAATCCGTTTTGCTTTCGACGACTTAAGATTTCCACAGGTGTGTAGACGCGGTAGCCAATTCCGTGCGCACGATTTCCGTTTCCATTTCCATTCGCAGCGCGTTCGATACTCAACTTAACGAGCAGCCCATCCAGTGCTCGTCGAAGAGTCGTTGGACTTCTGATACCGGTTATTGAGATTAATTCGCGCGCCGTAAAAGAAGAATCGGAGGAACCAGCAAGTGCAGAAGCCAGCATCGCAGCGTAGATTCGCTGTTCAACTGGCGTATGGCTAAGCGAGACGAGTGCAAGCGCGAAAGCAGTGTTCGACGGCTCACGGTTCTCGCCCAAAGGGTAGGATTGTGGTTCCACTGCGGCACTGCTTGGAATGAGTGGGAGCATTAAGACGTCTTACGCCCTTTGGTCGGGAGGACGTTCTAGGCCGATTCACTGATGGAACGCGCAGAGACTAAATACAACTGCAAGATGTGTCAAGCTTCTAAAAAAATAATCTTTACACGACGCCGATGCGATCGACCATCTCACACCAAAGGTGACCGATCGTTATGTGCGCTTCCTGCACGCGCGACGTTCGAGTGGCAGGAACTGCGAGGCATAGATCGCAAAGCGCCGCTAGCGGATCCTGCGTTTCTCCCGTCAGTCCTATCACCTTACAACCTAGTTCACGCGCTTTTTCAGCCGCTTTCAGGACGTTCGGTGATTTACCACTCGTACTGATTGCAATTAGCAGATCGCCTTTAATCGCAAGACCCGCAATTTGACGCGCGAAAACTTCCGCATAGCCAAAGTCATTGCTCAGTGCGGTTAACGCCGAGGTGTCGGTGGTTAAGGCAATAGCCGGCCACGAACGACGTTGCTGTTCGTATCGTCCGACTAACTCTGCCGCGATGTGTTGAGCGTCGGCGGCACTGCCACCGTTTCCGCAAATCAGGATCTTGTTGCCTCTTGTGAGTGTTGAGCAGATAAGTTGCCCCGCGCGTTCGATCTTTGTGAGCCGAGTCTCCAGCAGGGATTGAACGGTCTGAAGGTGTTCGCGAAGAGACGTTGTTAGAAGTTGGTCCGTCGAGGTCTTTGATTTCGGCGAGCTATTGTCCACGTTGTACTCACTGCGCCAACTTAAGAGGCGCCACGAATCACTGTCGGTACAGTAAACCCTTCTTTTCCTTAGAAGCTTTTGGACGTGGAAATTAACATAATCTTTTAGAATCGGTAAGTCTGCTAGTTAGCGTGGGTAGTGTCCTACCGGGAGATCTGGAATTGAAATTTCGGCCCGCGATCGCACTTCCAGTAGCATTGACGTCTGCATCAGACCGCATTACGGCTTTGCCGCCCGCTGTGAGGCGATGGCTTCGCCTCGCCGTAACGAAGCCTCTTTGAGTGTGGGCTATGCCCCCGGGTTCGGACTCTGCCCCTTCCACACACAAGGACCAAGTCAATGTTGTGGAGCAAACGCGAGGTCAAAGACCAACCAGGGCACAGCCCGAATCGGGAGCGGCACGTTACGGCGAGGCAAAGCCGTCGCCTCACAGCAGGCGGCAGAGCCGTTCTGAAAACCTTTCCTGGAAAACAAGAACTTAGGAACTTGCTACGCAGAGCACGCCGAAAGTAACGCAGAGAGTTGAGTCTAACCGCAGCGAGTTACTTCAGCTGAGAACACAACCTAAAACTTCTCCCCTGTAGCCTAATTCTCAATTACTGTTTATTATGCAAGCCCGTTACTAGTCACTCACGTATGAATTCTTCCAATTCAACGCCAATGCTGCGGCAGTATTACGATCTGAAGCAGCAACACCCCGGAACACTACTGTTTTTCCGTCTTGGAGATTTCTACGAACTGTTTTTCGACGACGCTGTTGTAGGCTCGCGTGAACTGCAGATCACTTTGACAGCTCGTCATAAAGAACGCGGCGATCCGATTCCGATGTGTGGCGTGCCGCATCACTCGGCCGCAAACTACATTTCGAAACTCGTGCGCAAAGGCTATCGCGTCGCGATTTGTGAACAGACTGAAGAAGCCGGAAAAACCAAAAAGCTCGTGCGACGCGAAGTCGTCCGCATAGTGACACCCGGAACACCGATCGATCCGCAACTGCTTGAAGCGCGTGAGTCGATTTACTTAGCCGCCGTTTGTGCAACTGGCGATGCGGTTGGTGCCGCATTTCTCGACATTTCGACCGGCGAATTTCGCGCGACGCAGGAGACTGGCAAAGACGCCTGGCTCAGAATCCGCGCCGATCTCGAGTCGTATGCCCCACGCGAGTTGTTATTTCCGACTTCACTGGGGCCACTGATCAAGACTGGCCTTTCAGGAAAAATACAAACGGCGCCGCTACCGCTGACGCGGAGTGACGCCGGAAAACAATCTGATGACCTGAATAGATCTTCATCCAGCGTTGTGTCTGCAAATGAGCACGGCATCGATGCCACATTGACCCCGCTCGAAGATTGGTTATGGCAGCGAGATGATTGCGTAAACACACTGCGAGCCCACTTCAAAGTTCAGTCGCTTGACGGTTATGGTCTGGCGAAAAAAGACGAAGCAGTTCGCGCGGCAGGAGCGTGTTTACGTTACGCGCAGGACACGCAGAGAGCCGCGGCCGCACACATCACCGACCTCGTTTACTTCGAGCCGCAGGATCATCTGGTTCTCGACAGCGTCACCGTAAGAAATCTCGAACTGGTCGAATCACTCGCCGGCGGCAGCGGTCGTTCATTGCTTCAAGTGCTCGATCAAACTGTCACTGGAATGGGTGGACGTCTTCTCCGCTCGTGGCTTTTACGGCCGTGTATCAAGCGAGGTGAAGTCGAAGCGAGGCTTGCGGCGGTGCAGGATCTTTTCGCTTCGCAAATACTTCGTGATCGAATTCGTTCATTACTTAAAGAGGTCACTGATCTGGAGCGAGTGCTCGGTCGCATTAGTTTGGGCTCGGCAACTCCGCGTGATCTCGTCGCATTGCAACGGTCGCTCGCTCAAGTGCCCGCGATAAGACAGGCGCTCAGCAGTGCAGGAGCCTCAATGCTCCAGGTGCTGGCAGAGAATACTGACGATCTGCCTGACATATGTACATTAATCACCCAAGCGATCGTTGACGACCCGCCCGCGAAACTAACTGACGGCAGCGTAATCAAAGACAACTACGCGCCCGAGTTGGATGAGTTGCGATCGGTGAGTCGTAACGCCAAACAGATTATTGCCGCGATGGAAGCGAGTGAACGCACACGCAGCGGCATCAACAATCTTCGCATCCGCTTCAACGGCGTTTTTGGTTATTTCATCGAAGTGTCGAAGGCCAACGCGGCTCGTGTGCCGGTTGACTATGAGCGCAGGCAAACGCTTGCGAATGCCGAACGCTTCACGACGGCAGAACTTCGTGATTGGGAGAAGAAGGTTCTTGGCTCAGAAGAGAGAATCATTCAGCTGGAGACGGAGATCTTTATCGAGGTTTGTCGTCAAATCGCGGTCGAGACGAAGCGTATTCAGATGACTGCTCGTGCGCTGGCAACTCTCGATGCGCTCTCAGCGCTCGCAGAGTCGTCGGCGCGGCTTCGTTTTGTGAGGCCAGCGATGCACGACGGCGATGAAGTGGAAATCATTCAGGGACGTCATCCCGTTATTGAAGTTTTCAGTGATGAGCCATTTGTTCCGAACACGATCTATTTGAACAACTCAACTGATCGACTTCTAATCATTACCGGTCCGAACATGGGTGGCAAGAGTACCGTCCTGCGGCAAACGGCGATCATCTGCATCCTCGCGCAAACAGGTTGTTTTGTTCCTGCCGAGCGTGCGCGTCTTCCGTTGCTGGACAGAATCTGGACGCGCGTGGGAGCTTCAGACGATCTAACAAGAGGCCGATCGACATTCATGGTCGAGATGACTGAGACGGCGGCGATACTGCATAGCGCGACGCCGCGCTCTCTCGTACTACTGGACGAGATCGGGCGAGGAACAGCGACGTTCGACGGACTCTCGATCGCCTGGGCCGTAGCTGAATACCTGCACAACTCCGCGGAGCATTCCGCGAAGACTCTCTTCGCTACTCATTACCACGAACTCACTGAACTCGCCGAGCGTTTGCCAGGTGCACAGAATTATCAAATCACGGCTACCGAGCGTGAAGGCGAAGTGGTCTTCCTGCATCGTCTCGAACGAGGTCGCGCGTCGAAGTCGTATGGCATTGAAGTCGCGCGACTGGCCGGTTTACCGCCTGTTGTTTTAGCGAATGCGCGCGAAGTGCTGGCGCGGCTGGAACGGTACGAACTAGACGTGTTTGCTGATGAAGTTCAACTTGCTGAACCAGTGGCAGAAGTGAAAGCCGTGGCCGCGCAAGCGGGCAGCGAAAGATCGACGGAAGCGACGACGAACGATACGGCGTTGGACGTGGCAGCGCGACGTGCAGGTCGGCGAAAAGCCGTCGCTCAGGTTTCGTTGTTTGATCTGGCGAATGAGAGAGTGATTGCTGATTTGAAGGCCACGAATCCCGACGACCTCACGCCGGACGAAGCAAAAGAGTTGTTGAAGAAACTAAGGGAGCGGGCGCTCTAAGAAACTCAAGCTTCGGCCAATAGTTCAAGGTGCAGAACATCGACACTCAACCTCACTGAAACCACTCAAGTTGAGAAGAATGCA
>DATIBJ010000169.1:0-15645 GCA_035457565.1 Pyrinomonadaceae bacterium | reverse complement strand
TGCGAAGCCTTCCGACGTCAAATCGCGCGGTAAGTGACAAGGCTTCGCACCCACCCGCTACCGCGAGGTGGTACTGACATCACACCACTCGATCTCGCTTATGCGGGGAAATCTAAAACCAACCATCGAGGACAACACTCTATGAAACGAAGTCGACTGTTTTCGATCCTGCAGTGTGCTGTTCTGTTTCTGTTTTGCTGCATTGCCGTCAGCGCTCAAAAGATCACAAGGGCCAACTTTGGGAAAACTGCAGATGGCGAAAGTGTTGAGTTGTTCACGCTCTCAAACAGAAACGGCATGGAAGCGAAGATCACCAACTACGGCGGCATCGTCGTTTCACTCACAGCTCCGGATCGAAACAACCAGTACGGCGATGTCGTGTTGGGATTCAACGACCTGGACAGTTACTTGAAAGGTCATCCCTACTTCGGTTGTATCATCGGTCGCTACGGTAATCGCATCGCCAAAGGTCGCTTTTTACTCAATGGTGTTGCATATAAGCTCGCCGTTAACAATGGCCCAAATCACTTGCATGGCGGGATAAAAGGCTTCGATAAAGTTGTCTGGATGGCCCGGCCAAGTACTACCAAGACAGGCGCACTTTTGTCGCTTACGTATCTGAGCAAAGATGGCGAGGAGGGCTACCCGGGAAATCTAAACGCCAGGGTTGTTTACACACTTACGAATCGCAATGAGCTACGCATTGACTACTTTGCCTCAACTGACAAAGACACTATCGTCAATCTTACAAACCACTCCTACTTCAATCTTGCCGGCGAGGGAAACGGCGATATTCTCAATCACCAGTTGACGTTGAACTCGAATCGCTTTCTGCCGACTGATGCGACTTCAATTCCGACAGGAGAGCTTCGCAACGTTCGCGGAACACCTTTTAATTTCCTTGTGCCGAAGTCGGTTGGCGAGCGCATTGAGCAAGACGATCAGCAAATACAATTTGGCAGCGGATATGATCACACGTGGATCGTCAACGGTCGGATGGGAGTGCTAAGACAGGCGGCGTCAGTGTATGAGTCGACCACGGGTCGCGTGATGGAAGTATGGACCAGTGAGCCCGGCGTTCAGTTCTACACCGGAAACTTTTTGGATGGCACGTTGACTGGCAAGAGCGGCAAGACTTATCCGCGACGTTCGGCCTTTTGCCTGGAGACCCAACACTATCCCGACTCGCCGAACCAACCGAAGTTTCCTACAACGACGTTGCGAAAAGGTGCAAAATACCGGTCGACTACGATCTATCGTTTTTCAGCACGGAAGTGATGACTATGGGAAATACATTTACACCAGCCAAGAAAGACAAGTTCACTTTTGGTCTTTGGACCGTCGGCAACCGTGGGCGCGATCCATTTGGCGATGCAACACGTCCGACTATTAGTCCGATCAGGATCGTGCAGCGCCTCAGTGAACTCGGTGCCTATGGAGTGAACTTGCACGATAACGATCTTGTGCCGATTGACGCATCATCGGCGGATCGCGACCGAATCGTGAGTGATTTCAAAAAAGCACTCGACGATTACGGGATGAAGGTACCAATGGCTACGACGAATCTATTTTACGATCCCGTATTCAAAGACGGCGCCTTCACCTCCAACGATGCGCGGGTGCGACTTTACGCGATTCAAAAGACGATGCGCGCCATGGATCTGGGGGCCGAACTCGGCGCGAAAATCTATGTCTTCTGGGGTGGTCGTGAGGGTGCGGAGGTCGACGCTGCGAAGGATGCTCGTGAGGCGCTGAAGTGGAATCGCGAGGCGCTCAATTTTCTCTGCGAGTACTCACTAGATCAGGGCTATGACTATAGGTTCGCGCTCGAAGCAAAGCCGAACGAACCGCGCGGCGATATCTATCTGCCGACCACCGGCGCTATGCTCGGATTTATCGCGACCCTGGACCATCCGGAAATGGTCGGCGTGAATCCGGAGGTCGGCCATGAACAAATGTCTGGTCTGAACTTTTATCACGCGGTGGCGCAGGCAATCGAAGCTAACAAGCTGTTTCATATCGACCTGAATGATCAAAAAGGACCGCGCTTCGATCAGGATTTGCGCTTCGGGTCAGAATCGATCAAGAACCTTTTCTTTTTGGTGAAGTTGCTCGAGGAATCAGGTTACGAGGGGCCAAGGCACTTCGACGCGCACTCGTATCGCAGCGAAGACGAAGCGGGTGTTTGGGAATTCGCCGCGGGCTGCATGCGAAATTATCTAATCTTCAAAGACAAGGCCCGGCAGTTTAATGAGGACGAAGAGATACAAAGTCTGCTTCGGGAGATCCACACAAACTCGGCTGGCGATATCGAGCTCCTTGGAAGTTACAATCGCGAAAAAGCCGATCGTGTAAAAGCTCTTCCACTCGATCGCGGACAGTTGGCGACCAGGACACTTCCTTATGAGCGCCTGGATCAGTTGACGATCGATCTCTTGCTCGGCGTGCGTTGAATTCTCAGTCACCGCCCATAGAGTTCACTCAAACGTTCCAATCTCTTCGCCAGGTCATCAGTCAGCGCGCCAGTTCGAAAACGCCATTTCCAATTGCCTTCCTTCGAATTCGGAAGATTCATTCGCGCTTCACTACCGAGACCGAGTAGATCCTGCAGGGAAACAACCGCGGTATCTGCGACCGACGAGAGCACGGCGCGAATAAGATCCCAGTGAATCTCCTTCCCTTCACTGTTCAAGTACTGCAGACAAAACTCTCGTTCTCTTTCGATCTCCGCCGCAGTGCGCGTGGAATCAGCGGAATCGTCGCCATTAAACCACCCGACCGTGGTGTCGTTATCATGTGTGCCGGTGTAAGCCACTACGTTGCGTGGGTAGTTGTGCGGAAGGTTGACGTTCTTCGAGTCGGCATCACAAAAACCAAACTGCAAGACGCGCATACCTGGAAAACCAAAATCATCACGTAACTTTTCGACATCAGGTGTTATCACACCAAGGTCTTCAGCAATGATCGGCAACTCGCCCAACGCTTTGCGAATCGCCTGGAACAACTGTTTGCCCGGAGCCGCTACCCATTGACCGCGTTCAGCAGTCCTGTCACCTGCCGGGATCTCCCAACTAGCCGCGAATCCGCGAAAGTGATCGATACGCACGAGGTCGACTGTCTGCAGCGTTGCGCTCACACGCTTAATCCACCAGGCAAATCCGTCGCTGGCCATTTGTTTCCAATTGTAGAGCGGGTTTCCCCATAACTGACCGGTTTCGCTGAAGTAGTCGGGAGGCACGCCAGCGACAACCGTCGGAAATCCATCTGCCTCGAGTTTGAAGTGTCCAGGGTTGGTCCAAACATCCGCAGAATCATGAGCGACGAAAATCGGTATGTCGCCGATGATTCTGATTCCCTTTTGTCCACAATAAGCTTTCAATTCGGCCCACTGCTGAAACAGCAGGAACTGGTAAAACTTCTGCGCTTCGATTTCGCCCGCGAAAGTCTGTCGCGCATCAATCAACTCCTTTTCATCACGTCGCACCAGCGCGGGAACCCATTCCGTCCACGGTCGGCCACCGTGTCCGTCCTTCAGAGCGACGAACAGCGCATAGTCTTCGAGCCAGTAGTTCTCTTTCGCAGAGAATTTGTTGAAGGCGTTGACGACTTGCGCCGGTTGTAACTGCCTGAAACGTTGATAGGCCTTGAGCAACAGTGCCTTTTTAAGAGTAGTTACCTGATCAAAATCAACTTCATCGTCGCGAAATTCAGGTACGCCGCGAAAGTCTCCTTCAGTCAGTAAACCTGCTCGCGCGAGCCGTTCGGGGCTGATCAAAAGAGTGTTGCCGGCGAACGCGGAGTAGGAGGCGTAGGGAGAATTGCCGTGACCAGTTGGACCAAGTGGAAGAATCTGCCAGAGAGTTTGACCGCTTGATTGCAGAAAGTCGACGAACCGGTAAGCCTCGTCACCCAGATCACCGATGCCAAAAGGACCAGGTAGTGAAGTTGGGTGTAACAGGATGCCGCTTGATCGAAGAAAACTCATAGGCTATCAATTTCGGATTTTCGGAGTTCGAATTTCGCTCTGGGGATCTCAACTGTGGTCTGGACATCGCCAGATTAAGCAAGGCCAGATAGAACGCGGTACTTCACTGCCACGAAATCCGAATTCCGAAATCCGAAATCCGAAATCTCTTTTACAGCGGTAACCTCAACGTCGCCTCACAGCCACGGGTTCTCGATCGATTCTCAAGTGTCAAAGTTCCGCCGTGCGCCTCGGCAATCTGACGCGACAAAACCAAACCGATCCCAGAACCGCCTGCTTTAGTCGTGAAAAATGGGACGAACAAGTTAGTTGTATTTGCGAGGCCTGGGCCTTCATCATTGATCCAAACCTCTACGTTTCCATTCCGCTGCCGCCAACCTATCTCTACGCCACCATGAGTTTCAAGCGACGCATCAACCGCGTTTCGCACAAGATTGATCAAGAGTTGCTCAAGCTGTGCGTCGTCTCCTTGAACCGACATTTCAGGACCGGCAACGACGTTAACTGGCAATCTCGTCTCCAGCGTTGCGACCCGCGACACGAGTGCGCCGATGTTCAGTGGCTCGAAGCGTGGTTGCGGCAATCGCGCAAGCTTCGAATAGGATTCCACAAAGCGTGCGAGTGAATCTGCACGCGAAGAGATCACCGCCAGGCCTCGCTGCATATCGTCGCGCCAGTCGTCTGGCTGCGGACTCCGGCCCAACAAATCACCGAGGCTGCCGGCAACTGATTTTATCGGGGCCAGGGAATTGTTCAACTCGTGCCCCAGCACACGCAAAAGACGCTGCCACGCAGTTCGCTCTTCTTCACGCAGTGTCTGACTCAAATCAGTCAAGACAAGCAGGTGATGCTGCACGCCACCTTCGCGAAACGTGCTGCGACGAATATCCCAACGGCCGACTCCCCCTGGAAAGACCAACTGCATTGTGTATGGGCCTGGACTCCCGGGCCGATCAAAACACGCGAGCAACCCCAACTCACCACTGGTCCGACCGAGCAATCGCGCAGCTGGCTGGGCGAGCAATTTCTCCCCCGCTCGATTCACCAGGCGCAAACGTTGCTCTCCGTCGAAGGCAAAAACGGCAACGTCGATTTCCGACATCACAGTGCGCAGAAGTGCGGTCGCTTCCATTGCGCCAATCCGCTGCTCACGTAACGTCTGCCCCAGATCGTTAACCTCGAGCATAACTTCACCCAACGCATCACCAGAGATTGCTCGCCGACCGCGAATCGAATAGTCGCCTTCTCTGATCGCCGCCAGGATGTTTGATAGCGTCTGCAAAGGCCGGACGACTCGCTGTTTGAGATTGAAGGAAACACCGAGCCAAAGAAGTACGAGCAGCAGATCGATGGTCCACTGAATTTGTGAGGAATAGTCGTTGAGCCACAACAGGAGTGCCGATAGTGCAACCGGCGGAAAACCCGCAAAGAGTGCGAGCAGCGTAACCCGGCGCTCGAACTTTATTCGTTCAGGCCGTCGCAACGACGGGTCAAGACTGTGGAAGGTGGTAGTTCCCTTTTTTTGCGGGGTACTCACGAGGGTATTCTAAACTGAGCCGCCACCTCAGACATAAGAACATCCACAGATTACGCAGATTACACAGATTTCTATTTCGGATTTCGGAATGCGGATTTCGGATTTCGTGCTGATGAGTTGCTCAGGCTGAATGCAAACGGTCTTATTTGTACATGCAGATTAAAAGCAACATCCCCGGAAACTACAAAATCCGAAATCCGCATTCCGAAATCCGAAATAGAAATCTGTGTAATCTGCGTAATCTGTGGATATTCTTCGCTACGACATTCCATACTTCTGCAATCTTCGATACAGCGCGCTGCGACTGAGACCAAGAGCTTCAGCCGCTCGATTTGCATTGCCGCCAAATCGGGCCAGAGCTTTACTGATAAGCAGTCGTTCGACCTCCTCCAAACTCATCTCATCAATGCGGGCTGAAACGCCCGATTCCCTGCCCGGTTGCAACGCCAGATCGAAAGCGGTGACCACCGCACTCGTCGACATCAGCACAGCACGCTCAATCACGTGATCAAGCTCACGCACGTTACCCGGCCAGGAATGTCGCATCATCGCTTCCAATGCTTCATTGGTGAAGCCTTGCAACGAACGCCGGTAACGAACTGAATGCTGCTGCAGAAAATGTTCCGCGAGCGGTCGGATGTCTTCCGGTCGTTCACGCAGCGGAGGTAGGTGAATCTCGACGGTGTTCAGTCGAAACAAGAGATCTTGTCTGAACTCGCCTGCCTCTGCCTTTTGTTGGAGATCAGCGTTGGTAGCAGACAAGACGCGCGCATTGACACGGTGCGTCTTCGAAGATCCAACGCGCTCAAACTCCCCAGTCTCCAACACGCGCAGAAGTTTTGCCTGAAGATTCAAAGGAACGTTGGCGATTTCATCTAGAAATAGCGTGCCGCGATCCGCCAACTCAAAGCGGCCGACGCGATCGGAACGTGCATCTGTAAAGGCTCCACGCACATGTCCAAACAACTCGCTTTCAAAAACGCCTTCCGCAAGTGCTCCGGCATTGACCGAAACCATTGGCTTCCCGGATCTCTGAGACAAACCGTGCAGCGTTCTCGCGATCACTTCTTTGCCGGTCCCGTGTTCACCAGTTATCAAGACATTCGCATCAGCCGGCCCAATACGCGTCACAAGATTAAGGACCGCTTTCATCGCGGGCGATTCGGAAATTAAGCGAATGGTCTTGCCGTTCGCGCCGTCGGCACTGTCACGCAGCGCAAGGTTTTCAGCTTCGAGCTGTTCCCCTCGTCGCAATGCGGCGGAGAGTTCCAACTGCGTCCGCAACACTGTGAGCAACCGTGCGTTGTCCCAGGGCTTTTGCACGAAGTCGCGCGCGCCGCGGCGCATCGCTTCCACAGCGAGATCCACGCTGCCCCACGCAGTCATCACCACCACGGGCAAAGCCGGGTCTTTGTCTCTGATTCGGGTCAGCAGATCGAGGCCCTCACTTCCTGACGTAGTATCGCGCGCGTAGTTGAGATCAATCAGAGCGACGTCCAGGTCGCGCGAATCGACAGCTTTGAGGACGGCTGCCGGAGAGGAGACGGTTTCTATGTTGAAGCCTTCGCCTTTGAGGAGCAGACGCAGCGCTGCCAGCACATCAGCTTGATCGTCTGCAACAAGGATACGAGGCATAGTGGAATATTGCTGTATAAGCAGTGGATTTCAAAGTCGAGACCGACGAAATTCATCGTTGGCCTTCACCTCAGATACTCTTTGACAGTTTATTATTTGAGATTGCTCATTTGAGACTTTCGCACCGCTGCTGGGCAAGGCGGCGCGTCCTCGTTCACAGGCGCATAAGACCCAAACACCGATTCACTTGCAACGTCGAACAGATCAACGCTCGTCTTCCCAGAAACTACTCAAGGCGAGATAAATGCAGTTGAGTTATACCATTGAAAGTTGACCATTGCTGTTATGTACCTCGACCTATGTGAATGCGCCTGATTGTTATGTACTTGGACCACGTTCCTGCGAAACCAGTTCCTGACAGTAAGCCATGTAGTCGCAGACACCACGGGTTTTTTGAAGGGTAGTTCAATGACCTCGATAAGCGAGATCGACGGGCATACCGACGTGTCGGTACTGACTGTTTGGTCACACCTTTGACTTCATTCGTACCGCAGCGCGACCAACGGATCCACCTTTGTTGCTCGTCGTGCAGGCAGATAACAGGCGAAGAAGGCGACGAGGATTAAACCAACCGATACCGACAGGAACGTCAAGGCGTCTGTTGGTCTGATCTCGAACAATAAACGCGCCATCAAGCGCGTCAACAGAAACGCGCCCACCAAACCAATTGCCAACCCTGCGCATGCGAGTGTCAGACCGCTTTTCATGATTAGTTTCAGCACGTCGACAGTTTGTGCGCCGAGGGCCATGCGCAGTCCAATCTCCTGGGTTCGCTGAGCAACTGAATAACTGATCACGCCATATATCCCTATCGCTGCCAGCAAAAGCGCTAGTCCGGCGAAACTCGCGAGCAGAAACATCCCGAAGCGACGCTGGGCGACCGACTGCGCCACCAGATGGTCCATCGTGTTGACATTTGAGATTGGCAACTGACTATCAAGGTCTCGCACCTTTGCGCGTGCGAGCGAGATCAACGCTCTTGGATCCGTCTTCGAGCGAATCACAAGCACCGGACCAAACGGCGGAGACGTATTCGCATGGTAATAGAGTTCTGGACGTGGTTCAGTGTCCAACCCGAGGTGACGGACATTTCCAACAACGCCGACGATTGTTTGCCACTGCATTTGCTGACCTGTTGCCGTAGCCGTGCTGACGTGCTTGCCAACGGGATCTTCACCGGGCCAAAACCGCTTGGCCATTGCTTCGTTGATAACAACTGAGTGCGTGTTGTTCGTGACATCCTGCTCGGTCACCAATCGACCTGCACGAAGCGGTATGTTCATCGCTTCGAAATATCCGGTGCTCGCGCGTCGAAAATCGATCTCGGGTCTGTCACCCGGTTGCATCTCGCGACCTTCGATTGATAGAAACGTGGTGACATTATTGAGAGTGCTCAGCAATGGCAGCCGCGTCACAATTCCAACCGCCGCCACATCCGGAATCCCTTTCAGGTTCGCTTCCAACTGTTGCATGAATGCGATTCGTTTCTCCGGCTGACCGTAACTAGCGTTTGGAAGACCCACCTGCATAGTAAGGATGTGCTCGGTATCGAAACCCGGATTCACGTCAATGAGTTTCGCGAAACTACGGATCAAAAGGCCTGCGCCGATAAGCAACACAAACGCAGTAGCTATCTCGAGAGTCACAAGTGAGTTGCTGACTCTGTGATGTCTTGAATCAACGGTTCCACGTCCGCCTTCCTTGAGAACCGACTGCAAGTCGAATCTGAACATCCGCCAGGCGGGTGCCAATCCGAAAACTATTCCCGTTATTACCGACGCTGCCAGCGTGAATAGCAGCACGGTCAGATCAACTCCAATCTTGTTGTACCGAGGTAGCGCAATCGGATTAATGTTCAGCAGAAGTCTTACTCCCCACGTCGCAACCAATGCACCTGCGGCGCCGCCGACCAACGACAGCGTGATGCTTTCAGTTAGCAATTGCCTGAGCAGGCGGAATCGACCAGCGCCAAGTGCGGCGCGAACCGCTATTTCTCTGCTTCGCCCTGCGCTACGTACCAACATCAGATTTACAACGTTGGCGCACGCGATAAGCAGGACCAGACCGACTGCCCCTAATAGCAACAACAGCGCCGATCGCACTTTGCCGATCACCTGTTCGTGCAAAGGAAGCGCACGCATGCCGAAGCCGCTGTTTGTATCCGGATACTGAGTTGCCAGCTGAGCGCCGATGGCGGAGAGTTCCGCGTTTGCCTGCGTTACGGTGACGCCGCTGTTCAACTTCCCCACAACCGACAACAGGCGAACATTCCTCGCGCTATTGGCAAATTGGTTCTGTGCAAGAGGAGCCCAAAGTTCCGCTGCCGCTTCTAGAAAATGAAAATCCGCGGGCATCACGCCGACAACGGTGGCGTTGATTCCGCTGACGATTAGTGGCCGTCCGATCACGTTTCGATCTGCGCCAAAACGTCTTTGCCATAACCCATGGCTAATGACAACGACGGGATTTGCACCCTGTCGGTCATCATCGGCGAGAAAACTGCGGCCGATTGCTGGTCGCGCGCCCAGCATATCGAAGAGATTCTGCGATACGAACAGTCCTTGAATCGGTTCAGGTTCGCCGCCACCAGTCAACGTGAAGCTCCAGAGCGGCGAGGCGGCAGCAACATTGGAAAACGATTTGGTATTAGTTCGTACGTCGCCGAAGTCGGCGAATGAGAACGGCTGTTCCTGATTTCCGTCTTTTGCCGTAGTGCTCCAAAGCATCATGAGTTGATCCGCATCCGTATATGGCAGCGGACGCACGATGACGGCGTTCACGACGCTGAAAATAGCCGTGTTAGCTCCGATGCCGAGTGCGATCGTGATGATTGCGATCGCAGTGAAGGAAGGTTGCTTCAACAGCGTGCGGATGCCGTACCGGATGTCTTGAAGAAGTGATTGCATGGTCTTTACCTCGGGTTTTGGACTTTGGTCCTTGGTCTTTGGGCTTAGCCCTCGGCCTTAGGTCTTTGGTCTTTGGTCTTTGGTCTTTGACTTGACCGAAAGAGTCACAGGCCAAAGACAAAAGTCCAAGGACCGACCAAAGACCAACTTCATTCGTACCTTAGCGCAACTAACGGATCGACTTTCGTTGCGCGACGGGCAGGAAAATAACAAGCGAGCAGTGCGACAAACAGCAGCGAAATGGCAACCACCGCAAAGGTCGAAGGATCGGTTGGCCCAACTTCAAATAACCACTCGCGAATTAATCGACTCAGGAATCCTGCGGCGATTAATCCTCCCATAACGCCGAGCGCCGACAACGTCATTCCCTTCAGCACGACTATTCTCAACACGTGGCTGTCGCGCGCCCCGAGTGCCCTCCGGATTCCAATTTCATGAGTCAACTGACTCACGTTGTGTGATAGGAGACCATACACACCAACGCTCGCTAGCGTTAGTCCCAGTAAAGCAAGTCCGGCAAACAAACTTAGATAGAAACGAGGTCTGACTGTGTATTCGGCCCACAGCGCATCCATCGTCATTTGTTCACCTAAAGGTTGACCTGGAGCTAGAGCTGCTGTGATTCCGCGGATCGCAGTGAAATATGACGTCTCGTCGGTTGTGGTTCGCGCCAGCAAATACATTGAAGGTTGGGGAAACTGCGACATGGATTGATAGAACTGCGGCTCCGTCGGTTCATTAAGACGTGCACGCGAATCAGCAACAACTCCAACGATTGTTGCGGCCTTCGCATCGCCTGATCCCGTCTTAAGCAGCACAGACTTTGCCAGCACTTGCTGATTAGGAAAATAAGCTTCCGCAAAACTTTGATTGACGACGATAACGGGAAGGGATTGCGGAACGTCGCCTGAGTTGAATTCACGTCCGCTGAGTAACCGAATGCCAACCATTCTAAAGTAATTCGTACTGACCGTGTTGTAACCGATGGTGATGTCTTGCACTGGAGCTGCTTCCGAAGCGGGTAGACCGACGTTCATGGTGTAACGCGTTTCACCCAGTGGCTGAGGATTTACGAGTGCTGCTGCTTCAGTTCCAGGAACTCGCAGCGACGATTCAAGGAATGAACTCCAAAACTCATTCCATCGCTCAGGAACTTCACCATTCTTTCGCGGCAAACTGAGTCTCGTGCTCAACAGACTGTGCGTATCAAATCCCGGATCCACGCGGTATAAACGGACCAAACTGTTGGTCAATAAGCCCGCACCTATTAGCAGAACCGTGGTGAGCGCAACCTGGACCACAATTAATGTGTGACGAAGTTGCCGGCTTCTTAGTCTCTCGGAGGCGGTGCGACCGCAAGCCTTGAGCGTGTCAGTCAGATTGATTTTGACAGTCTGGAAAGCGGGTGACAGTCCAAAGAGGAGCGTTGCAAAAACCGAGATTCCAAGCGTAAAAAGAAGTGAACGATAGTCGAGATGAATCTCATCAGACCTTGGAAGAGTCGGCGGGATTAGAGGAACAATGACGCGCAGGATCCAAGAAGCCACGAACCATCCGAGAAGACCGCCAAAAAGTGACAGCAGCAAGCTTTCGGTAAGCAATTGCTGAATCACGTGACGCCGTCCAGCGCCGATCGCGAGCCGAATAGCCACCTCTTTAGATTGCTCGAGACTGCGACTTAACAGCAGGTTTGCGATGTTCGCGCACGCGATGAGCAGCACGAGACCTACCGCTGCAAAAAGCACTACCAAAGATTGTCGAGTCGAGTTGGTTACTTCTTCGTGTAACGAATAAACCGTTGCGGTGACACCTGTATTAGTTTTTGGGTAGGACTGTGCAAGCCTCTCAGCAACAACGCGTATCTCAGAACGCGACTGCTCAAGCGTTACGTTCCGCTTCAATCGCGCAATTACGGTGTATGCGCCCGGTCCGGTACGTGTGCCATCTTGATTGCCGGTGTTGACTGTTGTCCAAATCTGAGTCCTTGCAGGACGACTCTCGAACGTCTCATGAAAACTCGCCGGTAACACTCCGACAATGATGTACGGCCTGGTACTAAGGGTAATGGTTTTATTGATCACATTTGGATCTGCACCGAAGTGAGAGACCCAAAAAGCATGAGTGAGGATCACAGCTCCACTGTCTGAGGTAGCTGCGTCTTCTGGCAGAAACGTTCGACCCAACGCGGGCGTGACACCTAGAAACTGAAAAAAGTTTGAGGAGACGCGACTTCCTAAAACCTCCTCAGCTGTTGGACCGTTCATACGAAGACCAACGTAGGCCAGCGCCGCCATATCCTCAAAGCTTTGACATTGACTCTGCCACTCGTTGAAGTCGCCCAGCGAAACCATGTTTCTGGATCGTTGTTTCTCCGGAACAGATTCGAAGACTTTCACCAAACGATCTGCGTCGCGATAGGGCAACGGACGCAACAACACTGCATCAACCACACTGAAGATGGCAGTGTTAGCACCAATAGTTAGAGCGAGTGTGATGACAACGATTGCAGCGAAGCCAGGTCGGTTTACCAGCTTGCGAATCGAATAGTTAACGTCTTTAAGCAACGCGTTTCTCCACTGGTAACGGGGAATTCAAGGACTTTACGTTTGGACTTTGGACTTTGGACTAAGGCCAAAGACCACAGACCGACTCGTTTTTCATTCGTATCGAAGCGAAACTGTCGGCTCAACTTTTGTCGCGCGTCGTCCAGGCAGGTAACAGGCTAACAACGCTACGATCGCGAGCAAGACAGCAATGCCGCCAAACGTTGTCGCGTCTGTTGGCTCGACTCCGAAAAGCATGGACGCCATCAATCGAGTCAAACCGAAGGCGCCAACCAAACCAAGGCCGATTCCAATAAAGGCGAGCTTCATTCCGTGTCCTAAGATCATCGCGAACACATCGCGCGGCTGCGCCCCAATCGCCATGCGGATGCCGATCTCGTGCGTACGCTGCGTGACTGAGTAAGACATCACGCCGTAGATACCGACAATCGCCAGCACAAGCGCGATCCCTGCAAAGATACTGAGGAGTGTTAGGTTCAAACGTTCCGGTGCTACAGACTCAGCGCGGATTTCCCCCATTGTCCGTGGGTTATAGATCGGCTGATCAGGATCAATTGATTTCACAGCTGCTCTGACTGAAGCAAGCAGCTGATTCGGATCAGAGCCGGCTTTGATGATGACTGTCATTCCGTTATCCGGCATCTGCAGAAATGGAAAGTAACCCTGAACTCGATTGTCGTCCGTGCTCAGACTTTCCATCTTCACCCTGCCAACAACGCCAATCACTTCCAACCTCGGATTATCAGGATCTGAACCTCCAACCTTGATTCCCTTACCGATCGGATCTTCGTTGGGCCAATGGCGCTTGGCGAATAGTTCATCGATAACAATGTATTGCAGACCGGCACTCGGTCTCCGCTCTTCAGGAAGCTTACTTACCGCTTCGGGATTAACATGCGCTCGATTGTCTTGATCGGTGAAGACGCGTCCGCGCAAGACAGGTATCTGCATCGCACGGAAGTAATCCGGAGTAACGAGGCAAGCCTCCATCAATGGTATGTCTTTCTGATCTGGCGTCGGCTGCCCCTCGATCGTAAATGAAGTCTGCCAGCCGTTGTTTCCGAGAGGCAAACCTGAGGCGGCCGCGGTCGATTCAACTCCTGGCAACGTTCCGATGTTCTCCAGTAGACGGGTAAAGAAGGCTGACTGCTGATCTTGAGTCACGTACTTCTTCTCAGGTAACGACACACTGAAGCTCGCGAGATTGTCGTAAGAAAAACCTGGATTAACTTTCTGCAGCAAATAAAAACTGCGAATCATTAATCCTGCACCGATCAGCAGTACGAGCGTCGTGGCAACTTCGGCAACAACGAGTGAGCTACGCAGCCAATGTCGACTACTTGTGCCACGTCCCGTCTCTTTTAAAGTCTCGTTAACGTCGACTTCACCAGCCTGTAAAGCAGGAACAAGTCCAAACAGTATCCCAGTAATAAAAGCCAGAGCGAACGTGAACGCCAAAACAGTCCAATCGAGTCCAATTTCTCTTGAGCGTGGGATGGCGTTGGGGCTGATCTTCAGGATGAAGTCAATTCCTAAACGTGCAAGCACCAGTCCGAAGCTTCCGCCGACGATCGACAAAAGCACACTCTCTGTCAGCAACTGACGAGCGATTCGCCAGCGTCCCGCGCCCATAGCCGATCGAATGGCCATCTCCTTCCTGCGGCCTGTTGCCCGCGCGAGCAGGAGATTGGCGATGTTCGCGCACGCAATCAGGAGAACGAAACCCACTGCAGTAAAGATCACCCAGAGCGGCCGGCGGATATCACCAACAAAGATCTCCATCAACGGTCTAATTCTTACTCGGTTGCCGGCATTGTTGTCGGGATACTGCTTCTCGAGATTCGCGGCGACCAAATCCATGTCCGCCTGCGCCTGCTCCTGGGTCATCCCCGGTTTCAGACGCGCAACTCCATAAAGGCCGGGATGATTGCCGCGATTTTTCCAGGACGCCTGATCAGAAAGCGGACCTACAGGGACCCACATTTCGACGCGGCTGGGATATAGATAGCTGGCCGGCATGATGCCAATCACGGTATAGCTTTTCCCGTTTAGCGTGATGGGTTGATTGAGAATGCTCATATCGCCGCCAAAACGTCGTTGCCATAGGCCATAACTCAGAACAACAACTGGAGCAGCGCCCGGTTTATCTTCGTCGTTCGTAAACACGCGCCCATGCTCGGGACGTACGCGCAAAATCTTGAAAAGATCCGCTGAGATCTGGCCCGTCACAATTCGCTCGGCTTCCCCGACCCCGGTGAGGTTGTAACTTTGCCGGTTATAAACGGCGATACTTTCGAAGACGTGGTTCTGCGCTTTCCAATCCTCGAAGTTTGGATAGGAAATCGACATCTCATCGAGCACCTGGCTCTTCTCGTTCAGAAAGAGGAGGCGTTCAGATTCTTCGTATGGAAGCGGACGAAGCAACACTGCGTTAACGACGCTGAAGATTGCGGTGTTGGCGCCAATGCCCAGAGCCAATGCAATGACGACGATTACACTGACGCTCGGGGTCTTGCGCAACATGCGCACACCGTACCGAATGTCTTGCCAAAGTGTCTCCATTGTTCAATCTCCCTTATGAACATCCACAGATTAAGAAAATTGCCGATTGCCGATTAGAAGAAAGTAGTCGTTTTCATCTCACATTCGTCGCTGGGAACGTTCGCGTGCCTCCACTCTTTCAATCGGCAATCGGCAATCGGCAATCAAAAATCTACAATCAAAAATCATCAATCCCTTCATTCATAACGCAATGCCACCAACGGATCGACTTTGGTTGCTCTTCGCGCAGGGATATAGCACGCAACAAAAGCAACAGCCGTCGATGCAATCACAACGGCTACAAACGTGTTTGCGTCGAAAGGACTGATGCCGAATCTGCTCCGGCTCACCAACGCCGGTGAGCGTCATTGCCGAGCCGCCGTAGGCCGACATGTCTTCGAACGAGGTGCTTTGCTGTTTCCAGTCGAAGAAGTTTGCCGGCGATGCGCGCGACTGACCCTGGCTTGGAATATTTTC
>DATIBJ010000168.1:0-32732 GCA_035457565.1 Pyrinomonadaceae bacterium | reverse complement strand
TTTGCCTCTGTACACGGCTATCATCATGGCGGATCCGGCGATCAGAGACTTCCGTGTTGGCATTGACCCGCTCATTTTTTCGAAGCCCGTAAGCCGCGGCGAATACCTTCTGGGAAAGTTCTTCGGAAACTTCTTCACGCTGGCCTGCTGTCAGTCGGGTTTTGTCCTTGCTTTATTTGTGCTCCAGTGGATCCCAAAACAGGGCGTGGTGGTCCAGGAGGCGAAGTTCCTTCCTTATCTGAAACACTTTCTTTTTTTGGTGGCGATCTCGCATCTGGTTTTGGCCGCGTTCTACTTTACGGTCGGCACTCTGACGCGCAACGTCAAGATCGTATACGGTCTGGGAGTTTTGTTTTACCCGCTGCTCATTACCTACAACCTCCTCTTCTTAAATAAATTATCGTCGCGGTGGGCAATTATTCTTGACCCTTGGGTAATGAGAGCGCGCAACCTCCACACCACCAACGTGGAGGTGATAAATCGACTCGTAGTTGTTTACGACTCAAACCAGCTGATGAATCGCGCGGGGATGATTCTAATTGCGGCGATTATTTTGACAGTTCTCTATCTGCGGTTCTCAACTACCGAGCGCTCCGGTCCAGTAGAAAAGCTTTCAGTTCTCAATCTCTCGCCCGCTACCGAGCGCGTCTATTACCCGGATCCTTCCCCGGCGACGCGCCTCGGTGAATTCGAAAAGCCCGACTTCCAAGCTGAACCGATCAGCAGTCACGTCGCCATTCCTGAAGTCGTCAGGGTGAACGAAGGAATTCGCGCCAGCGCCGCTAAACTAATCGCAGCCTTAGGCGTTGAGTTCAGCCTGCTGCGCGCGGAACGAAGTCTTGTAGTAGTCATGCCGCTGGCCATCTTTTTCTCTATTTTGGAAGTGGCCTTTTACAACATTCATTCCGACGTCTCTCATTCCGCGGCTTACGCCACTAACACCGCAAAGTTGTTATTGTTATTCCTGATCGGGATTGCGGTCTTCTACACGGGCGAAGCAATGCATCGCGATCGAGAAGTGAAGATCGAACCAGTCGTATGGTCCACGCCAGCCCCGAACAGTGTCTTAATACTCTCCAAATGTCTCGCTACGGTCGTGTTGACGCTTTCATTGGTGGTTCTAGTCGGCCTAATTGCGATGGTGGTCCAACTTGTGAGAGGACATACGCCTGTTGATTTGTCAGCTTATGTGATGGTCTACGGCGTCGTACTCGTTCCCGGGATCATTTTTTTGACTTCATTCGTGGCGGCGTTGAATGTCGTGCTGCGGAATAAGTACGTGGCGTATGTTGTGGCCGTGGGCACCGGCGCGGGGCTCTTCTATCTATACAACAACGGTTATAACCACTGGCTCTACAACCCGTTACTTTATCAACTGTGGAAGTTTCAAGATCTCACAAGCACGAGAATACTCACCTACAGATTCTACTGGCTGGCTCTTGCCGTTGCGTGTCTGGTCCTCGCTCACCTCTTCTTCGAACGCAAATCCAGATAAACGTTTTCGCGTTTATTCAAAAAACTCTCAACGTCGATGATAGTTTTCCGGCTGGTTCTCCAGCTTACTCGCCCTTCTGCGCCATGCGTTTCGGTCGGGGGCGCTGTGAGTTTCAGGTATCACAGGATCAACACACCTGGTCACTTGGAATGGACTGCCGGGATGAAATCATTTCCATATTTGCGCCATTAAGTTGTGTACGAGTTTATTCTGACATAGGATTCCGGCATCCGCTCACGGGCGAAGAAATAGCTTTCGGTTGACGATCCAGATCGTTTCGTCTAACTCACAGTCGCGTTCTAAAGGAGCGTTGGGTTCCCAATGATCGGGCAAGTCGTCTCGCACTATCGCATAGTTGGAAGACTTGGTGAAGGTGGTATGGGTTCCGTCTACCTCGCCGAAGACTTGCACCTGGGACGAAGCGTCGCGATTAAGCTTCCGGTTGACGCACCGGTGGCCCACCAGTTCCGTGCCCGATTCCTGCGAGAAGCACGCGCGGCGTCGTCCCTCAACCATCCGAATATCGCCTCGGTATACGATTACGGCGAGACCAGCGACGGCCGGCCCTTTATCGTGATGGAGCTGATTAAAGGGCAAACCCTAAATTGTCTAATCGACAACGGCAGATTGTCCTTACCGCGAGCAATCGAAATCATGGAGGCCGTTTCGCACGCACTCAGCGAAGCGCACGCGCAGGGGGTAATTCATCGCGACATCAAACCGTCAAACATAATCATCAATGAACGAGGAGAGGTCAAAGTTCTCGATTTTGGTCTAGCGAAGAACGTTAACGGAGAAAGCATCCAGGCAGCCGATCCTGATGCTGCAACTCTACCCGCTGCCCGTACACAAAGCGGCATCGTTGTAGGTACGCCTCTATATCTATCACCGGAACAAGCGTTGGGTATGAAGGTTGATCCTCGAAGCGATCTTTTTGCTACGGGTACCGTTCTCTACGAGTCGATCGCCGGCAGACCACCGTTCACGGGAAAGGGCATGCTGGAGATTGCGGCCCAGATTATTCACGTCAATCCGCCACCTCCATCATCGTTCAATCCACACGTCTCTCGTGAACTGGATCGGATAGCTTTAAAGGCACTAGCAAAAAAACCGGAGGAGCGTTATCAAACTGCCGACGAGTTGATTGCTGATTTGGAGAGCGTCCATCTTTCACTGCTCGAGCACGGAGCAGACCAGAAACCAACCCGCAGAATTATAACGACACCGCAAAAGGCCCCTACTAGCGCGCTCACAACGTTGTCTGACGTATTTAATCGCCCACGTCTGTCGGTGGGCGTCTTCCTTCTCATAATCGCATTATTAGGTGGCGCAGTATGGAGCATTCAACATTTTTTGCGGCCCAAACTAAAGCCCCCCACGCCAGAAGCAAAACGGTGGTACGACCTCGGCACAACTGCACTTCGGGAAGGAACTTATTTCAAAGCAAGTAAAGCGTTCGAACAGGCCCTGGCGGCTGATAGCAATTTTGCACTGGCGCATGCGCGACTCGGTGAGGCATGGATGGAACTTGATTACAGCGACAAAGCTAAAAACGAGATCATTCAGGCCAGCTCACTTGTTCCAGATCGTTCAATCCTTCCGGCAGTTGATGCGCATTACTTGGCGGCTATATCCAACACCTTCGTGCGTAATTTCACTGGCGCAATTGAGGAACATAGAAAGATCGTTGAAGCAGCAGCCGAACCAGACCAGGCGGCAGCTTATTTCGATCTCGGCAGAGCATATGAACGTAACGAGGATTTCCAGAATGCCTTAAACAGTTATGTCAAGGCGACGGAGTTGGATTCACAGTTCGCAGCGGCTTTCCTAAGGCTGGGTGTTCTCTACGGACGTAAGCAAGATCTACCTGCAGCCGCAAAGGCGTTTGAGCGAGCGGCGCAACTATATCGGGCGAGCAGTAATTTTGAAGGCGTCGCGGAAGTCTCCTATCAGCAGGGAGTCCTAAACGACGGACTCGACAAATTGGCTGAGGCTAAGAACCAATTCAAGCAGACGCTTGAAACCGCACAAACAACCGGGAATCTCCAACAGCAGATTAAAGCAAAGCTCAAATTGAGCAGTGTGCTGCGAACCGAAGGCGACTCCACGACGGCCCAGCAATATGCGAATGAAGTTATCGATCTCGCGCGAGCCAATGGATTGGAAAACCTGACCACGAACGGCCTCATTGACCTGGGTTACTCTTACTTTGGGAGGGGAGATTTTGATGAGGCTGAGAAGCAGTTCAGGCAAGCGCTCACCTACGCCCAAGCCAATAATGGACGGCGCTACGAGGCGCGCGCGCTGCTTTCTCTAGCGAGCCTCAGTATGCAACGGCATCAAGATGAGGAGGCTGTTCGCTATGTCGAACAAGCGATGCCCTTTTATCGAGAAGGTGGGTACCGCAGAGAAACTGCGCAGGCGCTCCAGATTCTGGGTCGGGCTAATCGAAACAAAGGGAACTACGAGGCTGCGGTTCAGGCTTTCGGGCAGCAACTTGAAGAAGCGCGCCGTTTAGGAGACAAACCGAATGAAGCTCTTTCAGCTGAAGGGCTCGGTGTCATCTTGAGCCGCCAGGGCCGTTATCCGGAAGCGCTCTCGCATTTCGAAACGAGTAAGGCGATTTACAGTTCACTTGGCCATCGCAACGGGACCGTTATGGGTTCGATTAACACTGCGAGCATGCTTTGGAATCTGGGTCGTTACTCGGAAGCTCGCGGCCTCTTGAATGAAGTAGCAAAGAGCGAGGCTTCCCCAAAAGGCAGCAAAGAACTAGCAGTAGCAAGTATGGTCGAAATAGCTGACGCTGCTCTTACTCAGAATAACTTTAATGAAGCAAAGTCACAGGCCACCCAGGCAATAGCATTGGCTGGTTCAGAATTCACAGTAAGCCTTATCCAAGCCAAACGCATCCTGGGCATTGCCCAGGCTTTATCTGGTTCCGCGGGAGACGGGGCGACTCAATGTAAACAAGCACTCGACCTGGCAAATCAAGCGAAAGATCCGTGGTTAATTTCGACTACTCAAGCGGATTACGCGCAGGTGTTGCTTGAAAAAGGAGACGCACAGAACGCGGTAACCAACGCTCTGGAAGCAGAAGCTCTCTTCGAAAAACTCGGACAGCAAGAACTGGCGTGGCGTGTTCTCCTGGTTGCAGCGCGCGCCAGTAGTCGCGCGGGAGAACCGTCGAAGACAAAAGAGTACGCCACGCGATCGTCTGATTTTCTAAAGACGCTGGAAAAAAATTGGGGAGCTAAGACTTTTCAGGAGTACCTTAATCGGCCTGACATCCAAACCTATCGCAGGCAATTGGACCAACTATTGGCGAGCAACAGGTGAAGCGACTTACGCCAAGGGACTGAAAGAGAACCAGAGATCGTCGGACCAACCACGATCAAGTGCGGGCTACCATCGTCATAGTGTTCCGGATCATCCATTATCATCAAACCGGAATCGGCTATTTTCTGTAAACAATTTGCCTAAGGAGGATCTCGAAGATGCACCCGACAAGAGTTAACGCGAGTAAAACCAGGCTTGTGATTTGCGTCGCACTTCTCGTCCTTTTGATTGTAGCTGCGCTCGCAATACCAGGATGTAGTAAGGATGGTCAGCAAAACCGCGGCGCCGAGCAAGCAGTCACAAGTGCAGTTAGTCCTACGCCGACACCTACACCTACGCCAGTAGCGTCGCCTCCTGTTCCTGTTGGTACCCCGGAAAGGGTGGGGGACACTATCATTGTGATTAAGGGTTCATCAGCGGATATTCAGTTCGACACTACCTACTACAAAGAAGCCGTTGATATTCAGCGGAAGTTTGTTAGCAAGGGTGTCACACTCGACTACATTGATGTTGAACCGACCGCCGGTTCAGGTACTCCAACACGATGTGATCTGCCGGATCCAAAATCGAAAATAATCATTGATACAAGTCCGGAAGATAAAGATAGAATCCGTATTAATGGCAAAGAAGATCGAGTGGAGCTGAAATTTGACCGATTCGCGTTCACGACCTGCAGCGATGCGAGCTATAACTTTTGTAACGTAGACAACCACGTATACATCGTCTGGATTGATAAGAGAATCTGCAAAGCGTGTAACCCTGAGGACAAGTGTAAAGTCACTTTACACACGCAGTAGAACATCGCAGCGCGATGTTAAAGGCAGAACAAGCGCCCAACTAAAAAGCCACTCGTAACGAGTGGCTTTTTAGTGTTTTGGTCGAACCCTTCAATCTCAAATTTATTATTGCCACCTGATTGCTTGGAGAATATTCGAAAAGTCATCGCTCCATACTCTCGCGCCTCTTCTACCCTTGAGCGATTTCCATTGGGAGTTAATAGATAGGTTGCTAATCTCTGGTGCCGAACGAGCCATCACCACCCACTGAGAGGGATCCTTGCCCTCGAAAGAACTAGGCTTCACATCGTCAAAGCCAATGCACAAGAGTTGTCTGCTCTCTGCCAGATCGGCAAGGATCGGTTTCAAATCCAAACTTCGGTTCGATATGTGAAACGCCAGAATGCCGCCTTTGGCCAGCTTTGACAGGTAAAGATCGATCGCTTGCTGGGTAACAAGATGCACTGGTATTGCGTCGGAGCTAAAAGCATCCAACACAATTAACCCGTACTCGCCTTCTTGAGCATTTTGCAGATTCAATCGAGCATCGCCCTCAACCACGCTTACTGATCCACTCGCGCAGTCTTGCAGGTACGTAAAGTATCGGGAACCGCGCGCCAGGTTAATGACATCCGGGTTGATTTCGTAGAAGGTCCAATCTTGATCGGGCTTGGAGTAAGAGGCCATTGCGCCAACTCCGAGCCCGATCACAGCCACACGCGGCTTGGCAGGAGCGGCATTGAACACAGCCATCACCTGGCCCAATGGTCCATTCTCGTGATGGTAAGACAGAGACTCGCAGCGCCGCGACTGATCCACAAACTGCCTGCCATGGACGGTGTTGCCACTGTACAAACTATTGATGCGCCCACTTGAGTCAGTGGTCACGCGGGTTGTCCCAAAGAAATTTCGCACAACGTGCAGTGTGCGGTTGGTAAGTCCGGCGTAATAAACACTAGCGAGCATCACTGAGCATAGAGCCAAGCCAAAGCGTATCGGTCGCTCTCTAAAAAAATGGTTAATGATTATTAACGGAACGCCTAGAACGATGAACAAGTTGATTATGGAAGAGCTAGCGCGTAGGTAGGTGACCAGCACTGCGAGGCTTAAGGTCAAGACATATAGAAACGCTGGATAAATGAAATCGAGGTACTTATTGCGCACACCAAAAGTAGTTTGCTTGTTCTGAACAAACTTGCGAGGGCCAGGTTGCAACATGCAGGCAATGACTATTGCCAAAGGGTACTCAAGAATCGAGGTGAACAAGATCGGCGCAATCAACACATTGAAGATGCTACCTAGTGCACCGCCGACCGCGATCCATAGATAGTATTCTGCGAGATGCGTGACTGGTGGTCTTTCATTAGCTAGTTGCCCGTGGCACATCAATCCGGCAACAAAGAAAAAGCCAAGGTTGGCCAGAATCAACACCCATGCGGGTTCTGTCGCGCCGGATGAGAGGATCAACGTGACGACCAGGGCAGCCACGATCATCAGACGATTCAATAATGCTGACGACGCGAGGCGCATTTTCGCAAACGCCATCACAAACGTGAGGAGATAGAGCGCTAAGGGGATGACCCAGAGCAGCGGCACCGCGGCCACGTCGGCAGTAATGTAGGTCGTAACTCCAATCATCAGACTTGAAGGAATAAACGCCAGCGCTAACCAACGAAGCCGCCGACGCATAGGCAGGGTTCTGGTCGCATCGTTCGGAACTCCCGAATTTTGAGCATCTGTTGAAAAAGTGGCTAGTGGTTTTAAGGCTAACGTAATCAGAATGATGAGGATTACCAAAACGACAAAGCCTACGCGCCATAGTTGATACTGTGTATTCAAATCCAGGCTGGGCTCTAACAAGAAGGGGAAGGCGATGAGCGCTATCAAACTCCCGGCATTGCTAGCTGCGAATAGAAAATACGGGTCGACCGCCAGGCGATGTCGTAGTTTTGAAAACCAACTTTGGAGTAAAGGGTTACTCGCCGAAATTATGAAGAATGCCGGGCCGATCAAAAACAAGAGATTCTCAAGAAGCCATCGCGTAGGGTTTGTTTGTTGGAGAGCGGTGAGAACGGGTGGGTGAGCTGGAAACCGAAAGACGTAGACCGCAATTAACACTACCAGGAATAAGTGCAGTGCAGCCTGTGATCGCAGGCTAAGCCATCTGGCAGACGCGAGAGCGTAGAGGTATCCCACGAGCAGCATACTTTGAAAAAAAACTAGACATGTATTCCAAACGGCTGGAGCTCCTCCCAGGACTGGTAATAGAGTTTTGGCAATCAGCGGCTGAATCCAAAACAACAAACCTGCACTGATAAAAAGTGTCGCAGAGAACAGTAGGGGCGGTAGGTACGTCGATTTGAGTCGCGCCATTAATGAAGCCCTGCAGTGGGGGCGGTCCTAAAAAGGCGTGATGTAAAGAAAGGCCCTCTCATACTATCGTGAAAAGTGTTTATGCGGCGAGCAAATGGTACAATCGCGGCCGGCCTATGATTGTCCGCTAAAAAAGTTGCTGCGGTTCTGTGAACCGAAACGTGCATCCGAGGTGATCTTGAAGTACCGCCCAGTTCTGATAACAGGTGTGCGTCCTGATCACTTCGTGAATACACGTGCGGTGTTTTCATAACAGACCCAGTAACTCCATCCCGAACCGCAACTCAGTAACCCTAACCTGAATTCTTCGCTTTCTTTCCTCGGTGCGCTTTGGGTCTCTTTGGTGAGTCTTGCTGGCAAATCTGGACCACCACACTCATATAGAACACTGAGCTGAGTTTGGAGGAACCAGATCGGGACACTACTCCGCAACTCAATAGCAACGTCCAATCGTTGCTTGCGTCTTTCGTTGGAGAGAAACAGTCATGACCTCTACTGATCTGACGACCTTTGGTTGGGATGAATTCTTTGAAGCGAATTTCAAATCATATGAGAGAAACGGTTTTAGCTGTGGCCGAGTGGCGCTCGAACACAAGAATTTGTTCCGCATCTACACACAGTACGGAGAAGTGCTTGCAGAAATTTCGGGCAAGCTTAGGCACGAAGCTGTGAATCGAAGTGCCTTGCCCGCTGTCGGAGACTGGGTAGTGATTCGTTCTCGGCCAGAACATGGCAGAGTGATCATCGATGCAGTCCTTCCCAGGAGGACCAGTTTCGCCCGCAAAGTTGCCGGGTCACGCACTGAAGAACAGATTGTCGGCGCGAACATTGACACGGTATTCCTGCTGACATCATTGAATCAAGATTTTAGCCTGCGCAGGATCGAAAGGTATCTGATCATTGCGTGGGAGAGCGGCGCAAATCCGATCATTATCTTGAGCAAAGCGGATCTTTGCGACCGATTGGCTGACGCAATCAAAGAAGCGCAAAGCGTTGCGCCTGGTGTGCCCATCCACGCGATCAGCGTTGTCACGGGATGCGGCCTTTACGATATCGCGCGGTACTTCAAGCGTGGTCAGACGGTTGCGCTGCTGGGTTCATCTGGTGTTGGGAAGTCAACGCTCATAAATCAGTTGGCCGGCGTCGATCACTTGAAGGTACAAACAGTGCGCGAGCACGACGACCGTGGAAGACATACAACGACTCATCGCGAGTTGGTTCTATTACCGTCTGGAGGACTCGTGCTTGATACGCCAGGCATGCGTGAATTGCAGTTGTGGGATAGCGACGAGAGCTTGCAGCTAGTTTTCGATGATATCGAAGTGCTTGCGGCCCTCTGCTTCTTCAGCGACTGCCGGCATCAAGACGAGCCACGGTGTGCGGTTCGTGAAGCTTTGGCGGCAGGAACGATCGACGCGGGACGATATGAGAGCTATGAGAAGTTGCAGAAAGAGTTGAAGTACCTGGCTCGAAGAAGAGACAAACTGTCGGAGATATCGGAAAAGAAGAAATGGAAGAAGCTGTCGCGACTCGCAACTGAGCGTGCGCGCTTGAAGCGGCGGTAGGGTGACTTGTTTTCCGAGTGGGCTTGACTGTGGTAGGCCAGGAGGTATAAGCACGACGTCGTTGCAACTGCCGGCATCGTGAATTCCTGGATCTGAGAAAGAAGAAACCGTAGATTCTGATGTTATCTGATTTGCGCAAGCCATACCGGCCGCAGTACGCGTTGCTCGTACTGGCACTCCTAATCACCCAGGCCCACACTCAGGCCCAATCAAGAGTCATAACCCAAACTGCTTCGCGTCACGACCTGCAACGCCTGCGCCGTCTTGAATCGCAGTTTCAACAGATGCGTCAACTGTTAAAGATTCCCGGCATGTCCGTGGCGATTGTGAAAGACGATCGGATTTTGTGGGCGAAAGGATTCGGATACGCCGACATCCAGAAACGAATCCCGGCGACGCCCCGCACGGTCTATTACATCGCTTCGCTTACCAAGACATTCGCGACCACAGTCCTTATGCAATTGGTCGAAGAAGGAAAGCTCGATCTCGACGACCCAATGTCGAAATACTCGGACGAGTTCAAAGACGACAGCGTGAAAGTGAAGCATGTACTGAGTCATACGGCTGACGCGCCACCCGGCGAGCGATTCCGGTATGACGGAGCGAGATTCGCAACGCTGACGGCGGTCATCGAAAAGAAAACCAGCAAGTCTTTTCGCGATGTGATGACTGAGATGTTTCTCGATCCGCTCGAAATGAGAGACAGCATTCCGAGCCGTGACACATTCGAAGTCGCTGCGAAAAACCCCGCACTCTATGACAAAGACAAGCTTCGTCGTTACCAATTATCTCTTGCCCGCTATGCAAAACCGTACCGACTTTACGGTGACGAAATTATTTTCACTTCGTATCCGTGGGCAGGAATCAGCGCTGCGGCCGGACTGCTCACCACGGCTCCTGATTTGGCGAAGTTTCTGATCGCGATTGACCAGCACGTATACATCAGACCCGAAACGCAGGCGCGGTCGTGGACTCCATTCGTGTCCAACAGTGGCAAGACGCTGCCCCACGGGCTGGGGTGGTTCGCACAGGATTATCAGGGCGTTAGGTCCATCTGGCACTTTGGTTATGACCCTTTTGAGTATTCTGGGACGATTGTAAAAGTCCCCGATAAAGGACTCTCGCTGGTGCTGCTGGCAAACAGTGACGCGCTCAGCAGTCCTTTTGTCCGCCGCGGGATTCTCCATACGTCGCCTTTTGTCGCCAGCTTTCTGCGATTGTTTGTGTTTGAAGATCGATTAGGACGTGCGCTGCCGGATCCGAACTGGGGAAAGAATAAAGAAGATTTTGAAAGAGAATTAGCCGAGTTCAAGCAAAGTGGCTATTCATACGAAGGCGAGCAGCGAGCGGCCACACTGATTCGAGTGTGGATCAATGAAAACCAGCGAAGCGCGTTGAAGGCAGTTGCCATGAACCCCGAAACTTTCGACGCTTATGTCGGCGAATATGAACTTCCCGGAGGCGGTGTTCTCATTGTCAGTCGGGAAGGGAATCATCTGATGGTTCAGCAAAAAGGCGAAAGCAAAATCGAAATGTTTGCGGAGTCGAGCACGAAATTCTTCACGAAAGCAGTTGACGCTGAATTCGCGTTTGCGAAAGATCGCGATGGTAAGGTTATCCACATGGAGCTTTATCAAGGCGGAACTTTGATTTTGAAAAAGATTAAGTGATCTGATCCAAGGCCGATAGCGCTCGCGTGCAGAAACCAAGATAGGAAATGCAAACAGTTCCAAAGAAAGAAATTCAGATCTCAGCGCCGTTCGTTGTGCCTTCCACCGCCGCGAAAGCAAGTCTGTTGCAACGTCTGTGCGCATCTCTATTCACACCAGTCGATATCTCATTCCTGGTTTTTTTTCGCATCCTCTTCGGCGGCATCATGCTCTGGGAAGTTTATCGCTACTTCACCTACGGCTGGATCGCGCGTTACTTCGTTGAACCTTCTGTCAACTTTACTTACTACGGGTTTAGTTGGGTGAAGCCTTGGCCCGGATCCGGCATGTACGTTCACTTTTATGTGCTCGGAGTGGCAGCTGTTTGTGTCATGGTGGGGTTCCTTTATCGCCTTGCGGCGCCGGTCTTGTTTCTTGCTTTCACATACTCGTTTCTCCTGGACCAAACGCGCTATTTGAATCACTTCTATCTGGTCTGCCTGATCAGTTTTCTAATGTGTTTCCTTCCGGCAGAGCGCGCTTTTTCTGTTGATGCGTTCGTGCGACGCAAGATCCGCTCGGCTGTGGTCCCGGCGTGGACACTGTGGCTGCTGCGAGCACAAGTTGGCATTCCATATTTTTACGGCGGCATTGCGAAACTTAACGGCGATTGGATACATGACGGCGAGCCAATGCGCACATGGTTGCGTCCTTTAACCGAAATCCCAACGTTTGGTCATGTCTTCGCGTACAACTGGGTGGTTTACAGTTTCGCCATTGGTGGGCTGTTGATCGACCTGCTGGTGGTGCCGCTGTTGTTGTGGCGCCGCACACGGCTCTTCGCATTGGCAGCAGGAGTTGTATTCAACCTCATCAACGCCGTGATATTCGATATCGGCATCTTCCCCTGGTTGATGTTGGGAGCGCTCTTGATTTTCTTTCCGCCTGACCTGATGCGTCGCTTCGTTCGAGCGTTCACGTCGCCCGGAGAGGAGATTGTCGTAGAACCGTGGCAAGCCTCCGTAACACCCGAAAGAAGCATTTGCCCGACCTTATTCGCTTCTCAAAAACTAATCGTCGGACTGTTGGCAGCCTACCTTGCGGTTCAGCTTGTTTTCCCGTTTCGCCATCACCTCTATCCGGGCAACGTAAGTTGGACTGAAGAAGGACATAATTTTGCGTGGCGTATGAAGTTGCGAACAAAGGTTGGCCAAGCAATCTTTACTGTTACACATCCCCCAAGTGGACAAAGCTGGACCATCAAGCCAGAAGATCATCTAAAACCTCATCAGGTGATGAAGATGGTTGCGGCGCCGGATCTGATTGTGCACTTCTCACATTATCTTGCTGAAGAAAAGAGACGTGAAGGGTACGATAATGTCGAGGTGCGGGCTCGCGTAATGGTTTCTCTGAACGGCCGCGAACCGCAGCTGCTAATCGATCCCAACGTCGACTTGGCTAAAGAGGAAGTAAGTTTGTTGCCCGCGCGCTGGATAGTGCCGCTTACGACGCCGCTCAAAACGCGATCTGAAAACTAAGTAGTGGGGTAATCTAACTAGCATCTTGCAAAACCATTGTAGTGGGCCGCAGTCAGGCGACAACTCAGAACGCGAGTACCGTTTGAATCATCGGCGCCCAGCCAGTCATACCTGCTGTGTATGGAGTGAAACCTCCGCTATACGGAACTCTCTGAACCCGCATCAGCTCCGCGTTGAGCCATAAACGCTCGGTCGGAAGGAAATGCCATTTGAGACCACCGGCATATTCATGAGAGTCGCCAAAAAACCCGAAGACTGCAGACCCGCGGACATAGAGCATCAGCTTCTTAGGAATGACAAATTTACCAGCGGACAACTCAAACCCATGATCGAATGTGGATGCTACCGGCATTGGTCCGTCAGCTTCGAAGTCGCCCAACCAGCGAAAATAGTATTGCCCGTTGACCGCGAACCCGTTCCATTTCATGCCGCCATCAATGGCCCACATTCGGTACAAGGCCTTCTCAACAGTGACACCCGGCGCAAACGCTCCGGTCGAAAAGGTGAGCACGCCGTCTGAATTGTGAAGTGAAGTGTTCTCGGGACTTGATTGATCCAGATTTGAAAAGCGGTCTTCCCTAGATCTGGTAAACGAGGTTCCCAGACGAATGCGAAGTTTGTTCGAGGCGAAATAATCGTCGTACATGTTGCGCGCTCTGCTCGCGGGTCCGTAGTCCCCAAGTGGCTCCCACCAGACACTGCCCGACACCAGCAGATTGGTATCAATCTTGGTTGCCGAGATATTCAGGGTATTGAGACCGTTGCCGACGAACGCCAGATAATTCACACCCTTTCCGAGTTCTCCGTTAGCCCAGACTCCCTGCGTGAAGCTGGGCCGGAAGAAGTTGTCCGCCAGGGTCCTGTCGGTTGATGTAAAAAATGGAAACGTGTTAACGAGCGATCGGCTGCCGGGAACACCGGTGTAGCCTCCCGTGATCGTAAGCGCCTTGTTGAATTGCCAGCCAATGTTTCCGGCCACAACGATCGAAGCCGCTCCGGCTGACGTCCAGACCGTGAGGTTGTACCGCGCCCTTTTGTCGAAGATGTAGCCGTTGAAGACGAACATCGAGCGGTTTACGGTAATGTCATTGCGTTTATGAACTTCGCGCACAACACCCAGGTGGTCTGTGAAAGTGTCGTTGGCGGAAAGCGTATTGAGATACCGCACTTGGGTGGTATTTGTGAACCTCATCAGGAAGGGCACCTTCGCGTCGTCAGACGTTTGCCACAGAACAATACCATCGTTGTAGAAGCCGCCCTTCGACTCTTCCTGTGTGGCTGCCGGCTCGGTGGAAGCACTTCCTGCATCGGTCACCGGGGCCGTCGGCGAGCTCGTTACAGGTACCATCGCATCCGCACCTTCCGCTGAACGCTGTGGCTGCGCATTGGGCTGTATCTCTGCCGTCGCAGCGCCATCGAGTCGTCGCTGCAAACGGTCGACCTGCTCCATTAGCGCCTTTTGTTGTTCGTCCATCCTTCGAAGTAGTTCCCGTACAGCTGCGTTCTCGGCCTTCAAGGTGGTGACTTCGTCTTGTAAGTCATTCCGTCGGGGGTCGCTGGTAGCGACTTTATTCTCCGCTCTGTCTGTTTTGGACTCCGAAGCAGAATTCTCTGGACTGTTTGATCGCGAACCCTGCGTGGTTTCGACTTCCTTCTGTTGGCTGTCTCGCCGCGTCGTCGTAGATTGTCCAAAAGCAGAACCAGCGAACAAAATTACTGAGATCATCGTGAGCGCGACAAAGAGGAGCTTGACGTAGGCAGCGTGTCTTAACATTACAACCTCCGTTAGAAGACAAAGGCTCACCAAGTCATTTCACCTTCTTATGACTTGGCGAGCCGTAACCAAAACTCACCAGTGGAACTTCAAACCTTGCTCCATCGGAGAGTTGTTCGATCAGCAGAGTACGACGGAGAGCGCCAGACCTGCTTCGCTTGTTTCCTTGTATTTGCTGTTCATCTCCTTGGCGGTCTGGGCCAGCGCCTGAACTGTTGCGTCAAAGTCGACGCGGTGCCTGGACGCGATCTCGTTGCTCGCGATCGCGTAGGCGGTCCAAGCCTTGACTGCTCCGAACGCGCATCGCTCGATGCAGGGGACCTGCACGTACCCAGCGACCGGATCGCACGTCATGCCCAAATGATGCTCGAGAGCCGATTCGGCAGCATTCTCGACGATTCGCGGTGCCGCGTCGTTTGCGGTAGCAACTAATGCCGCAGCCATGGATGACGCCACGCCTATTTCTGCCTGGCAGCCACCTTCAGCGGCTGACAGCGTTGCGTGATGCTTACAGAGATAGCCAATCGCCGCCGCCGCGAGCATTCCTTCCCGGATCTTCTGCAACGGCATTTTCCGGCCGCCCTCACCGAGCCCATAAACCAGCGCCGGCATCACACCGGCTGAACCCCCGGTGGGAGCAGTGATCACAAGATGACCGCGACCGTTTTCTTCGGACGCTGCCAACGCATAAGCGGATAGAGCTCCGATGCCGCGATCCGATTGATACGTGTCATCCATCGCCCGCTTGTAAACCGTCGCAGCTTTGCTGTGCAGTTTGATCGGGCCAGGCAGCACGTCATCTTCCGGCATGCTCAGCCCCGACTTCACCGTCGCAACCATCGCGTTGATGATCTTGTCGACGAAGGCAAAAACTTCCTGCTCACTTCTGCCCGCGATCGACATCTCGTTAGCTAGCATTACCTGCGCAATCGAGAGGTTGTTTTTTTCGGCATGTGCCCGAAGCTCTTTCATTGTTGCAAACGGATACTTCGGAGCGTTCTTTTTCGGTGGTACATACCCTTTCCATTCGATGAAACCACCGCCAACCGAGTAATACTCCTGCTCGAGCAACACCGCGTCTCCAGCCAAGAGCTTGGCGACTAGAGTGTTTGGGTGCTTGAAGTCGCCTTTAGTCGCGTCGTAAATGATGTCCTTAAGACTGACGTTCAACGTCTTCGCACCAAGCTTCACAGGGAACACCTGGTCGGGCTTGTCTCGCAGGCCGTCTAAGAACTTGGGGTCCACCGTTGCTGGTTCGTGTCCTACCAGACCTGCCAGGGCGGCACGTTCGGTGCCATGCCCCTTGCCGGTAGCGCTCAGGCTGCCAAAGAGATGGACCTTGAGCGCAGTTGCCGTCGCCAACTTATCTGCCGGAAGTTTCGTCGCCCTTTGATAAAAGTCGTAGGTGATACGCATTGGACCGATCGTGTGCGAGCTCGATGGGCCCGGTCCCACCTTATAGAACTCGTCCAATGTGGTCATCACCGGGCCTTTACCCTTTTTGACGACGTCGAGATCGTTGGACAGTTGAGGCGCAGGGCCCTGCGGCGCCGGCACCGATTCACTGAAGGCTCGCAGAGTCCGACCCTGTGCTGAAACAACCTTGCCCGTCATCACCGCGGCAGCACCGACCACAGCGCTTCGCATCAGGAAGCTACGGCGATCCACCCCGGGCGGGATCTCGTGCGAGACTAACTCGCTCGTGTCGGCTAGCACATCTTCATGAGCAGCTTCAGTGCTTCTCTCTTTCGAGCTAGTTTGATTACGGAACTTCTGATTTTCCTTTTTCGACATGGCACACCTCGATCCTCTTTCAATCATTCGCTGAGCAGGGAGACCCTCTGCTCTGAAGCTATCTTGATCTCTGAGTATGGGAGTGCTTGAGCGAATTAATACTGTCAAAATTACTAGCGAGGAAGTTAACGAGTAACGCGATATCCTCTGCGTTTCCTTGAAAGGCCGAAGGACGTCAGCCTACTCAGAAGCGGGAGCCGACGTATTGTACTCACGGGCATGGGCGGCTGCGAGAGCCCGTACTCGACCATACAAACCCTCTTCATTTAAACGAGCTAACGACAAATAAAGTGGTGGAATACCGGACGGAGATAACACCAGCCAATCCTCTATTTCGCGCCAGGTGAGGAGCATTGACCATGGAACGACGGCGTCTATCCGGGGACCTCTTACCCAGAGTTTTTGATCACTGACACCATACGTATTAGCATCTCGAAGATATTTGTGTCCGCGAAACGCTCTGCGCCACGCAGAGGGAAGTATTCTAGGAATAAACAGAATTACAATCACCAGACCCAAAAGAACCACGCCCAACAGCAGTGTATAAGGTGTAAGTAACAAAACAATGCCAACCAAAGCCAAAAGAACAAGTCTGATTGTTTTGGATCCGCGTCCGGAGGGTAGGACGGCCCACACAGCAGCATATTGCGATTCCGTAAGCTTCACAGTGTTTTCAAATCTGAATTCGTCCATATTCGTCTTCGAACTCTTAACTTCTCCGGCAATTGGTTTTCGACTAATCTCCACCCCAAGGAAGCTCTCACGATATCTACGCACTCTTACTTACGGGCTTCGGACTCATCTAGTTCGCAAACGACTAAGGGAATTAATACGAGTTGTCCGCGAAGCGTTATCGTTTGAGAATAGCGCTTTGAGACTCCTCTTAATGTCCGTTTGTAGTTCATGAACGGCATCTTCAAGAGGGCGCTTAACGTCTGCCTTTCGTTGACATCGAATCCATCAAGACCATAACTGAGTTTGCGAAAATCTGTTGCGCTGGTGTAGGTGCCGAAGAGTCTATCCCAGAAAGAAAAGATGTTGGAATAGTTTGAATCCGTTTCTCTTTGCTCGCGAGAGTGATGCGATTCGTGAACACAAGCATCAGCGTCAAAGCTACATTCGGTAGCGCATGCCTCAGACGACTGTTGCGAAACCGGTAAAGCGGAATGATCGATTCCAATAACCAAAGGAGACCACACAATCCAATCAACATGACTAATCGCGCTTGGTCGATCAGTACAACCTGCATGGCTCTCAACTCCAATTTTATTGGCGGCTACTTTCGACTGCCTACCGCTTCTACTCGTCGGTTCACTTCGTCCCAATTCACGTTTTGCATGAAAGCGTCGATGTATTTAGCGGCAGCCGCGCCATAGTCCATGTGGTAAGCGTGTTCGTACATGTCGAGTACGAGCAGGGGATACCCCATCGCCGCGTTATGCATATGATCCCATGCCCAATAATTGTGAACTTCGCCTGTGTGCTGGTTGTAAGAAAGAATGGTCCAACCTGAGCCACCCCCTAAAGCATTGGCCGTCTTTTTGAATTCGAGTTCCCACTGCTCGTAATTACCAAACCATTGCTTAATCAGGTCCAGTGCTTTGCCACTAGCCTTGCCGTCACCACCAAGGCTGGCAAAATAATTTTCATGTAAGACAACCGAACCTGTGCGTACCAGCTCTTCGCGCTTGAGGTCGCCGTAGATGTAAGGCGGCAAATCTTTGTCTCCGAGCATCGATGCCAACTTTTGCTCGACTGCATTCAATGCTTTGACCGCGCCGGCATAATTGTTTTCCCAGTGGGACTTCACCAGCTTCTCTGATAGGCCTTTGAGCTTTGCCGGATCAAAAGGTAGCGGCCTTGGTATGTGTTGTCCCTGGAAGGCTTTAGCCACAGGACCAGTGGCTTGTCCGCTGGCCCCGTGCGCACGTGAAAACCCTGCGAGAGCCAAACTCGCACCGCCGGTTGCCAGGGTTGAAATTACTCTTCGGCGTGATACTGTTTTCATTTTCGTTTTTGCCTCCTTGCGTCTAAGTCGTTTCCTAACTGGCGTAACGTTCCTCGACAGTGATGATGAACACCAGAGTTCCGATCAGTCCGATGAATCCGGCAGCGACGAACGGCACTTGCGGCGCGACTTTCCAAAGAAGCCCACCAATTGCCGCAGCCGGAGTGATCGAAAGACTGCGAACGAGATAGTAGAGACCGACGGATCTGGCGCGAATGTTGTCGTGAGCAAGATCCACGATCATCGCCTTTCTTGAAGGCTCGCCAATCTCCCGCAGCCCGCCGATTACATAAGCAACAATCAACCATGCGAAGTTTGAAGCGAAAATGATTGCGACTGGAAACAGCGCAAAACTCAAAAATGTCAGAGTCACAAAAGGCTTGCGGCCAATTCGATCCGCAATCCTTCCCGCCGGAATGTAGACCAGGATCGAGGTGGTCATCTGAATCGCTATGAGAGTGCCGTAGGCCGCGACACTCACGGCGTGAATGTTGGTCACATAAAGAATTGCGAGCACACCGGTCATACCCTCGCAGGTTCTGATGATGATGTCGGAAATCAGCAGCCGCTTCAGTACGCCGTGAAATGAGCGCCAGACGCCCCGGATGTTGATCGAAGGCGGGAGTTGATCAGGAGTTCTGAGTTTGAGGACAAGTACGATCGTCAACGTTGCTAAAGCGAGTGTGATCAGCAGGCCAACATGAACGCCGTTGACCAGGCCCATCGAAGCGATCAGAGCACCGCCAATGATTGGTGCGATCACTATAGGCACCCGTTTTAGGATCGATTGCAGAGTGAAGCCCATTGCCCGGCGTTCGCGGGTCAGGGAGTCGCCGATCACGGCAAAGATTGCCGGAGATGCCATGCTCTGCCAGACCATCACCAACGCAAGACCGACAAATAAGAAAGGCCATGAAGTACTGAAAAGGTAAACGACGTAACCGAGTGAGGCGAGTGTAATAAAGATCAGGAAAGCTCGGCGTCGCCCAAACCGATCAGCAATGAACCCACCTGGATACTGATAGCAGGCGTCGAAAAAATCCTCTGCTGTGCCAAAGAGCCCGATGATTGGCGTGCTCGCACCGACCGCCTCAAGATATTTAGGTAGAAACTTTTTCCATAACTCCTCCCCGAAACCTAGAAGAAAGACTGCCGCTGACGCAATCGTTACATTGTGTTCGAGAGCGAGGTAGTTAACCGCTCGCCCACGCCAACCTGAGTTTGGGTCTGTCAGCACTGCTTCCTTCATGAACTCGGCTCAATCCTTTCGCTACCGCATGCAAGCTTCGCGTCATAGCTCATTGATCGACCTCGTCCTATGCCGCAGTACTACTTTTTAGAGCGCTTTCCATCTCGTTTCGTCTTGCGACCCGGTTTCACATCATCCTTGCTTAGCAATGCATGAAGCCCATCAAAGAGCACGCCGGTCTGTTGTAATAACTGGCGATCGTTTCGTAACACCTTACTCAGTCCGTCAATAATTGCGTTCAGTCCGACGGCCTCGAGGCGGTGAAACTTGTCGTCTTTCAGGTCGATGTCGTGAACGATCTCAGCGATCTCGCGGAGCCCTTTGTTTTGACTGAGTCCAAACCGCTTGAGCATCGTTTCGAAGGTGCAGTCTTCGCCGTGATGAGTGAACTCAGCTCCAAACGTGTCAAAGGGAATCGCACCCTCGATGGTTTCGCCTTCGCCAACGAAATAGAAGCGCGGACGCTTATCGATGAACTGTTTGATTAGCCAGGCGGAGGCCAGTCGGTCGATATGCAGATTGCGGCGGGTCACCCAACGCTGGCCTTGATACTTCACAACGTCGAGCTTTCCACCCACGGTTTGGGAAGATCGGCGTTTTGATTTGGGACCTTGTGCCGATTGAAGCTCCCTTTGACAACGCTCGTAAGCAGCGAAGGCCGCCGCACGTCCGGTAGCAGCAAAAAAGTCATTGCCGGCGATGCGTTCTAACTCAGCATGTAACTTATCGATCTCACTCTCGTGCGCCGAGAGTCTACCGGCGGACAAATGCTTACCTCGGGCCTGTTCGCGAATTGCTGCCGTTAAGCCGTCGAATTCCGCCGCAATCGCAGCAAACTCCTCATCACGCGCTTTACGAAAGGCAGCGATAATCTCCTGATCTGTCGCACCCTCCACTGAAGCGGCTTTGAAAACTGACGCCTCACCTGCGGCGGATTCGATTTCCTGCTTCAACCATTGAAAGTCTTCGTGGGCCTTTTCGGTTGCCGGTAGCAGGTAGACCGAGTTTTTGATCGAGACTGCGCCAAGTTTTTGCAACTTGCGCCAAATGCGTACGCGCAGATTTGTAGGCTGGGGTGGCAGTTGATGGATCAGCAGAATCCATTCTTGCGTAGATGTGTGGCTCGGCAGCGTCATGAAAGTAACGCGAAGTGGCAGTGTAACGAGTGTTACGATCCAGAGCAAGTGGTTGAGGCTCCATGCAGCGAGCGGCTTTGAACGCATCCTCGCATTACGGCTGGTGGATTTCGGGCCGCTAGATTCATTAACGAACCGACGGACGCTAGCCACAGGGTCAATGGAGAGTATGTGAGCTATCTCCGCGATGACCGCGCGTTTTTAACTTTGCTTCGATGAGCTTCGAGATTTTGAGGACTTCTGCCTCTGTGTGTGCAATCGCAACTGGAACGTAACCCGAATTTCGTCCCTTTACTGCAGGCTAAATGAATGAAAATGTATGACGTTCACACTCCCACCTTGGCCACCTTCGTTTCTAAGTTTGCGACCGGCATCTCAATACCGTTGGTTTTCATCAGTGTCTGCCTCGCAAGTTTTAATTCCTTGAGCTTTGCTTTGCTGACGGTTGGATAGGCCAGATCCAAAGACGCCAGAGTAGTGATGACTGCTGACGCTACGACAATCCTCGTAAACCATTTGTTATCGGCGGGTATCACGTACCATGGCGCCTCATTGGTGGCAGTGTTACGAATTGTTTCTTCATACGCGTGCATGTAGTCCTTCCAATACTCTCGTTCTTTCGCATCGTTCGCCGAGAACTTCCAGTTCTTTTCAGGGAGGTTGAGGCGCATGAGAAATCTCTTCTTCTGTTCACCTTTCGACAAATGAAGAAAGAACTTGCGGACAACCACTCCGTTGCGCGTAAGGTAACGTTCAAAATTACGTATGTCGGTGAAGCGTTCATCCCAGATCTTTTTCGTTACCAGTTGCGGCGGGAGCTTCTGTGCGTCAAGAAACTCCGGGTGAACACGTACGGCGGTAGTTTCTTCGTAGTAACTCCGGTTGAAGATGCCGATCCGTCCACGTTCGGGTAACTGTTTCAGGCAACGCCAGAGGTAGTCGTGATCGAGCTCTTCGGGCGACGGAGACTTGAAGGAGAACACCTGGCATCCCTGGGGATTGATCCCTGACATCACGTGCTTGATGGCGCCGTCTTTCCCCGCGGCGTCGAGAGCCTGAAAGATGAGAAGCACTGCCCACCGATCCTGGGCGTAAAGCATGTCCTGAAGCTCTGCAAGTGCTTCGACACCAATCGCCAGCGCTTCTTTCGCTCTTGGCTTATCCTCGGAAGTGAGGTTGAGCGTATCGTTCGGGTCGACATCCTTCAGCCGAAAGCGATCGCCATCGGTTATACAAAACGGGTCTGCGAAAGATCGCGCGCGCTTGATCACTTTTTGTAGTTTCATTTCAACTTTTGCAACCTCCTGCAGGCGCTGGGAAATGAACTGCTTCCGTGGTTGTTCTAAACTACATGCTGGTCGTGCCACTTTAATTGAACGGATCAAGAGAAAACACTGTCATTTCTGACAGCGTTCGCACAAATTTCGGCACACTAAAAATAGGCCGGTAGTTAAGCACTCTCTAGGGCCATGGCCGTCTCTTGAGGCTTTTAAGAGTAAAGTTGTTGACTTTGGCAAGGTCATCTTCTGCTTTAACCTATTCGGAATATGGCTTGTTTGGAGCCTACATTAGAAGCTGGTATAAAGTCCGTTGATCGTAAAAAAAAATGACCGAAGGAGCGCATCATGAAAGCCTCGCTATGGGTTCTCACGTCAATCATCACTTTGTCGCTGATGTTTACTGCAACTTCATTAGTCTCGTTCGCTCAGAGACAAGCGTCTTACGACGAGGGGACGTTCAATGAGGTCATCAGCGACACTGGGCATGATGACTGGGGTGGGTATGCAAGCTTTATTACGCCTTATCTGGATTGCTACGGTAAGAAACATAACATTTCACAAGACACGGTCGACGCGTGGCCTAAGGTACACGGAGCGGACGATGATCAGGCTCTTGCCCTCGGGCAGCAGAGGCTCGCCGAGCTCGAGACAAAGCTAAAGAGCCGAATGAGATCATTTCCTGACACGGGTTTAGCGCCGGACAAGAATCCCGCCATCTATTTTGAGATCGCGACCAAGCGTGCAGAATACCTGGCGTGTTTCCGCGGCGCTGGCCAGCAGGCCGCTGCCACGGATTGCAAGAGCAACCCGCTCGCAGAGGTGCACCTGACGGATCTTGAAAAGACTCGAAAGGAAGCTGAGGAGTTTAAGCCCGGCCTTCGGGAATATTTCGTGTCGATTCTTAGTGATAGCAAGAATCTTTATCTGGAAGCAGCTCTTTCACCGTCTGCGCGAGAAGAGTGGCTCGGAAGATTTCGAGAGAACGACCCGAAGTTCGAGCAATGCATGAAGCCCGCGCTCGACTCGCTGGCGGCCGTCGCGCGAAAGACGCTCCCATCATATACCGGCCCTGCCGGCTACACACCGGCGACACCTGCAGAAAGAAATGCCCTGATTGGTGCTATTGACGATATCGCCAAGGCAAAGGTGCTTAAGGTGGGAATCAAGGAGACCAATTGGTTGATCGAAAAGAATAGCCTTGGTATTCCAAACGCTCGATTCAAGCACGGCGTCATCTGGGCACAGTATCCCAACAGCGATGACGGTTTCTGCCGGATCTTTTGGGTTAATCTGGTTCAGGACTACGCCGGCGGCGGCACCTATGGAGCAAGCCAGGGTAACTTCGTAGGCCGATCGTATGCTGGATGTCCCGCGACAAGATAGCTGGAGACAAGCGGCACCTCTGAGACTATTCCCCTCGAGCAATATTCGTGATGAACGGAGGGGCGAGAAGAGAGTTGATCGTGTGTTGTGAGAGAGCTTTGATTGTAGCGGAGCAATTAATCGCTCGTTGAAAGCAGTTTCCTAAGGATTTCTGGTCGGGGCGTCATGGTATTCTCACCTCATTCCCACTTCCGGTCCCCCGAAGTTCTGTATTTCAGGTATCGAGATGCAGAACAGCGGAAATTGTTACAGCCGTTATGAGCGAGTTTTTCGCATCGCCGATGACCAGGTTCGGACGAGCCCTTAACCACGCTGATGAGCACCCTATCCGCGCTGAAATCTTTAGCGTGGAGCGTCTCGAGCAATACGCACAGACTCTCGCTGCGCAGCACAAAACTGTAATCAAAAAGACTAGAGCTCAGCTCTTGCCACGGCTCGAAGATAATGGCCGTAAGTTGTTCGCGGCGTACAAGCTGCTAGTCGAGACAATTAGAAAGGGCCGACCCATGTCGCCGGCCGCCGAGTGGCTGGTCGACAACTTCCATATCGTTGAGGAACAACTTCGCGAGATCCGAGAAGATCTGCCGAAGAGTTACTACCACGAATTACCGAAGCTTGTTACCGATCCGCTAAAAGACTATCCCCGCATCTATGCGCTGGCCCTAGCGCTTATTGCTCATACTGATTGCCGGCTGGATACCGACACGCTGCGGCGCTTCATCATTGCGTATCAAACAGTCGCACCACTCACCATCGGAGAAATATGGGCTGTCGCAATCACTTTGCGCCTTGCCCTTGTAGAGAATCTGCGACGCCTAACGAATGCCATTGTCCGAGCACGTGACGAGCGTGACCAAGCCGACAAGCTTGCGGATAAGATTCTCGAACTTGCATCACGGCAAGGCTCGTCGCTTCCGAATCTAATTTTAGAACGACTAGAAAAACTCGAGCAGACGTCTGCCGCGTTTGTCGTTCAGCTTACGCAGAGACTGCGTGAACAGGATCCCGCGGTAATGCCAGTGCTTGATTGGTTGGAAAAACAGACCGCTCGACGAGGAACAAGCATTGAGCAAATCATTCACGCCGAACATCAGCGCCAAGCCGCAACGCAGGTTACCGTCGGAAACATCATCACGAGCATGCGACTTTTATCGACGCTGGACTGGCGGGATTTCTTCGAGAGTGTCAGCCTCATCGATCCGCTCTTAGGCAAGGATCCCGCCGGCGTGTATTCCAAGATGGAATTCCAGTCTCGCGATCGCTACCGACACGTAATAGAGAAGATAAGTAAACGCACGCGTACGAACGAACTTGAGGTTGCGGGTGCGGTAGTCAAGTTTGCGGCCGACTCAGCCAAGAATAGCGACGAGCACGAGGAAGCACGCCGAGAGACTCATGTGGGCTTCTATTTGGTTGAGGACGGGTTGCAGCAACTGGAGGCTGCCTTTGGCTATCGTGCTCCGCTAGGCGAAAGGCTGCGTCGTTTTCTTCTTCGACATGCGACCGGTGCCTATCTGGGGACACTGGCGATGGTCACTACATTAATTCTTATCTTAGTTCTTCTACTCCTACACGCGGCAGGCGCGAGCGTGGCCACGCTGGTACTCATATCATTTCCCGCTGCGATTCTTGCGAGCGAGCTTGCGGTCAGCGTGCTTAACTGGGACGTCACTCATCTCTTTCCGCCACGGCTTTTATCACGCATGCAAACAGTCGAGGGCATTCCCGAGAACGCGCTCACGATGGTGGTGGTGCCGACACTACTTTCAAGCGAATCACAAGTCGTCGAACTGCTGGAAAAACTGGAGGTCCACTATCTTGCGAACCAGGACAAGCATATTCTCTTTGCCTTACTCAGTGATTTTGCAGACGCCGATACGGAGACGCTGCCTGATGATGAATCAATATTGTTCGCCGCTCGCGAAGGTATCGAGCGACTAAATCTTCGTCACAATAAGGAGGAGGTAACTCACTTCCATCTTTTTCACCGGAGACGCCTCTGGAATCCGAGCGAACAGAAGTGGATAGGCTGGGAACGAAAGCGCGGAAAGTTAGAAGAGTTCAACAGGCTGGCACTTGGTTACGGAAACACGTCCTTCATTTTTCGCACCGCCGATGATTCTTTACTGCGAAAACTCCGATACGTAATAACCCTCGATGCCGATACACAGTTACCTCGTGACGCAGCTCGCAAACTAATCGGCACGGCAATCCACCCCCTGAACCGGCCACTAATCGATCAGAATCTCAGGCGTGTAATAAAGGGTTATGGAATCCTGCAGCCCCGCGTCAGCATTTCGCTCGAGAGCGCGTCTCGAACGAGGTTCGCTCGAATATTTTCGGGGAATACCGGGATCGATCCCTATACGACAGCAGTCTCTGACGTTTATCAGGATCTCTTCGGTGAAGGCAGCTTTACCGGCAAAGGGTTGTACGACATAGCTGCTTTTGACGCTTGTCTCAGCGACCGTGTTCCTGAAAACACGTTACTCAGTCATGACCTTTTTGAGTCATTGTTCGCACGCGCTGCACTCGTTACTGACATCGAATTGCTTGACGAGTATCCCGCAACTTACGACACCTATGCGAAGAGAGCACACCGCTGGATCCGTGGTGATTGGCAAATCTTTCGCTGGTTGTTTCCACGTGTTCCTAATGCTCAGCGTCAGAAGGTTCGCAACCGGTTGCCGCTGGTTTCTCGCTGGAAGATACTCGACAACCTGCGACGAAGCCTTGTCGCTCCGGCGATTTTTCTTTGGCTGGTCGGCGCCTGGACTAGTCTTCCACGTCCATACCTCCTCTGGACTCTATTTGGACTCATAACGATTGCGTTCCCGGTTTATCTGCACGTTACCAGCACCTTGTTGTTCACTCCGCGCAAGGCTTCCCGGTCCAACTATTTTTGGAGCGTTTGGCGGGACTTTAAAACGAGCTCAGCTCAGTTTGCCTTAGCTGTTGTTTTCCTCACTTACCAAGCGTGGCTGGTGACTGATGCTATTACTCGCACCGCCTATCGAAAACTGATATCGCGCAAGAAGTTGCTGGAGTGGGTTACTGCCGCTGATGCGGAGCAGTCGGCCGGACGCGATCTCAGTGCCTTCTTCCGGTTCATGCTACCGGCGGAGGTGATCGTTATCTCGACAGTCGCTCTGACCTTGATCGTTAATCTACCGGCCTGGCGAGTGATGATTGTGTTCGTGCTCGTTTGGAGCACCTCACCAGCGATTGCTTATTTGATTAGTGCCGTGCGCCGGATCGAACCCAAACTCATTAGCTCTCGAGATGTCCACTTTGCTCGCACGATCGCCAGACGCACCTGGCGGTTCTTTGAAACCTTCGTTGGACCAGAAGATAACTGGCTTCCTCCGGACAACTTTCAGGAGGACCCGTTACCCGTGGTCGCACATCGCACTTCACCTACGAACATTGGACTACTTTCTCTCGCCACACTTTGTGCGCACGACCTTGGCTATGTCGGAACTCTTGAATTTGTTGAACGGCAAGAACTGACTTTCGCCACGCTGGCGAAATTACAAAGATTTCACGGTCACTTCTTCAACTGGTACGACACAACAACTCTTCAGCCTCTGCATCCGCAGTATGTGTCGACTGTCGACAGTGGAAATCTCGCTGGACATTTCATGGCTTTGCGGCAGGCCTGCATCGATTTTCCTGATACTGCGTTGTTTGATGACCGTGTGATTCGAGGATTTGTAGACGTTATCGATGGTCTGTCTGACGAAGCGGATAAGTTGGGTAGTATTCGCCAACGAACGGAGGTCGTGACGGTCAGTCAACTACGCGATGAGATCACAGCTTGTCAGCAACTTATATTCAACCATTCCAACCATACCCTTGATGCCTGGCACTTACTGTTTAAATCCCTAAGTCGTCATGTCTCTGAAATCGAAGACATCGTCAACGCGCTTTCGCATGAGCACGGCGAAGCCAGCTTTCAAGAACTCCGTTGGTGGCTCGGAGCACTGCACGGGCAAGTCGAAGCGCACCGTCGCGACGCGAACATCCTTCTGCCCTGGGGCCGCCTGCTGGGACCTCTGAAGAGTCTCATTACAACAAACGAATTGCAGTCAGTTAGCGCCCAGCAACCTCTGCTTACGCTACTGCAACAGGTTCCGAATTTGGGCGGTGTGGCGGATATTTGCGACCAGGCGTTGGTTCGCGTCGCCGCTTTGCGAACGGAGTCGTCGGATCAGGCCGACGATCTCCTAAACGAGTTAACGACGGCACTGGAGCAGGGAGCTATTGCCTCCGCCGATCTTTTAAGGCGATTCAGTCGCCTTTCACAATCCGCAGAGCAGATCAAGGGGGAAATGGATTTTGGTTTTCTCTTCGATCGTGAGCGGAAGCTATTCACCATCGGTTACAACGTCAGCATTCAACGTCCGGATAATTCCTACTACGACCTACTTGCGTCTGAGGCTCGTGTCGCAAGTTTCGTGGCGATCGCCAAAGGTGATGTCACGCAGGAACATTGGTTTCGCATGGGCCGCCAGCTGACTTCAGTTGACGGCGGTCGTGCCCTCATATCGTGGACCGGATCCATCTTTGAATATTTGATGCCGCTTCTGATTATGCGTGATTACGGCGATACACTCCTGGATGAAACGTACCGCTCCGTGGTCAGAAGGCAGATCGAATATGGACAAGAGCGCGGTGTGCCATGGGGTATCTCCGAAGCCGCTTACAATGCTCGCGATCTTAATATGAATTACCAGTATGGACCATTTGGCGTACCGGGTCTCGGCCTCAAGCGAGGGCTCATTGAAGACCTTGTTGTAGCTCCATACGCCACCATGCTCGCCGCAGAGGTCGATCCTCATTCTGCTTTCATCAATCTGCGCCGTTTGGAGAGGGAGAGAGCACTCGGAAGATATGGATTTTACGAGTCGATAGATTACACGGCTGAGCGTCTGCCACAAGGACAAAAAAACGTCCTGGTTCGTGCTTTTATGGCCCATCACCAGGGTATGAGTCTGGTGGCTTTAACAAACGTACTGTTGGACGATCGCTTTGAGAAACGGTTTCACGCAGATGCCAGAGTCCGTGCGACTGAACTCTTGTTGCAGGAACGTATTCCGGTAGGTGTTCGCGCAGTTCATCCACGTGCCGAAGAAGTGTTGACTGGTCGCGTAGTGGAGACGATAACCGGAATGCTTACTCGGACGTACAGGGATCCAGACCCGGAGACGCCGCGCACGCAGTTGCTCTCAAATGGGACTTACAACGTGATGATCACGACCGCAGGGTCAGGATACTCAAACTGCGGCGTTAATGCCGTCACTCGTTGGCGAGAGGATGTAACCCGAGATAACTGGGGAACTTTTGTTTATTTGCGCGACGTGCGGAGCGGTGACGTCTGGTCGGCAACTCACCAGCCAGTGCTCAAGCGCCCGCAGTCGTATGAAGTTGCGTTTTCGGAAGACAGGGCCGATTTCTGGCGGACTGACGACGGTGTCGTCACCCACACCCAGGTTGTGGTCTCCGCTGAAGATAACGCCGAAGTACGGCGCATTTCGCTGACGAACAATTCACAACGAGTGCGCGAAATCGAATTGACCAGCTACGCGGAAGTTGTACTCGCAACGCCTCAGGCTGACGCTGCTCATCCGGCCTTCAGCAATCTGTTTATTCAAACCGAATTCTTCTCCGCCGAGAGCGCGCTGCTCGCCCACCGGCGCCAGCGGTCGATAAGCGACGAAGAGATCTGGGGTATCCATGTGGTCGTGGTGGAGGGAGATTCCGTCGGTACCGTTCAATACGAATCGGATCGTAGCCGCTTTATCGGACGCGGCCACTCGACAGCTGATCCTGTCGCCGTCATGGAAGACCGGCCACTCTCAAACACCACTGGAGCGGTACTCGATCCAGTTTTCAGTTTACGCCGCCGCGTACGTATTCGTCCCGGAGAAACTGTCCATTGCTCTTTCAGTACGATCGTTGCGAGCTCTCGTGAGCAAGCAACGATGCTCGCCGATAAGTATCACGATCCGAATACGTTCGATCGTGAGTTACAGCTAGCCTGGACGAAGGCCCAGGTTGAGATGGGTCATTTGAACATTGACGCAGAAGAAGCGCACCTGTTCCAACGTCTCGCGGCCCGCATGATCTATTCGGAGCCCTCTTTGCGCCCGAGTCCGTATGTACTCGCGCTGAACACCAAAGCACAGTCGAGTCTGTGGGCTTATGGCATAAGCGGAGACCTTCCGATTCTGGTAGTACGAATCGAGAGAACAGAAGACCTCTCGGAAGTCCGCAAAATAATACGAGGCCATGAATATCTACATTACAAGGGCTTGATAATTGACCTCGTAATTCTCAACGACAATCCAACTTCGTATTTTGAATCGCTACAAAAAGAACTCGAGTTTTTGGTGCGGACAAGTGGTTTGCAAAGTCTGCAGGACAAACCTGGTGGAGTGTATTTGCGCCGAGCGGATCAGATGCCCGAGGCAGATCGAATCCTGCTGCACGCGGTTGCGCGTGCGGTGATAGTTTGTAATCGGGGCCCACTCGAGGATCAGATCGAGCGTCGCATGATAGACGACTCTCTTCCGCCTCAATTTGTTCGGCGCATGCCCTCGCAAACGTACCCGGAGGCCTCAGTCGCGCCTCCGGAACTCAGTTTTTTCAATGGGTTAGGTGGGTTTCATCAGGGAGGTCGTGAGTATGTAACTCTGCTGGGCGCAGAACAGTGGACGCCTGCTCCGTGGGCGAACGTCATCGCTAACGAGGTTGACTTCGGGTTTCAAGTAACTGAGACCGGCGGCGGCTACACCTGGTCAATCAACAGTCGCGAAAATCGTCTAACCGCCTGGTCCAACGATCCAGTCAGCGATCCGCCGGGGGAGATAGTCTATCTGCGCGACGAGGATACCGGGACCATATGGTCTGCGACTCCTTTACCTATTCGAGAAAAAGAACCGTACATGATTAGGCACGGTCAGGGTTATTCCGTTTTTGAACATACCAGTCACGGACTTTCACAGGAGCTGCTTGTGTTTGCGCCGCTTGAGGCGCCCGTGAAGATCTCGTTGCTTCGTTTGCGCAATCGGACCGGCCGCAAACGAAGACTGAGCATCACTTCGTACAATGAAATCGTGATGGGAGTGCTGCGTCAAACAACGGCACCTTACATCATCACGGAAATCGACAATGCCCAGCGTACTATCTTCGCGAAAAACCCGTTCAATAATGAGTTTGCAGAACGAGTTCTATTTGTCGCCACGAGTGAACAGGCATCCAGTGCTACTTGTGATCGGAAAGAATTCATTGGTCGCAACGGTGGACTCGAACGCCCTGCCGCTCTGCGTCGAACCGTACTCGCCGGGAGAGACGGTGCCGGTCTCGACCCTTGCGCTGCACTCCAAATAACCATTGAGTTGGCGCCGCAAGAAGCCCGAGAGGTGTTCTTTCTCCTCGGGGAAGCCGAATCGGAGGAAGCCGCTCAAACTCTCGTATCGACCTTCACCGATCCGGGTGCAGTAAACAGGTCGTTCGAGGAAGTCCTTAACTATTGGGATGCGCTTCTGGGAACAATCGAAGTTAAAACGCCTGACGAGGCCATGGACACGATGCTGAACCGCTGGTTGCTTTACCAGACACTCTCTTGCCGGATCTGGGCCCGCTCAGCGTTTTATCAATCAGGTGGTGCATTCGGTTTTCGCGACCAGCTGCAGGATTCGATGGCGCTTGTTTATAGCAAACCGGCAATAGCGCGTGAACAGATTATTCGTGCCTGCCGGCATCAGTTCAAAGAGGGCGACGTCCAACATTGGTGGCATCCGCCTTCAGGACGCGGCGTTAGAACTCGCTGCTCGGATGATCGGCTATGGCTGCCGTTTGTCACATCGTTTTACGTGAGCGTGACTAACGATCATTCTCTGCTGGACGAAGTGCAGCCATTTTTAGACCAGCCGTTGTTGAAATCTGAGGAGCAGGACGTTTACACGCAACCGTCTATTTCGGAAGAGTCAGCCACAGTCTTTGAACATTGTATACGTGCTCTTGAGCAAAGTATGGCGGTTGGCCGTCACGGTCTGCCGCTGATGGGATCCGGTGATTGGAATGACGGAATGAGTCGTGTAGGCCATCTCGGAGAGGGAGAAAGTGTTTGGTTAGGATGGTTCCTTTACATGACGCTTGGTGGCTTTGCTCCGTTGTGTGATGCGAGAGGAGAACAGCAGTGGGCCGAACGATATCGACGTCACCAGCAAAAGCTGAAAGAAGCGGTGGCTGCGAATGGTTGGGACGGTGATTGGTATCGCCGCGCTTATTTCGACGATGGCACACCGCTCGGTTCCGTCCAGAACGATGAATGTCGTATCGACTCCATCGCCCAGTCGTGGTCGGTCATTTCCGGTGGGGCGGAAGATTATCGCCCCGCCCGAGCCATGGCATCAGTAGAAGAGTATTTAATCCGCCGCGGCGACGGTCTGGTAATACTCTTTACACCGCCTTTCGATAAAAGCAATTTGGATCCGGGTTATATCAAAGGGTATGTGCCGGGCGTTCGGGAGAATGGTGGACAGTACACTCATGCAGCGCTCTGGACGTTGATAGCGTTCGCGATACTGGGCGATGGCGAACGCGCTGGCGAACTATTCTCGCTTTTGAACCCAGTGAATCATTCAGCCACGCGCGCCGGACTGCACAAATACAAGGTCGAGCCCTATGTTGCGGTGGGTGATGTCTACGCGGTTCCGCCGCATACGGGAAGGGGAGGTTGGACCTGGTATACCGGTTCTGCTGGCTGGATGTACAGGGCGGGTCTCGAGTCGATCTTAGGTTTTATGTTGCGAGGTGACCGTCTGCAAATTAATCCTTGCATTCCGCGCTGGTGGCGCAACTTTGAGATCACTTACCGGCGCGACCATACAACCTATCGCATCAAGGTAGAAAACCCGCTTGGTGTCAGTCGCGGGGTTGCTAGTGTTGAGTTGGACGGACAATCACTGGACGACGTGCATATTCCTTTGAATGCTGACAGGCAAACGCACAGTGTCCGTGTTGTGCTTGGTGAACCGGCAGTCGGTGTCAGGAGCCCGGAACTTGATAGTCAAGCAGCATCCGAACAAGAGACTAGGTAGTTTGATCAAATCAGATCGAAGTCTATTCAGAAAATCGCCCACGCGAAAAACGGCCGTCACTGGCGACGATTCGCTGACGCGTTTGGCGAGCATCGACAGAATCGGCGGGTTTACTGGAAGCTCCGTCTTGGAATTTAGCGGCTTCCTTCCTTTTGATTGAGGTGCCGTGTGGTGTTTTCTGTGACGCTGAAGTTCGCCGGTAGGAATTCCGCTGTGTTAGCAGAACGCAGAGCGGGAGTCTCGTCACCGGTTAATTCCGACGTTGA
>DATIBJ010000167.1:0-25255 GCA_035457565.1 Pyrinomonadaceae bacterium | reverse complement strand
GACTGCGTCGCGTTTGCGGACGAGGACGTCCGCGCTCCCAGTAAGACCTAAGACCAAAAACCTCACTTTCGTTTGTAGCTCGCCCTCACAATAGTCTTGATATTTCCCCTCACATGAAAGTCGCCTTCGATGTCCACACTTTCTGGATCACACGCGGCGACGAAGTCTTCAAGGATTACATTGATCACATGCTCGTGGAATATCTTCACATTGCGAAACGAATTGATGTACAGCTTTAGGCTCTTCAGTTCTACACAACGTTCGTTTGGAACATACTCGATGCGAATCACTGCGAAGTCGGGAAAATCAGAGAACGGGCAGATTGCGGTGAACTCGGGAATCTCGAAATTGATCTTGATCTCTTTACCTGGAAACTCATAAGCAAACGTCTCCAGTGGAAAAAGATTCATTTCCGCACGGGGCGTGGACTCGACTTTCAATCCCTGTTGGTTGATAGGTGATGGAGTGTTTGCCGCCATGATTCATTCGGATGTTAACTGACGACTATGGCTGGCAGCAATTGTGTGGAATCAGAGATGCAGCATCTTTAGTTGTGGGGCGGTAACTCACACTAACGAGTCACGCCGCAGGCGTGACATTTAATAGCCGGGGGGCAAGTCCCGACTTGTCGGGACGTTGTCCCCGGCTATTGAATTATTCCCTTCGGGAATTACTACCCCGAGCTTAGTCTCGCACCACCGCGATCGAAGAATTTGATCAGTACAATACCTGCGATGAAACCGCCGATGTGCGCGCCGTAAGCGACGCCGCCCTGCTGCGAGCCTCCACCCAGCATGCCGAGTCCACTGATGAGTTGGAACGCAAACCAGATCCCTATGGCCACGTAGGCAGGCACATCTGTGAGGAACCGAAAAAGAATTACGGTCACACGTCTCTTGGGATGCAGCAGAATGTATCCGCCCAACACACCCGAAATCGCACCTGACGCACCGAGACTCGGCACCAACATGCTGCTTTGATCAGCTGCGAGAGCGGCAGTTGTAAAAACATGCGCCAGCGAAGCTGCTACACCGCAAAGCAAATAGAAGACTCCATAGCGCACATGACCGAGCCGGTCCTCGATGTTGTCGCCGAATATCCAAAGGAAGAGCATGTTGCCAGCGATGTGCGCAATTCCGCCGTGCATGAACATCGACGTGAACAAAGTCAGGTACACAGACAGTGGCGTTTCACCTAGTCCTGGCATCAGAAGGCGCTGACCGGTTACAGGATCCTCAAGCATACGCGCAGGCGTCACAATGTCGCGGCCCGTTGTAATTTCGAGCGGGACAGTCGAGAACGCATACGTAAACTTTTCGTTCGTGCCTAGTTGTTGAAGTAAAACGAATACAAGGATGTTCGCCGCGATGATCGCATAGTTCACAAACGGCGTTGTGGTACGGTCGGTGTTGTCGTCGTATAGCGGGAAAACCATGCACCAAAATGTCGTAGGGTTTTATGCTGAGATTATCGCACGCTTGTTACTAAGTTATTCCGCAGCACGCGTGGGAATCGGCACTCCGCCATGAACGATCGCTGGATCGTGATGACGCAGTAGTTCATAACCTTCCGCGCGCGCAACGTAAGTGGCAGCAGTTATATCGCCGGTTACGTTCAGTGTAGTGCGGCACATGTCGAGAATGCGATCAATGCCAAGAATGATCGCAATGAGCGCCGGATCGATACCCACCGTAACCAGCACACCGACAATGAACGGAATTGAACCCGATGGAATACCCGCCGTGCCTATGCCTCCAATTATCGCCAGGTAAACCACCATTAACTGTTGACCAAGACTTAAGTCGACTCCGGCAAGTTGGGCCAGGAATAGAACAGTTACGCCCTCGTACAGGGCGGTGCCGTTTTGATTGGCAGTTGCTCCAACCGTCAATACAAAACTGTTGATTTCGCGCGGGACACCGAGGTTCTGTTCAGAAACACGGAGTGCTGTTGGAAGTGTAGCGTTCGACGACGAAGTTGAGAACGCAGTGAGAATAACTGTCTTTATCCTGCGGAAGAACTCCAGCGGCGAAATACGCGATAGGAAATAGATTGACAGGGAGTAGACGCCAAACATGTGCAGCGACAACCCGAGCAGCACTGTCAAGACAAACCAGGCGAGTGCCTGCAACAGGTCTATTCCAAACCGCGCTGTAGTCGTGAATAGCAAACACGCAACAGCGTACGGCGCAAACTTCATGATGATCTCAATGATCTTGGCGGTGATCTCGTAGAGCCCCTGCATGAAGGAAACAAAAGGGGCAGTAACCGAAGCGGGAATCAACGTGATGGCAACTCCGATAATCAAGGCAAAGAACATGACGTGAAGCATGTTCGCATCTTCCTTGCCCGCGACAGCCCAGAACGGGTTCTTTGGAACGATAGTTTCTATAACGGCCATCAGAGGTGTCGGAGTCGCAGCTTTGGCCATCTTTGCCTCTTCGACTCTCTTCGTGGCGTCAGTAGCAAACCGCTGCTCCAACGCAATCGCTGTCGCCTGGCTAATTCGCGTACCAGGCTTGATGGTATTGGCAAGGAAAAGGCCGATGACAACAGAGATTGCCGAGATAACCACACAATACGCGAACGATCTCAAACCAACACGGCCAAGCTTTCTGATATCGCCGATCCCGGCAACGCCCACCACGAGCGACGAAAAGACAAGCGGCACTACGATCATCAAGAGCAAGCGAAGGAAGAGCTGGCCGATCGGGTTGGTGATGTGATCGATCACCCAGGCCACACGTGGATTTTCACCAGTAAACGCGTAGTTGACGCTGATGCCGGCGATGGCGCCCACAGCGAGGCCGATCAGGATACGCGTGTGCAGCGCGAGACCTTTTGGCTTGTCGGGAGTCTCTTCATCCAGATCGGTGGTGAGCTCGCGCTCAAACTCATTTGGGTCTATCAGGTCGTGGTTCTTGTTGTTGTCGTCGTCAGTCATGATTGTTCTTGATTGATGATTGTTGATTGATGATTGTTAATGGCAGCCGACAATCTGCAATCAACAATCAAAAATCATCAATCACCAATGTCTTACCTTCCCCACCTTAGTTTGTCTCTCAGCACGTCAAAGTAATTCCGATTCGCCGGTTGGATTAACTTAAAAGTCGTATTGCTCTTTCTGATCATCACTCGATCCTCAACCTGGAGCGCGAATCCAACCTGTCCATCCAATGTCAGTGCTACATCTTCCTTGTCTGTCTTCAGACGCAATTCGATATCAGCATCGTCAGGCACAACGATTGGTCGGTTAGAAAGTGTGAAGGGACAAATAGGCGTGATTACGATCGCGTTCATCGATGGGAAGATCACTGGCCCACCTGCCGAAAGGTTATACGCCGTAGAGCCGGTTGGCGTTGAAACAATCAGACCGTCAGCTCGAAAAGAATTCACAAACTGCTGGTTGAAGTAAGCTTCGATTTCGATAATCCGCGCGAGCGCCGACTTATTGATTACCACATCATTGAGAACGCGGTTCGTAGTGATCGACTCCTGGCCACGTAACAACTCGACGGAGAGCATCACGCGTTTGTCGAGACGATAATTCCCGGCAAGTATTGCTTCGAGTGCGCTGTGTAGTTCTTCGATCCGAAACTCAGCAAGATAACCAAGTCCACCAAAGTTCACACCGAGCACAGGAACGTCGCTGTCGCCGATCATTCGCGCGGTGGCGATCATCGTTCCATCACCACCAAGAACCAGTACAAGATCTACTTGCTGCGCGAGTTTGTCAGAAGGCACTTCACGTACAGCACAACCAGTTTCTTGTTTGATTTGCTCGCGTTCGATCTCCGGTCCACCAACTAGTTCAATGGCGCGCGCAGTCAACCACTGCGTCAGTTCGCAGATGGTCTTCAATGCTTCCGGCTGATGGGGTTTGAGGACCAGCCCTATGCGTTTAATTGACGACATGGTGCGCTACGATCAACTCTGACAGGATTTTAGGATTACATGATTAAAAGTTGAACGGGTAGGGTGGCCCGTCTTTATTTTCATAACCATAATCATGTTAATTCTGTAATCCTGTCGCAGACGCTACGATCAGTCGGAGTCAAACGACAAATCTAGCAACGTTTGGAGGAGAATGTGTGATTAGTTTTATAGTACGGCCGAAACAGGCGGGATGATACGCGGCCCAGCTTTTTAGTGTCAACGAAGTGGGTAATTAGCCTATAGTTCCGTTGTGCAAGAACGGCCCATGGCTGGGGTCCATGATCGAGAAGGCTGATTTCAGAACTACTGTTCTCGTCGTGCTTTCCGTCGGCGTTGTGTATTTCGTGGTTGGTTACGTCTTCGGTGAGCTGGACGATTTAGGTGTGACTGAGCGTGGCGTTTTTCTGTGGCGACTGGGCGCGTGGATCTTTAGTGCTATCACCTTTGCAGTTCATCTGTGGCTGGAATACGCGAGGTTTCGGAACACGTCGCTGACAATCGCGCTGCATGCCGCACTCGCCGTCGCGTTTGGTGCATTTCTACTCGCCGTCGCCGCGACGTTCCACGCGGCGTGGATTGAATCGAGCGCACCTCTTTGGCGCTACTTCATCGCGCTCGTGGCCTGGCCCATATTCACCGCCGTGCCGGCATTTCTCGTCGCAGTTATCGTTGCCACCGGACTAACCCGCTATATCAAAATCGCCGAGAGATGAACGCGAAGCGTATAGTCCTCGCCACACACGGCACGCTTGGAGATCTTCATCCCTATCTTGCGATTGCTTCGGAACTGCGAGCGCGCGGCCATCAACCAGTAATTGCCACAAGCGAATATCACCGTCGGAAAGTTGAGCAGACGGGCCTTGCATTCCACGCGTTGCGGCCCGACTTTTCCTTCGACGACAAAGAACTGCATTGGCGTTTTATCGAACCAAAGCGTGGTCTCGAACGGATCATCCGCGAGTTTATCTTACCCTCGCTGCGAGACTCGTACGCAGACCTGAGCGCCGCAGTACAAAAGGACGGAGGAGCAGATCTTCTTGTTTCTCAACTGCTCATTTTTGCCGCTCCCTTGTTGGCGGAAAAACTCGGAGTGCGTTGGGTGTCGACTGAATTGCAGCCTGGCGCGTTCATGTCGGCCTACGATCCGCCGGTGCTTGCGCCAATGCCGGCGCTCGCAATTCTGCGCGGCTTAGGTCCCACCTTCCATCGCCCACTTTTTAGATTTGCGAGACTCATCGGCGGTGGCTGGAGTCAGCCTGTCTATCAACTTCGCAAGGAACTCGGACTTCCACGCGGACTCGATCCACTTTTTGAAGGAAGAAACTCACCGCATCTCATCCTCGCATTGTTCTCTCTCGTGCTCGCCGAACCACAACTCGACTGGCCTGCAAACACGCGCGTCACAGGTTTTCCTTTCTACGACGAAAACGATCTGCGTCTTTCGTCCAAGCTCGTTAACTTTTTGGACCACGGAGAAGCACCGATCGTTTTCACACTGGGCTCATCAGTAGTGTGGGCTGCGGGAAACTTCTATGATGAAAGTATTGCGGCAGCGAGGAGTCTCGGAAAGCGCGCCCTGTTAATCGTCGGAGACGACCCACTTAATCAACTGCGCGAACCATTGCCGTCTGGCGTTATTGCCGTTGATTACGCGCCGTACGCTCAAGTGTTTCCGCATGCGTCCGTCATCGTCCATCAGGGGGGCATCGGAACAACTGCACAGGCTCTTCGCGCGGGAAAGCCGATGATTGTTGTGCCATGTGGTGGCGACCAGTACGACAATGCAGCCCGCATCGAGAGATTAGGCGTGGGCCTTACCGTCTCTCGAAAAGGCTATAACCGCAGTCGCACGGCCGAGGTTTTAAACAGACTGATTGATAATCCCAAATACTCAGAACAGGCGGCACTTGCAGGTCGACGTATACAGGCTGAAGATGGCGTGCGCGCCGCGTGTGATGCGATCGAAGGATTCCTGGTGCGAAATATTTAAGATGGGATCATCACTACTAGTATGACGTACATAGCAACAAAGCAACGAGTCGCAAACAGAGGTAAACCGCCCGATGACTTTCTCGATCAGCTCGTAGCCTGGGGTAGAGAGGCATCTGACGAGATCTTCGCGCCCAATCCTTTCAACGACATCTACTCGAGTATTAAAAATGTTCTCGGTCCATGGGAAGGTCTGCAGCATCGCCGCGCTGTGATGTTGGAAGTGATGCGAGTGCTCGCCGGTTTTGAGTCGTCGTGGAAATGGAATGCAGGAGTCGATACAACGAACCCGACTTCGGTTACTCCTGACACAATTGAGGCCGGCGCATGGCAGGTAAGCGCGAACTCCAGAAATTTCGGGCAAGAACTGAAGGATCTTATCCTCGCGAAAGTCGGGACGTTCGACGGCAACGCTTTCCAAGCAGCAACGAAAGCGGACCACCCGTTCGCCATGGAATATGTTGCCCGCTTGTTGCGACGTACGACGCAGCATCATGGTCCAGTCAAACGTCATGAAATTGATGAGTGGCTGAAAAGAGACGCTGTTGCCGAGTTTCAACAGCTACTGTGAGATGTCGGAGCTTCCGGCCTGTTTTTCGTCCTCACGCTCTTCGCTCTCTCGCCTCATTGTGGTAATGATCCGTCCTCAACGGCGATGAATATTCGAGAAGCAACCGCAGATGATGCTGAATCGATATCGAAGCTCGTTTCTGGTCTACAGAAGTATCTGAACGAGCTTGGCGATCCAACTCGCTTCCACTTTAATGCGTCCACCTACCTACGCGATGGCTTTGGTGAGAACCCCGCGTTCCTCGCGCTGATCGCAGAGATTGAAGACAAGGCAGCCGGTTATCTGCTTTACCACTTTGGCTACGACACCGACTACGGCCGTCGTCTGCTATACGTCGTCGATCTCTACGTCGACGAGGCGTATCGTGGCCACGGAATTGGTAAGGCGCTGATGAAACAAGCCTGTGAAGTAGCTCAACGAGAAGGCGCAACGGTGCTTGTTTGGGGTGTTTACGAACGAAACGAACTAGCGCTGCGGTTTTACGAACGCCTCGGCGCACGTTACATAAAAGGCATTCATCTCATGTCGATCGATGTTGAAGCGCTAAGTCGCGAATCAACCTAACCGCCAACATCTCGTGCTGGTGGCAATAGCGTTCAACACCGGTGAGGAGCGAAATAGACTCTACAGAATTTCATGATTACAAGATTTCTCCTGCAGTTTTCGTGTTTGAAATCCTATAATCCTGACATTCTGTCTAATAGGCAATCGACGAAACAAATCCGCTGCTAAGGAACGTATTCGTCTCATGGCAACAAACACCCACGACCCATCGCTCGCCACCCAACCCCTGCCCATCGAATCAGACAAATCAAGACCTCGAAAGCCACTGCGGCTTTGGCCCGGGATCGTCCTCGCAGCACTAATCGTGCTGCTAAGGTTTATCGTTCCTGTTGTTGCACCTGACGCGATCATAGCGGGCCTGCCAGTGGCAATCATCAGCGTCTTTGGTGGAATGCTCGCCACCCTGGCTGTTCTTTTGTGGTGGCTTTTGTTCAGCCGTGCACCCTGGCTCGAACGTTTGGGTGCGTTGGCATTGATGGTGCTAGCGGTGCTGGTTACCTATCGCTTAGTTCATCCGTCGATTGCCGGCGGAGCAATGGGGGCTCTGTTGCCCGTGATGGCTGTGCCAATCATGGCTGTGGCGTTGGTGGCTTGGGCCGTGGGCAGTCGCCGTCTCAACACGGGGCTTCGTTGGCTCTCGATGGCAATTGTTATCTTCCTTGTGTGCGGCGTCTTCACACTTATTCGGACGGGCGGATTCACCGGCAACTTCAAAAACGACTTTCACTGGCGATGGACTAAATCTCCTGAAGAACTACTCGTAGCTAAAGGAGACGAACCCACAGTAGCTCCACCGGCAACTGCAACAACGAACCGCGGGTACGACTGGCTCGGGTTCCGTGGTTCGCAACGCGATGGGATTGTTCACGGCGTCCGTTTGGAAACAGACTGGACCAACTCACCTCCAAAAGAAATGTGGCGGCGACCGATTGGTCCAGGCTGGTCATCCTTCGCAGTTCACGGCGATCTTGTCTATACGCAGGAGCAACGCGGCAACGAAGAGATTGTCGCTTGTTACAACCTAAATGACGGCAAGCCGGTGTGGCGACATAAAGACGCGGCGCGCTTCTATGAATCGAATGGCGGCGCTGGTCCACGAGGCACTCCTACACTTAACAACGACCGCGTGTACACGTTAGGTGCGACAGGTATTCTCAACGCACTTGACGCGGCAACCGGCAACGTTATCTGGTCGCGAAACGCGGCGGCTGACACAAAGACAAAAACACCCGGTTGGGGCTTTTCTGGTTCGCCACTCGTGATTGGCGACATCGTCATTGTCGCGACTGGCGGCACGCTCGCCGCATATGACATGAACACCGGACAGCCACGTTGGTTTGGTCCAAATGGCGGTGGTGGTTACAGCTCCCCGCATCAAGTGACCATCAACGGAGTCACCCAGGTTGTTATGCTCGGTGATCCCGGAGCAATTGGCGTCAATCCAAGCGACGGCAAAGTGCTGTGGCAATACGCGCTACCGTCGGGTACACGCATCATTCAACCAGCCGTAACCGAGGAAGGCGATCTGCTTCTCAGTGTCGGCGACGGAAACGATGTTCATCGGATCGCTGTTGCTAATACCTCAGGAGGGTGGAAGGTTGAAGAGCGATGGGCCTCTTCCGGAATAAATCCCTTCTTCAATGACTTCGTTGTTCACAAGGGTCACGCTTTCGGGTTTGTCGGAAGTGAGATCGCTTGTATGGACCTGAAGGATGGCTCCCGCAAGTGGAACGAAGGAAACTATGGCCACGGCCAGCTCGTCTTATTAGCCGATCAGGACCTGCTGTTGGTGTTGACTGAGTCTGGCGATATTGCTTTGGTAAAGGCGGCGACCGATCGGCTGACAGAACTGGCGCGGATTCCCGCAATCAAAGGCAAGACGTGGAACCATCCGGTGGTAGTAGGCGACGTCGTCCTCGTGCGCAACGGTGAGGAAATGGCCGCATTTAAGTTGCCGGTTGCGCGCAGCTAATGGCGCGCCTGCTGCCACGACGTTGTTTACATCATTGGACGATTGGGTCGAACGGGGCATGAAGCAAGATCATCTCTACTTCCTAGAATGACACTGACAGCCCGCCAATTAGTTTCAGCCAAACCGCGGCAGAAACGAATGATCGAACTGTCTCAAAACTTCCCGAAGTAACTCATCAAGAAGTTGGCGACGGACATATCGCCTTCCGCATTCGAAAGAAGATCTTTAGTTATTATCTTTTTGATCATCACGGCGACGGGATAATCGCGATTTCGTGTTGGTTCGTGCGACTTCGTGGATCGTCCTTACTTTTTTGGACAAACGGAACGATCCACGAAATCACACGAACTAAACACGAACCAAGATACTTCCGACTTATGCTAGATGTGACTTTCCACGCAAAGGCACTCGGAGCCGGTAAAAGCGGTGACAAGTCAACGCACTCCAAAGAGCGCAAGGAACTCAATGTTCCCTTCAGCCCCGTGAACCGGCGACTCAATTAGTGCTTCAGATGTAAGACCTATCGTCTCAGCAAACTCGATTACCTCTTGAACTACACGTTCACGCTGGGCAGCATCTCTAACTACTCCACCACTGCCAACCTCCCCACGACCGACTTCGAATTGAGGCTTGATGAGTGCAATTAACCGTCCGTTATCGTCCAGCAGCGGCGCAAGCGCGGGCAGAACTTTGGTAAGCGATATGAATGAGACGTCGACGACAATGAGATCGAATCTTGTCGGAAAATCGTCTGGCTGGAGATAGCGCGCATTAACACCTTCGCGCACCTCCACACGCGGATCGTTACGCAATCGCCAATCGATCTGGTTGTGACCGACGTCGATTGCGAACACTCGAGTCGCGCCGTGCTGCAATAAACAATCTGTGAAGCCCCCTGTTGAAGCGCCAACGTCCAGGCAAGTCAGACCCGCAACATCAATATGAAATTTACTGAGCGCAGCCTCAAGTTTTAAACCGCCACGGCCAACATATTTCGAAGCTGGATTGTCTGCGTCTTTGATCCGAATCGACGCATCGGGCAAAAACTGATCTGACGGCTTGTCGACTCGTTGGTTGTCAACCAGCACAATTCCGGCCATGACCATGGCGTGCGCTTTCGTGCGCGAGTCGGCCAGGCCTCTAGTGACGAGCAGTTTATCGATGCGTTCGCGCTTCACGGTAGGACCATTAGACCATAAAGCGCCCGTGGAATGACGCGGCCTATTCAGGCTTGGCGCCTGGAAGCTTGTGTCAGCGCACGCGGAGAATCACTCAAGTGAAGTTCAGCCGCGCATTCGTGGCAAAGCCAAACAAGGATGTGGGGGGCATCGGCCCAAAAAAATGAACTAACTCTTCTCGCAACATGTACGGCATCATCAATTCGGAGGCGCTGTAAGGCTTGAACATAAAACACCCCATTATAGAAGCTGCCTTCGGCGCCTTCGTCTCGGTGTACACATTCCCGCTCACGAAACACCTGTTTGCCCATAAAGATTCACCATTTCCTCGCGCCGCATCGCGCGAAACTATGAACCGTTTGAATTATGTCGGGGATTATTTACTTAGTGAGTTTGTACCGGGACAAGCGATGCGTAATTCAAGTCTTGGAGAGAGACTGCAATTCGCTTTGGGCTGATGATGCCACTGGTTTAAGAATCCGTCAACATGTTGAACACAAATGCGGTTTTAATAGTTATTCGCGCGTCTTGGTCTTCGCGGTCCTTCGAAGATTTCACGAATACGAAAGAGATCGCTGGGGTGATGGTTTTGCTGAGGGTCTCGGTCTCTGGAGGCTCGGCGTTGTCTCTTTTCTTGCCACGAATCGACAAGTCGGGCCTCGCCACTGTTCGATGGCACCGGACCGGTTCTGATCATTATTCGAACTTGGGAAGGCGCCGCCGCGTGTTTGGGCGACTTTTTCTTTTTGCCCTTCGCCGGTTGAAGCTCTCCAACGTCGGAAGTGGCGGCCGCAGCAGCCGACTGCGAATCAGCAGATTCAGCCACGGCATCTGCCGAGTCGTTCGGCTGAACTGGTTGTTCGTGGGTTTGTGCGTCGATCGGGCCCTCCATCGTATCAGCTATGATGGATGGTTGCCGTAATCGAATCAGCGCCATAGCGGCAGCGGCACCCAACAGGCACGCGATAACAAATGCCCCACCAAGCATTAACCAACGTCGCCGGCGTTCTTTTGTGACCGTCTCGAGGGGAACCACAGGTTGAGCAGAGCGAAGAGTGCGTTCGTCGTTAAAATGCGGCTCCGCCGAAGCAAAATCTTCGCGCCAATTCTCTTGAGTTGTCATTATTTCTTCCATGATCACACACCGCGGGGAGTGAGTTGTCTTTAGCGACTGCAATCACGAGGCCACTCGTTTGAGATCGCAGCCACAACACTTTTAGGCGAGTTTGCGGGAGAGTTCGAGCCGCTTAAGTGATAGGTGCTCAACGATTTGGTGCATCGAAGCCACGCGCGCGTCTATCAATCATACGGAATAACCGTACACGCGAAATCAAGAGCAGGAGCAGCAGGCGGGAGCACGAGAAGGAGGGCGGTAGCAGCAATCATTGGTCAGTTATCATTTGACATTTATCATTTGCCATTTGGTCTTTGCAGAGACTCATTGTTGATTTGGCGAACTCACGAAGTCCGAAATAGCACTTGATAAATGTCAAATGATAACTGACCAATGATTGCTGCTGCTGCCTGCTGCTCCTGCTCCTGCCTCCTGCACCGCCTCCTGGTTAAGACACGCGCTGGGGAAGGGCGCGGCGTTCGTCCAACACATCCAGGCTTTCTTTGATCCGGTTGTAGATTCCGTCGGCGTCCAAACCATACTTGGCGAGCAACAACTTCGCATCTCCATGTGTAATCAACCGGTCCGGAATTCCCATCCGCACCACGCGAACTTTATCTTGCAGACCGTTCTCTTCAAGTAACTCCAGGACTGCGGATCCAAAACCGCCAGCCAGGTAAGCCTCCTCAACAGTCACGATCAAACGCTTGGTCCGTGCGAGCGCCAGCAGCAATGGAGCGTCGAGTGGTTTGACAAAGCGCGCATTGACCACGGTCGCTTCAATACCTTCCTTCGCCAGATGCTCGGCTGCCACCATCGATGGATGTACCATCGAGCCATACGCAACGACCGCAATCTCTCCACCATCGCGCAAGATCTCTGCTTTTCCGATTTCGAGCAGCTGCGGCTCTCGATCCAATGGAACACCGACGCCATTACCACGCGGATAACGCATGGCGGCAGGTCCGTGGTGCTCAGTCATTGTGAACAGCATGTCGCGCATTTCGCCTTCATCTTTAGGCGCCATCAAAATGATATTCGGCACAGCGCGAAGGTAGGCAATGTCCAACAACCCATGATGCGTTTGCCCATCCCCTCCGGCAATTCCACCGCGGTCGAGACAGAACTTCACATTCAGGTTCTGAATACAAACGTCGTGTACGAGTTGGTCAAAACCCCGCTGGAGAAAAGTTGAGTAGATAGCACAGACTGGTTTTAGACCTTCACACGATAAGCCAGCCGCAAAGGTGACGCAGTGTTGTTCAGCAATGCCGACATCAAACGAGCGATCGGGAAACTTCTCGAGTGGTTTACAAACCCCTGTGCCATCAGGCATCGCAGCTGTTAGCGCGACAATCTGCGGATCCTTCGCCATTAGTTCGCACAGCACATCGCCAAACACAGACGTGTAGGTCGGCGCTTTCGCCGGTGATGAGATAGCCCTGCCCGTTCTTAGATCAAACGGACCGGTGGCATGCCAGCGGTAATAATCAGTATCAGCGCCTGGGAAGCCTTTGCCCTTGGTTGTCAACGCATGCACGATCACCGGACCATCTTTTATTTGTTTGGCCTCGCGGAGTGCGGCGACCAACGCGCGAGTATTGTGACCATCGACGTAACCGATGTACTTGAAACCAAGTTCGCTGACCAATGCTCCAGGTAGCACAGCCGCAGCGATAACGTCCTTCATGGTCTTCGCCGCGTGGTGTAATCGCTCGCCAACAGACGGGATTGCCAACAGTTTCTCTTCAACTTCATCTTTAAAGCGGTGATAACCGTGGGCACCGCGAATACGATTTAGATAACCGGTGAGCGCGCCAACAGCTGGAGCGATCGACATTTCATTGTCATTGAGCACAACGATCAAACGACTCTTCAAGTGGCCTGCCTGATTAATCGCTTCCATCGCCATGCCACCAGCTAGAGAAGCATCGCCGATCAGCGCGACCACGTGATGATCTTCGCCCTTTCGATCGCGCGCGATCGCCATTCCCAGGGCAGCGGACAAAGATGTCGACGCGTGTCCGGCCCCGAAGGTGTCATATTCAGACTCGTCTCGACGAAGAAACCCGCTGATGCCGCCGTATTGTTTGATCGTAGGCAAGGATTCGCGGCGGCCGGTCAATATCTTATGGGCGTATGCCTGGTGACCAACATCCCAGACCAGCCGATCGTGTGGGGTATCAAAGGCGTAATGCAGCGCTACGGCCAATTCGACAGCACCGAGAGAAGCGCCCGTGTGGCCGCCAACTCGAGACATTGTTTCCAGGATGTAAGTACGGATTTCATCGGCAACCGTCTGAAGCTGATCCGGTTGCAAACGGCGCAGATCGCCAGGCGAGTTAATACTCTCAATAAGACTCATCGTGTTCGGCATTGTACCGCAAAGCTCAAAATTTTCGACCGCAGTGAAGGCCGCCGCTTCTGAACCTCTCTGTGCCGTGAACGGCGCGGCCCAGTTACTTGGCAATACAAAGTACTCTGCTGTCATAGCAGTGTCAACTAAAATCTCAGCCAATCGAGCGGGCCGGGCGTCTAAGATGACAGGCGTGAGGCGGGAATTGGCTCAGCCGTTTCTATTCATTAATCGAAAAGGAAACCGGAATTATGTCGTTGAAAAAAGCTTTGCTGTCGTTGATTGGGGTACTCGTTTTTGGAGTTAGCGCAATCGCGCAAGAGCCATCGACTCCAGCAACAACAAATCCACAAGGCCGACGAGAACAGCGAATGCGTTTGCGACAGCGACGCATGCAGCACGATCGGTTGAGGCTCGGACGGGCGCTTCAACTATCGGATGAGCAACAACAACTGCGAAAGGCTATTCGCCAAAAACACCTTGAGGCAACAAAAGTTCAGCGTGAGCAACTTTTCCAATTGCGTGAAAGGCGACGAGCCGGAGCATTCGGCGAGCAGGATCGCATTATGACCCAGCAGCTACGCGCTGAGTTGCGCAAGGCGAGGGCGGCGGCGCGCACGGAAAATCTCAACATGCTCACTAACGAACAACGAGAGCGGCTCAAGACGCTACGAGAACAGCGAAGACAGATGTTTCAGGAAAGACGTCAGCACATGTTGGAACGAAGGAATCGTCCGATAGGCTAAGCGCTAACGCACGTGCGAAGATATGCGGCGCGGACATCAAATGTTCGCGCCTCTTATTTTGCCATGAATGTACAAATTCTCCTCATGAGTGAGAATCATTGGCCCAGCGTACGCGAGATTTACCTCGCGGGCATTGCGTCTGGAAATGCCACGTTCGAGACAGAAGCGCCGGAATGGGACGAATGGCACGCGAAGCACTTGCGATTTGCGCGACTGGTCGCGGTTGTCGACGGCGAAGTTAAAGGCTGGGCTGCACTCAGTGGCGTATCGACTCGTAAAGTTTACTGCGGGGTCGCGGAAAACAGCGTGTATGTCGCGCCGGCTGCGCAAGGTCTTGGCTTAGGTAGGCTACTCTTGGAAAGACTAATCGCGGAATCGGACGCGAATGGAATCTGGACCTTACAGAACAGTATCTTCCCGGAGAATGTGGCAAGTATTCGATTGCATCGTTCGTGCGGATTCCGTGAGGTCGGATATCGTGAGCGGGTCGGTCAACTCAACGACGTGTGGCGCAATACGATCTTCATGGAGCGGCGCAGCACGGTAGTCGGCACTGACTCTTGAAATCTGTGTTTACCCGTGAAAATCTGCGAGTTGGCCGTCGTATCAGAACTCAGACTACCTCAGAATCGTACTGAATTCAGCCCACGGAAGAGTTGTTAGTGTCTTGATTGTAGGGGCGGCGCTCCGTGGCCGCCAACCGAACTAATGGGCGACGCGATAGGGCGGCCACGGAGAGCCACCTACAATCAAGACACGAAGAGTTCAGTACCGCCATGAAGAAAAACGGCGATTTCAGCTTTGAGCAGTTTTTCAAAGCTTTGGCCGACCACACTCGACTGCGTGTGATTCACCTGTTGGGGACAGATGAAGTTTGCGTCTGTTCAGTGGTCGAAGCACTGGAGAGCACTCAGCCAAAGATCTCGCGACATCTGGCGTACCTTCGCCGGGCAGGATTGGTGAAAGCGCGTCGCGATGGCAAATGGATGCATTACCGGATTGCTGAACCAGCCGATGCTTGTGCTGCAGAGATCTTTCGCGATGTACGTGAGGGGCTAAACAAGAACCATGAAATGAAGAAGGATCGGGATCGGTTGATAGCAATGAATGGTCGGTGACATCGGTGCTTCTATAACTCCCGCTCTTCAATTCTAGAAGCCAGGTGCCAAACATTAGTGCTCAATTTTCATCTTCCCTACTGCATTTATCTGAACTTGAGCTGTTTCGATGAGGCTTGATTGTTGTTGCTTTGTACGTCGCACGCTGCGATGAGGCTTGAGCGCTATGGGTCTTGAGGGGACTCACAGCATTCCATGTCCTACAAATCTCCTTACATTGAATAGCGATTTAGTGGGTTTGCTACAGTTGACAATAGTTCACTCCCGACTAGAATGGTTTCCGCCTGTTTACGGCACGGAGATGTGGCCGAGTGGCTGAAGGCGGCGGTTTGCTAAACCGTTAAGGGTCAAAAGCCCTTCACAGGTTCGAATCCTGTCATCTCCGCCAGTTCTTCCCAGTAGTCAGTAGTCAGTAGCCAGTAATCAGTAGAACCGTGTTCCCTACTGAATTCTGACTCTTGACCACTGACTACTTTTTCTTATGACCGTTCGCGTTCGCTTCGCACCATCACCAACCGGCTACCTGCACATAGGCGCTGCTCGCACCGCATTATTCAATTGGCTCTACGCGCGAAAAACTGGCGGCAAGTTTTTGCTGCGCATTGAAGATACGGATCTGCAGAGGTCCACACACGAGTCGACGCGGTCGATTATCGAAGGCCTTGAGTGGCTGGGTCTTGATTACGACGAAGAGATGGTCTTTCAGTCGGACAATGCACCTAAGCATCGTGAAGCTGCCTATCGCCTGATTAAAGAGGGCAAGGCCTATCGCGACTTCGCGCCGAAACACGAACGAGACGATGCGACTATAAAACAAGGTGTCGCTGAACGCGCTCGCACTCAGTCGGTTGAAGGTATCGACATACATGCGAATCCATTCAGAGACTTAAGTATTGAAGAATCGAACAAACGTGCCGAGACGGGCGAGCCATTCGCAGTGCGTTTGAAAGTGCCGGTGACGGGCCACACGAGATTTGACGACAAGGTGTATGGACCACAAGAGCGTAGCTATTCCGAAATCGAGGACCTTGTGTTGCTGCGTTCCGATGGTCACCCGCTCTACAACCTGTCAGTGGTAATCGACGATATTGAGATGGGAATCACGACCGTCATTCGTGGCCAGGACCATCTCACAAACACACATAAACAAGTGCTGCTCTATGAAGCGCTCGGTGCCCCTGTACCGACGTTTGCGCATCTGCCGCTGATCCTTGCGCCGAACAAGGGAAAGCTGTCGAAGCGCAAACACGGCGAAGTTGTTTCACTAACGACCTATCGAGATCGCGGGTTTGTTCCTGCTGCATTTCGAAACTTTCTGGCGCTGCTTGGCTGGTCGCCACCTGAAGGAAAAGAGATCCTGACAAAGCAGGAATTGATCGATAGCTTCTCGCTCGAAGGAATTGGCCGCGCTAACGCGGTGTTCAATTTCCACGAGAACGATCCTCGCCGCTGGACTGATGATAAAGCGCTGTGGATGAATGCGGAATACATTCGAACGATGTCGCTCGATGAGTTACTGCCGATGGTGAAAGCTGAGTTACGCGAGAACAAGCTTTGGCGCGAGGAGTACGACGAGGACGATCGCGAGTGGCTGATGAAGACTGTCGACTTGATTCGTCAACGGTTCTTTACTCTGAAAGACTTTTCAACCCGGGGACGCGCATATTTTTCTGACGACTTTGACTTCGAGGCTGCCGCAATCGATAAGAACCTCCGCAAAGCACCCGAGCTTCGCGAACTACTACCCAGGCTCGCTGACAAATTGGAAACCGTTGAGCCTTTCGCTGCCGAAAATGTCGAGGTGGAGCTGCGTGCCTTCGCGGACGAAGTTGGCGCGAAAGCCGGTTTGTTTATCAACGGTTCGCGTACAATGCTGACAGGACAGGCGGTCGGCCCCTCGATGTTTGAAGTTTTTGAAATTATTGGCCAAGACAGGTCTGTTACGCGCTTAAGAAGTGGCGTACCCTGGTTTGAAGCAATGGAGCAGCTGGGAGACGTCTAGTTAGCTAGAGTTAAGTAGCGAAATCAGCGGGGACAACACATGATCAAACGAACCACCATCATCGCGTTCCTTTTGGTTCTAGCGCCTCAGGTAAATGCGCAGAACTCAAATTCATCAACCACTGCGCCCCGACCGCAATCCACTAACACCAATCGATCAACGCCTCCACCGGCTAAGGCAACGCCTCCGTTGCCGGGGCCGAAAGCAAGTCCGCCAGCTGTTCAGGCACCCTCGCCTGCCAGCGCGAAAACGCCGCCGGTCGTTCCTGGGAGTGAGGCAGTAACAGCTGCGTTCAATCGTTTGATTGACGGAATCCAAACCGCAGATGTTGAGAAGGTGATGAGTGTTTATTGGAAGTCGCCTGGTCTCACTCTATTTAACTACAACGGAACAGTAACTAAAGGGTGGGAACAGGTCAGACAAAACCGACTCAGTTCGTATCCCGAGATTAAGGACGCGAAACTTAATGTGCGCGATGTGTCAGTAACCATGCTCGGCCGGGACGGAGCTGTGGTCAATTGTTCGTGGACACAATCGCAAACGTACAAAGGAACGCCGGAAACCGCATCGGGTCGGATGACACTTGTCTTTAAGCGATTCGGGACGGCGTGGAAAGCAATTCATCTACACACGTCACCAGATGCTCCGAATCCGGCGAGTGTTCCACCCTCAGAACAAGCTTCACCGAAGCCATCGCCGACTCCGTGAGTCAACTCTTTGGAGTGCGCTGACTTGGCCGCTCTTACAATCAATCAACCTTCTGTCGGCACGCGGGCAAAAGCGCCGACAAGTCGGCGCACTCCAAAGGCGATTGCAATCCCTCCAAGTATTGAAATAAACGGAAACAACTCCACAACGTAGCGCGGTTCTGGATTCTCCAAGGTTGAAAAGAATCCCAGGCGCAGAACTATGATCAGTACCGCGAGCGTCACCCAACGGTGCGCGTCTAACGTTCGCATGCGCCACAACAACCACGCCCCGAGCGCTCCCAGCAACGTGTAGATCCAGGTCAAACCAGCAAAGAACGGCAACCAGTATTGCTGGTGAATCGTGTAATCGAGATCTTCGAGGGGAAAAAGCTCGCCTTCGAAAGGGTAGTATTGCGAATGCGTATCAGACCAAAGCGAAATCGCTCGCTTTATCGGCAGCACCAGGTAATACCGCAGCCGCGATCGCGTAATTCGCTCTCGTGCAAGTTGCGCAAACTGTTCATCGATCTGCGGTGTCATTTCTACGTTTTGTTCCGTGTTATCTTGTGAGTTAGCCTCGTCTTCATCCGGCGACTCTTCGTCCGTCGTGTCTTCCTCTGTAGATTCTTCATCAGTCGGGCTCACCTCCTCTTTCTGATCGGGGTGGTTGTATTTCTGAATAAGCGCGGCTACGCGATCTCGCTCCGCAGCTGAATCAAATGCTCGATCGGGGAATGAGTCCATTTGTATTGGATTTGTATCGACAGACCAAAGAACTGGTCCAATGTAGCGTCCCTCGTCAATCCAGGTACGCAACCACTGTAAGTAGCCTCTGGGAACAAACTCACCAGGCATTTCTCCGTGTGCAGGCGCTAATGGCTGAAAGACGTGAAAGACTCGTTCATTGCGGATGGTCCATGGGACCAAGACAACACAAAATGCAATTGCCAATATCGCTGCTGAAGGAATCATTCTCCAAAGTCTTGTCAGCATGGAGCGATCTGCCTTCGGGAAGCTGAACATCGTTAAGCCGATTGCACACGCAAACAATCCACTGTCGGGGCGAAACAAAACTGCTATGCCACAAACGAGTCCCGTTAACGCCCATAGCCAACGCGACGCCTTTGAGCTGTCGAACGCCAATGTAGTAGTCAAACACGCCAGAACAGCGAAGAAGCTCGTAGGCACTTCGGTGAGAATCGTTGCAACGTAGATCGCGGTGAACGGACACAACGCCGCTAACACGAGCGATGCGGTGGCAGCAAAACGTTTTCGCTCTTCGTCGGGCGTCCAACAATACGACACCCACGCGACTAAACCGCACGTCGCGGAGTCGACAACCGCCTGAACAATTCTTACTGCCCTGTTGTTGTTATGACCGAAGACTGAATAGATAGCGGCTAGCGTAAGTGGGTAACCCGGCAATCTAATCAACGATGGGACGTAAGGAGCTTCAGTTTCGTGGGAGTAAACGCGCTGTTCAAGAAGGTTTCGCGCGAGTTGCGCATAGACTCGACCATCGTCGGGAGCATCGTTTGGGAAGCGGACTGCAAGAAAAAACCGAAAGGTGAATGCGGCGAATAGCAGCGTCAGCCAGACAATCCATATTCTGCGCTTTCCCATCTTCCGCGCCTCAGATAATCATGGACGCGCCTCAGCAGTAGCTTTCCGTTCTAGCTTGCCCCATCCCACAACTGGACCACGCAGCGCCATACCGACTGACTTGATCATGACGTAGTACATCACTTGTCGGTAGCAGAACCGCTGCAAAAATAACCACCAGAGCAAACCCCATCGTTCCCGCCGTTCCAACATGAAAGCAAAACACGCTGAGACCCAATCGATCGCCAAAAACAATGCGTAATAAAAGAGTACCTGTTGTAAGTTCGTCGATGAATATCCGGTGGGTTGTTGGATCCAATCGATGAGCGTGGAAATCAAAGTATAGAGAAGCATCAGATCCATAATTGGTGAAAGCAATGAAAAGAGGATCTGAAAAATCCAGACGTTCGGTATAGCGATAAACCCGAGCGTTCCGTAGCGCGGTCGGAACAGCGTGTCGCTATGCTTCCACATACACTGCAGCGTGCCGTACGCCCAACGGAATCGCTGACGCGCGAGAGTTTTCAGTCGATCCGGAGCCTCGGTCCACGCAACAGCAGTTTCTTCGTAGCCGATTTTGTAACCAAGCCGACGAATCCGTAACGTCAGATCTTGATCTTCAGCGAGCGTATCAGCCGAGAAGCCGCCCGCTGTAGTTAGTAGATCGCGACGCCACGCACCTACTGCACCGGGGACAACGGTGATGCAATTCAGACTGGCAAACGCGCGCCGATCCATGTTTTGTGAAGTGATGTACTCCAGCGCTTGCCATCGTGTGATTATGTTTGTTCGATTGCCGACCTTGGCGTTGCCAGCAACAGCGCCGATCTGCGGATCAGAAAAACGCTTCGCAAGTGCGCTTATTGTTTGCCGCCCGAATAAGGTGTCGGCATCCAGCGCGATAATGATCTCACCCTTTGCGTGTGCCAGGCCTGTATTTAAAGCTTCCGCCTTCCCGTTGTTCTCCACCGTGAATAGTCGAACCCGTGGGTTTTCTCCGAATTGCTCTGTAACGATGTCGGTGGTGTTATCTTGCGAGCCATCGTCAACAACGATTATCTCGAAAGCCTCGTAGTCAGAATCGAGCAGACTCCTGATCGTTTTCGGGATTACTAACTCTTCATTAAATGCCGGGACAATGACTGAAACAAAAGGCGCGGTCGCTTCTCCTTCGTGCAATCGTTCGCGACGTCTTGAACGCAACCATTGGGCAAACGCCAGTGAGCCTACGAACAGCAACCGACCAAGGCCAAGCAGTATTCCAATGATGAAAACCCATTGCAGAGTCCAGCCGCCTACTGACAAAAAGAAAAAGGTCACCGCGTCTGCGCGCGTGAACACTCGCTCACCGGCGGGAATCGTGGGCATTACCTGATCGCGAGTCAGACCTGCCAATTCCGAAACGGGCACGAAGCGAAATCCCCGAGCCTTTAATTCGTGAATCAATTGCGGTAACGCCTGAACTGTTGCGGATCGATCTCCGCCGGCATCGTGAAGCAGAATCACTTGTCCACGAGTTTCAGGATTCGTATCGGTTGCTCGGTTGACTGTGCGATTGATAATGTCGTTGGCGTTGACTGGCAATTGCCAATCATCGGGATCGATGCGCACACCCACCATGATGTAGCCGAGTTGTTGCGCAACGTAAGCAGGTGCAACTTCTTGAGGCTTATCCGCTTCAGCATCTCCGAAGTAAGGCGGTCGAAATAAATCGGTAGAGCGCCCCGTCAACGACTCAATCAGCCGTTGTGTGGCGGTCAACTCAAGTTTGGTGAGCGACAATGGCACTTCGCCGAGGTTAGGGTGCGTAAACGTGTGATTCCCAATCTCGTGGCCCTCATTCACGATGCGACGAATTAGATCAGGGTAAGCCTCTCCGTTCTTTCCGACGATGAAAAACGTGGCGGGTACATTCTCACGTCGCAGGATATCGAGAATCGCAGGAGTCCAACGTGGATCTGGTCCATCATCAAACGTCAGCGCGAGCAAGCCCGGCCGATCGCCCGTGCGTTGAATTACGTATGAAGTTGGGATCGATTTGATCTCTTCATGATTGATGTAACCCGTCTGAGCGTCGATATCCAGCGTGCGTGACCCGGGCTGCGGCTGAGCGGAAACAACCTGGAGCAACTCACCATTGCCTTCGAAATCGACCAGATAGCCATAATTGATTTGGTGAAGAGCATCGGCAGAGCCACCGGTGCTCCCGAGGATCGACCAAATCGACGGATCCTCCGAGCCGAGTCGCCAAACCGCGAAGCCCGCGGGTCTAAAGCCACTGGCTGCACGCATCTGGTTGTAAGCGGTCACGGCATCGAGGAACCATACCGTATGATGAGATCCGTCATCCTCATCGTATTCAAACCACAGGTTGCGTGAACTTGAGTCAAACGCTGGTTTCGCGTCAGAGTCACGCGCGGTAATCAGCGCTTCCTGGAAGGTCAATTCCTTTGCATCTTGTTGTGCGTCAGACCAGTCGTAACCGTAGTTCCCGAGCGCGATGATGGTCTTAGAAGGATTCAAGTCTCGCATTCGGGCAAGCAGGTTTTCTTCGAACCAATCTTGCGCCGCGACAGGACCAGCATCGCCAGTTGTGTAATGCTGGTCGTAAGCCATCAGCACGAGGTAATCGGTCGCGGCCCCGTATTCAGAATATTTCCACCCCGCATCGGCAAACGGGACAGACTGAATGACCAGCAAACCCGCGGGTGAAAAATGATCGTGCAATTCCTTAATGAAGATCAGTAGATCTGGCTGGGCGCTGTCGGGAGGCTCTTCGAAGTCAACACAGACACCAGCAAATTTATTCTGCTGCACGAAAGACACGAGCGAATTGATTAACGCTTGCCGGCGCTGCTCGTCGCTGATTGCTCGGGCTAACAACTGACTATCGAACTTCTCATTGATCAAATTTGAGATCATTGGGAGGATTCGGACTTGTGGTCTCGTCTCACGAATCCAATTCAGTGCGGGCGCGTCGACGTCAGTAACTATTTGCGATTCGCTCTGCAGATGAATCCATTCCGGAACTATCCAATCAAGATGATCGAGATTCCTTTTTAGCGATTCATAACTTGAGTCGTCCCAGTTGGTATAGAAGCCGATCGAGAGCGGGCGAGAAGTCGGGATAACGGGAGCTGGCAATGTAGCGGGCGGAGCCACGATCGGTATTTGTGACTTGCGCTTGCCTGGCACGATTCTCTTGGTTGCCGCCAACGCTCTCTGGAGTTCAGCTTTCGATTTTTTTGCGCGTTGTTCTTCGGGGTTTGCCGGTAAGTTTGGACGTTTGGGCTTTAGATCTTCTCCATGGGGGAGGCTTACCAGCTGACGTAATTTAAATGCAGGCAGCGCTGGACTCGCCAGCACGCTCAAGATAAACATCACGGCGAGCGCCGTAACAAGAATTGCGAGCGCTAGCCATGTGCGCTTGACGTGTCGCCAACGGCGACCTGCGGGATCGTGAAAGACGGGGGAATCGGGTGAAGCCATATCGAGAAGCTTCGACAGAATTACAAGATGACTGGATTATATGATGGGAGGAACTAACCAGCCTACCTCCCATTTAGTAGCGTTCGCGTTAGCGGACGGCCAACAGTCAACTCACCATCAATCTTGAGTCTTGGCCGTCCGCTATCGCGAACGGTACTGAATACGCCGTGAAGAAATTAAAAGCCGCCCACGACTGAGCGTGGACGGCTTCGGTGAACTGTTGGGATTGGCCTGTGGGCTGACTGTGTGTCGCTTCCTGAAAAGGAGGAGCACTAGGCAGTGAGACTACTGAACCAGAATCCTAACGGTTAGCTGGTTCAGAGGTCAGGCCGCAGCCACCTCACTGTGATTAGAACTCATATATTTTTGATCACCTCCTTTCCAGTGTTGCGTGGATGATAAATTACACGGCGGTGAGCGTCAACGGGTTTTTTAAGACTATCCACAGATTGCGCCGATTACACAGATTCATGATTTAACGCAGTAATGTTGAGTGGTCAGCAACAATATCCAGCCACTCAACTTCAGTCTTAGTTCTGAGTCTGCGAAATCTGCGTAATCTGTGGATGTTTCTTCTATGGTGAGACGACTTCTCCTCCGGCGGTAAACACTTGCCACGGATGTTCGACACCAAAGAAGTATCCCAGCTCACGATAATCATCGCAGTCGTGAATTACGAAGTCGGCGAGCTTGCCTGCTTCGAGTGAACCAATCCGATCACCGCGGTTCAAACTATATGCAGCATTGATCGTCGCCGCCGTGATTGATTCAGCCACACTCATCTTCATGTGCGTCGACGCGAGCGAGAGAATCATCAGCATCGATGGGGTCGGCGAAGAACCAGGATTGAAATCTGTCGCCAACACAAGAGCCAGACCGGCTTCGATCATTGCGCGCGCGGCGGGATAACGCGATGAACCCAACGCGTAAACTGAACCCGGCAGCAATACGGGCTGCACTCCTGCTTCCTTCAAGGCCTGAATGCCCTCTGCATCCGTATGCTCTAAATGATCTGCGGTCACGGTTCCTAGTTCGGCCGCTAGTTTTGCTCCGCCTGAGAGTGACAGCTGGTCGGCGTGAATCCGCAAACCCAATCCATGACAACGTGCGGCGGAAAGAATCTTCCATGCTTCTTCAGTGGTGAACACGTTCTGTTCGCAGAATACGTCACAGAACTCGGCGAGCTTCTGCTGTGCAACACTCGGGATCATTTCATCAATCAACAAAGAGATGTATGCGTCGCGTCGCGAACGATACTCTGCGGGAAATGTGTGCGCGCCAAGAAATGTCGGCACGTAACGTAGCGGTGTCTGTTCGTCCAGCGCTCGAATAGCTCGGAGGATCTTCAGTTCGTCTTCGAGGGAAAGACCGTAGCCAGATTTTGCTTCGACAGTTGTGGTGCCGCCGCGAAGGAACCACCGTGCGTATCGTTTGCCGCTCGTAATCAAGTCGTCGAGAGAAGCAGTGCGCGTGCGATTCACTGTCGACTGAATCCCGCCGCCGCGTGCAGTTATTTCCTGGTACGTAACGCCGCTTGCTCTTTCTTCAAACTCATCTGCGCGATTGCCGGCGAAGACTGGATGTGTGTGTGCGTCAACAAATCCCGGCAAGACGATTCGGCCGCCCGCGTCGATTACCTCCAAATTGCTACGATCTGCTGCTGACTCGATCTCCTTGCGCGAACCAACGCGATCGATTTTTCCATCGGTGACGAGCAGCGCTCCGTTTTCAATGATTGCGAGATCACTTAGTTCAGGGCCTACTCGAGGACGTTTGGGGCCCGCAAGCGTGACGAGCTGCTTGAAATTTGTGACGACGAGGCTCTTAGCCATGCTTAAGGGATGCAGTGGCGAACAGTCAGTACCGTAACGCGGTAGCATCGGGTCCACCTACATAAACGGGCCTAACACTTAACAATAACCCGACGCT
>DATIBJ010000166.1:0-21771 GCA_035457565.1 Pyrinomonadaceae bacterium | reverse complement strand
CGCGAAGATGTCGAACTGCGCGGGTATAATCCGGAAGCGGGTGTTAGTCGATGTCAATGTCGTTTCCTCCTAAACGTGGTTGCATGCACCACTCATTTTAGAGTTGCGACCTGACATTCAGCATACCTGTCTCCCGTTCTGCAGTTGATCGGCTTGTCTTGGCATTAGTGAAGTATTCACTCCCCTTCGAACTCTGCCTGAACGGTTCGCTTGCTTGTTCGACTGACGCCCTTCAACGAAAGCTTTGCTACGGATTTGCCGTCATTGCCTAGCACTACTCTTCCAGTACCTTGAAGACCGCTTGCAGTAGCACCTCCGATGATCTCGAGATCGAACTCCGTCTGCGAATCACCACGATTAGACCATGTGGCATTTAAGAAAACGGTGATGTCGGTGACGAGGGTGATTTCAGCCTTTCGATCCGGTAGCAGCTTGACGATGACAGATGAGATCTTGAACTGCTCCTGTCCGACTTTGAGCGTTCCCTGACCATTGGAGTGCGCCAATCGCTCCTGGCGGTCTTGTGTCTGAGCGACGAACAGCGATGGACCAACCACAAGTGTTACCACTATGACAGCGAGTATTGTATTTCGCACGGACCGCATATGGCCTCCTAACGATCGGGAATCGGTGTAGTCTGGCATCGGTGCAGTAGCCCGCTGTGAAAGAGGGCTCGTTGTGCCAAGGTAAGCCCTCGTTGACAGTCGGGCTAACGTACCGACCGCAAGACTATAGTGAGTAGATTAAAGGAGTAACTGTTACTTCTGACAGTATTGTCAGTTCTGACTTTCGGCCGACAATCGTGCTTGTTGTATGAGGTTGAATCGTATCTGGAACATCCGATTTATCACGGTGAAGATAAATCCAGTTGAGAAAAAATTAAGAGAGGTTTCGAAGTTCTCGAACAAACTGTGGGCGTAGTAGAAGAGCGCCTACAACGCGGTCTCGGACACATGTAACACTATGATCCCGGAAAAAAGAACAATTAAGCAAAAACTGAAGCGTCTCCTCGCGCCTTGCTCGAGATACTCGCGCCGGTTGAATAGCCACTCAGCCAATACCATCATTCCGGCGACATGGAGCAACAAACAGACGAAAACAATTACTGCCGCTACTGAGATCTCAGTCAACATCGCAGAATCCTGTTAGCCGCGCGGACCTCCCTTCGCGCTGTTATCCAGGTCCGCTGCGGGCGACCCTACCACTCAATGTTTGCTTGCCCGCACTGTCAATTCTGCCAGTATCAGCCTCACGATCACGACACTAACATTCCGCAAAATCGAGAGCGTCATTAGTTTTCCTGACCGATTTTTCGGCGGGGACTGTGTTCTCAAAAACAAGTTCGACAAATAAGGAGTGGCGATGAAGATTCTGCACCTGCGAAATCTTTGGGTTTCATTGGCAGCGCCGATCCTGGTGGCCGCACTGACGATCAGCTCGGGTTGCAGCAAGTCGAAGGGCGGATTGCAGACCGCCGCGCAGACGGCTCCACCGACGGTGGTTGTAGCTTCAGTGAACCAAAAGACAGTCCCCATTTATAGCGAGTATGTTGGACAAACTCGGGCCGACAATGTCGTTGAGTTGCGCGCACGCGTCGAGGGAGCGCTACAGAAAGTCTATTTTCGAGAGGGCTCATCGGTTAAGAAGGGTCAGCTCTTATTCACGATCGACAAGCGTCCGTTTGAAGCCGCCGTGCAGTCTGCTAAAGCAATTGCCGCAAAAGCCGTTGCCGATCTGGCCCAAGCACAACAACGCACGGACGTTCTTCAGGCCCAAGCTCAGTTGGCCGAGGCACAAGCAGTGTTGGTCAGAGCAGATCAGGACGTTAACCGCCTGGCTCCGCTGGCGAGAGAAAAGGCTGTAACGGAACAGGACCTCGATGCAGCAGTTGCGACGCAGAAATCAGCAAAGGCGACCGTCGATGCGCGGCAGGCTAACTTAACAAACCTCGAAGCGGCAGTTAAGTACACCATCGAGCGCGCGAAGGCTGAAGTATCGGCGAGTAACGCGCGCGTCACGCAAGCGCAACTCGATTTGAGCTATTGCGACATCCACTCGCCAATCTCAGGCACGATTGGATTCCTACAGGTAGATGAAGGAAACCTGGTGGGCCGAGGTGACGCAACACTGCTGGCGACCGTGTCCGCTTCCGATCCCCTTCTTGTCGACTTTAGTGTCAGCGAGATCGAATACCTCAAGCTAACTGATCCTGAAACCGCGGGACAGCGAGCAGGAAATCTGCGATTCGATCTGCTCCTCTCAGATGAAAGCGTACATCCCTATCAGGGGACATTCCGCGTATTGGACCGCACAGTCGACCCAACAACGGGAACGGTAAAAGTTGAAGCAGCATTTCCGAATCCTGGCGGTTATCTACGACCCGGGCAGTTTGCCCGACTCCGCGTCGCAGTTGCTGAACGAGAAAACGCCATTTTGGTGCCTCAACGAGCGGTTCAAGAACTTCAAGGCGCAAAGACTGTCATGGTCGTCGACGCCCAGAACATGGTATCGGTGCGGACCATCAAGCTCGGAGATAAATCGGACAAGGACGTGGTAGTGCTCGATGGTCTCAATGCCGGCGAGCGCGTCATCGTCGAGGGAATGCAAAAGGTAAGACCCGGCAGTCAAGTGAATCCTTCTACTGGAGGATGAACCATCAAGCTCCAGGGGAAGCTAAAAACCCATGTCAAACTTCTTCATTAAGCGTCCGATCGTCGCCATTGTAATTTCGATCCTGACGCTCTTGATCGGCGTCGTCACAATCCGCGGTTTATCGATAGAGCAATATCCGTTTCTTGCGCCGCCCAACATTCGCGTAACTGGAACTTATCCCGGTGCGTCAGCTGAAGCGGTTGAGCAGTCGGTGGCAACACCAATCGAACAGGAAGTGAATGGTGTTGACCGAATGATCTACATGAAGTCGTCGAACACTAGCGACGGTCGCATGCTGCTCGACGTGAATTTCGAGGTCGGTACTGATCAGGACACGGCGAACGTTCTCACCCAAAACCGTGTATCTACTGCTGCAGCACGCCTTCCTGCTGAAGTTAACCAGCAGGGCGTCACAGTGAAGAAGCAAAGCCCGAGCATCTTGATGGTGATCTCTCTTTACTCACCTAAAGACGCCTACGACGGAAATTTCCTGATCAACTACGCTGGCATTAACTTGCGCGATCAAATCCTTCGCATTCCGGGTATCGCGCAGGTTGATTTGTTTGGTGGTACTGATTACGGCATGCGCGTTTGGATCAAGCCAGACCGTCTCGCGAAGTTAGGCTTGACTCCTTCAGACGTAATCTCAGCGATTAAAGAACAGAACCTGCAAGCACCTGCAGGAAAGATCGGTGGCGCCCCGACTCCGACCGACCAGGAGTTTACGGAAACACTCAGTGCACCCGGCCGGCTTATCACTCCCGAAGAGTTTGAAGACGTAATCGTTCGACAATCTGCAACCGGCGCAGTGGTCCGGATCAAAGATATCGGACGTGCTGAAATGGGTTCGCAGGACTACAACTCTTTCGGCCGATTGAACGGGAAGCCCGGCGGCGCAATGGCTGTTTATCTGCTACCCGGCGCGAACCAGCTCCAAGCGGCAGAGACGATTTACGAAACGATGGAACATGCGAAGTCATTGTTTCCACCTGACATGGATTACAAGATCGTTTACGACACGACCCCCGCGGTCGAGGCCTCAATCCATGAAATCATGAAAACGTTCGTCGAAGCATTGATACTTGTTACCGTCGTGGTATTCGTTTTCTTGCAGAACATCCGGGCAACGATCATTCCGCTACTCACAATTCCGATTTCGCTGGTTGGCACATTCATTTTCTTCCCACTACTCGGCTTCTCCGTAAACACGCTGTCAATGTTTGGATTGGTACTCGCGATCGGGATCGTGGTGGACGATGCCATTGTCGTGGTGGAGGCAGTGATACATCACTTAGAACACGGTCTGCCTCCAAAAGAGGCAACCATAAAAGCGATGAGTGAGGTATCGGCGCCCGTTATCGGAATTGCTTTGATTCTATCGGCAGTGTTCATACCCGTTGCCCTGCTGGGCGGGCTCGTCGGAAACATGTACAAACAATTTGCTCTGACGATTGCGATCTCGGTGCTCCTTTCTGCCTTCAATGCACTGTCGCTCACGCCCGCCCTTTGTGCCATGTTGCTGAAAGAACCAAAGCCGATGAGAGGACCACTTGGAGCCTTCTTCCGCGGTTTCAATAAAGTATTCGACGTCACCACAAGCGGATACGTACACGTGTCGCGGCTACTTATTCGGCGAGCGATTCTGACTATTGTGATCATCGGATTCGTAGTCGCTGGAGCAGCCTTCTTCGCAAAAGCAATTCCGACAGGATTCATTCCCGACGAAGATCAAGGCATCTTCGGCGTCAACGTACAACTGCCGCCGGGCGCTTCGCTCGCGCGTACGAGCGAAGTACTTAAGAAGGTGGAAGACATTCTCGCGAAGACGGAAGGAGTCGAGTCGTATCAAACCGTCGGTGGCTACGGCGTTGTTACTAATACTTACCAGCCAAACTACGGCACCATCTTCGCTCGGTTGAAACCGTGGGAAGAACGTCATGGCGAAGCACTACATGTCAAAGGAATCATGGGAGGATTACAGAAGCAGTTCAGCAATATTCCAGAGGGCATTGTCTTTCCGTTCAATATTCCGACGCTCGCCGGCTTTGGTGCAGCGGCGGGCTTTAATTTCCTGATCCAGGATCGCACGGGCTCCATGACAATTGAGTCGTTGGGCGAACAGACAAGCAAGTTCGTTGCGGCGGGACGCCAGCGGCCGGAACTGGGAACGCTATTCACGTCATTCGATCCAAACTATCCGCAAGTCAAAGTAAGCCTGGATCGAGAGAAAGCGCGGACGCTTGGCGTTCCTGTGAATGAGGTCTTTCAAACGATGTCTGCTGCGATGGGAGGCTCGTTTGTCAACGACTTCAATCGCTTCGGGCGCTTGTATCGAGTTTACGTGCAGGCTGAATCTTCCGATAGACTAAAATCAGAAGACATTGGGAGGATTTACGTTCGCTCCCGCACTACGAACTCGATGGTTCCGCTTTCAACATTAGTTACCATCGACGACATTGCTGGAACTGAAATCACAACGCGCTTCAATCTGTTGCGCTCAGTGGAACTAACGGGCGCTCCTGCGCGCGGCTACACGTCAGGCCAGGCACTCGCCGCACTTGAGGAAGTGTTTGCTCAAACGATGCCCAGTGAGATGAGTTTCGCTTATTCATCTCTCTCCTATCAAGAAAAGATCGCACCACCCCCTGCGCCGACATTTATTCTTGCGATCATCTGCGTCTTCCTGCTGCTGGCTGCAATGTACGAGAGCTGGCGATTGCCGTGGGCCGTTCTGCTCGGATCTCCGCTCGTAGCACTGGGCGCGTTAGGTGGCGTTTGGATATTTGGTTACGACAATAATGTCTATGTGCAAATTGGTCTCGTGATGCTCATCGGCCTTGCCGCGAAGAACGCGATCCTGATCGTGGAGTTCGCAAAGGCAAAGCATGAGGAAGGAAAGACACTCGAGGACGCTGCGCTGACATCGGCGCGATTGCGCTTCCGTCCGATTCTGATGACAGCATTCGCTTTCATTCTCGGTGTTGTGCCGTTGATGAAGGCGAGCGGTGCCGGCGCCGGCGCGCAGAATGTAATGGGTGTCGGTGTGTTCTTTGGCATGCTTGTCGCGACCGCACTTGGCGTGTTCATCATTCCTGGCAATTTCACGTTCATCATGGGACTGGGTAGTCGACGTCGCGCAAAAGCTGCTACTCCACCACCAATACCAGCTACTGCGGATGCAGGAGGTGATCATTAATGAAGCGGGTGGTCGTGGCCTTATTGATGGTGTGTCTCAGTCAGACCTACGTGGTCGCTCAGAAGTATCAACGGCCGAGAGTGGCCACACCGGGTACGTTTCGCGGAGATCCTGCCCCGCAACCGAATCCTCAAACAATTGCGAATCTCAAATGGTTCGAACTGTTCCAGGATCCTAAGCTTCAGGAACTAATTCGCGAGGCTCTCGAAAACAACTACGATTTGCGCGAAGCCGTCGCTCGCATTGATGCGGCGCGGGCCAACTACGGCATTACGCGATCAGATCAGTTTCCGACAATCGGCGCCAGCGCCGATGTCCTCAATCAACGGATTTCCCGAAGTGGTGCGTTTGATATCCCCGAACCTGCCAAGCGCGACCGCTCTTTCGGTAGTGTCTTATTAAATCTGCTCACGTTCGAGTTCGACATCTGGGGGCGATTGAGGAAGGCCACCGCAGCGGCGAAGGCCGATCTCTTAGCGACTGAAGAGGTACGGTTAGCGGTTATCACGACGTTAGTTAGTGATGTCGCATCTTCATATTTCAATTTGCGCGAACTCGATTTCGAACTCGACATCTCACGTCGTACTCTCACTTCCCGCCAGGAGTCATTACGCATCATCAAGCTGCGACAGGAACGTGGCATCGCAACGATGCTTGAAGTGCGGCAGGCGGAAGAATTGGTTTACGACGCGACTGAAGTAATCCCCGCTCTTGAACAGGCCATACAGCAAACGGAAAACTTTCTTAGTTATTTGACTGGCAGAAATCCGGGCACAATCGCACGGGGACTAAGTTTGACTGAAGCGCAGGTGCCGCCAAGTGTTCCTGCTGGATTGCCTTCAGACCTGATCGAGCGTCGTCCGGACATTCGCGCCGCAGAGAACAGTCTTATTGCCGCAAACGCCAGGATCGGAGTGGCGAAAGCGGCGTTCTTCCCACGTATTTCATTGACAGCATTCCTGGGTTTTGAAAGCGGACAACTGACGAATCTGTTTAGTGGCAGCAGAAGTGTTTGGAACGTTTTCCCCCAGGTGACGCAACCGATTTTTACTGGTGGACGCTTGAAATCGAACGTTCGCTTAACACAAGCCGAACGCGATTTTCTTTTAGTTGATTATCAAAAGACGATCCAGTCGGCTTTTCGCGAAGTGTCAGATTCTCTAATCGCCTATCAAAAGACCAGAGAAGTTCGCTCTCAACGCGCATTGCTGGTCGACACGCTGCGGGATCGCTCACGACTTTCCTATCTGCGTTACACTGGCGGTGTCGCAACTTTGCTGGACTTCCTGGATGCTGACAGAGAACTCTTCGACGCTGAACGCAGCCTGGCGTTGGCCCGCCGGGACGAGCTGCTGAGCGTGGTCCAACTGTATAAGGCACTGGGTGGTGGCTGGCAGTAAAGCGCATGGGCGTGCCGGATAGCCTATTCAGTACCATGCGCGGTAGCGGATGGCCTCTATTCAACGTTCACGGCAGGGGATCACCCTGCTCATACAACACGTAGTCAATCGCGTTAGACAACTCTGTCTCGGTCCAAAGCCAGACCTTATCGCCATGAAGCCACGTACCGTAGCAACGAAAGGAAATCAGATAGCCGAGCACGCCGTCCGTATTGAACTCATCGTGAGGATTCATGTGAAGCAACTCCGTTAGTGAGAATTAGGTGGGGCACATTATAGAAAGACTTGCTCGGGAAGCGAAGGATGGTGCTGTCCCAATCAACTGTGGTGCGGTGGGTTGAGTGGTGGCCATCCGCTACCGCAAATGGAACTGAATGGCCGACACTACACTACCTAAGAGTGGATCCTTGGGATTGGTACGTTGAGTGGTGGCCATCCGCTACCGCGAATGGTACTGAATAGCGGGACACTACGGTGACTAATAGTTGATCATGGTTGGTCCGTTGAGCTGAGGCCATCTGCTACTGCGAATTGGTAACGAATTTAACCCGCTGAGGTGTTCAGCAAACTCCAATAAACTTCGATCTGCGAAGCTACTTCCATAAACTTCGTAAACTCCATCGGCTTCACAATATACGAATTGCATCCGAGTCGATAGGCCTCCTGAATGTCGGAATCCTCGGCAGAAGTTGTCAGAACGATAACCGGAATAGATGAACTGGTGGGGTTGGTCTTGAACTGGCGTAAGACTTCAAGTCCGTTCACCTTTGGGAGTCTCAAATCGAGAAGTATAAAAACTGGCAACGGTTCGCCTTCTTCCCAACGCTTGATGTAAGCAATAGCTTGCTCGCCGTCGCGTGCCTCCTGAATTGGATTCAGGAGCCGTCGCCGTGCTAACGCTCGTTTCGTGAGATCGAGATCGCTGGGCCGATCTTCCACGATTAGAATTGGATTTAGAGGTTCGGTCATACATGACTCATTTCGGAATCTCCAGGTAGAACGTTGCTCCTTCACCGGGTTGACTGTCGGCCCATGCTCGCCCTCCCATTCGTTCCATCGCCTTACGCACGATCGCTAACCCCACACCCGTACCGGGATACTCTTCACTGCGGTTCAGTCGCTGAAAGATATCGAAGATTCGATCGTGGTATTTCATATCGAAACCAACGCCGTTGTCGCGTACCCAGACTAAAAAACTATTTGCCTTCTCTTGCGAACCAACTTCAACCCGCGGATTAGAAACCTTCCCGCTGAACTTAACCGCATTGTCGAGGTAGTTGCTGAGAGACTGTGTGAGGCCTCGACGATCCGCAACGACGACACCGCCGTTTACGTTCATGACAAAATCGATTTCGGTTTCGCTCGTGTCTCGTCGCTTTTGTTCGACCACTGTCGTGATCAGTGGTCCAAGTTCAACTCGATCGGATTGGAAGTCGCGTCGCTCAAGACGTGAATACTCCAGCAGGTCGTCAATCAACTGACTCATCTCCTGAGTCGAATCCTGGATCGTCCTGAGAAACATCTGCGCTTCGTCGTTGAGTTGTGCTGAATGATCCTCCAACAGCAACCGGCCGTATCCATCAATGCCGCGGAGTGGAGCTTTGAGATCATGTGCGACTGAATATGCGAAGGTTTCCAGCTCGCGACTTTTGGCGTTGAGGGCAGCGGTGCGTGCGGCAATCCGCTGTTCCAGCTCATTGTTAAGACGGTCAAGCGCTTCTTTCGCACGCCGACGACGACCACGCTCAACGAGAAGGACGCCGATAAAGATGGATTGCAAAGCTATCAGCGAAAGAACAAGAATTATTCTCCACTTGTACTGCTCCCAAAACGTGAACTCTTTGAAACGCACCACACTGCCAGCTGGGAGACTTTGCTCGCTGATGCTCCAACGCTTTAGCGCTCGCCAATCGAACATCGGCACCTGCCGCGCTCGCTCTATCGGAATGTCTTGCGCGCGAGTCCCGTTTAGAACCTGCGCTACCATTTCCGCCACTCTTGCGCCGTTCATCTCCGGACCCTGGAGATAACCACCCACCATTCCCGATCCTAAACTTACAGTTCCCATTGAATACGTGGGCGCAGAAGCTTGCGACGCAACTCGCTGCAGCACTTCATAACTTTCAAGAAGTCTTCCATTCTCGTCGGTGGCCTGCTGCCACAGGTAAAGGATGAGGGAGTGAGGTGGCAAACTCCTGGTCGTGTTGATTAGTTGGGAGAGAGATAAATCGGTCACATAAGTGATTGATACCTCGTTTGCGAAAGCTGAGAGCTCTTCACGTGCGACGCTTTCAAAGCGCAGGTCGCGTTGCGGTGTACCGCTAACCACGAAAAGTTTGGTTGTGTCGGGATGTAGCTTTAGTGCCAGTTCGACAGTTTCGCGGTGCGTCGTTTGGTTATTGATTCCGGTTACAGCACCCGCACCTTCAAGTGTCTTCGAGTCCGGCGGTCGGTTTGCTACGAAGACGATAGGGGTACTTGAAAAGAGATCCGTCCGGTGCTTTAGAAGAAACCCCAGAGGAGCGTCAGCCGAAGCAACCACAACATCGACCGGATGGCCAGCATACTTGTCGCGCAAGTAACGGTTAAAACTTGACTCGAACTGCTCGCCAGGAAATCGAGAGGACTCGAAGTATTCAGGATAATACTCCACAGTACTCGTAAGTGATCGTAGCTGCGACTGAAACGCCTCGTCGAATCTGATGTTGCCGGGAAAGTCCTTGTTATCCCAATAAAGTACAACGACACGTTTCGGCGAGGTTGTCTGTGCGGTAACGACCGTGACTAATGGCGAAAATAGGAGGCTCGCAAAAAGAAACTCTCTCACAATCAAGAGCAACGTAACTCTGAGAGAGCACTTGCCTGACTTCATTCTTGACCTCAAACGTGCTTTGCCTCGCTGAGCTTGCGCGCTAGTAACTGATTTTGACAGCAAATTGAATTTGTCTGGACGATCCAGACTCGCCGGTTTGGAATCGAGTACTTGTGATTTGACCAAATTGCGGCGTTCCTACGACGGTTCCGGGTGGACCAAAGTTCGCATGATTAAAAATATCGAAGAACTCTGCCCTGAACTGGATATGAAACTTTTCGGCTACGGTAGTGTTCTTAATGATTGAAAAATCTACGTTATTAAAAGTAGGTCCGATAACTGCGTTACGGCCCAGGTTTCCGAACCGCCCCACCGGCGTGAATACCGATGTGTCAAACCATCGTTCAACGCTGCCGATGATCGCGATTGGGCCATTAACATCAGGTCGCAGCGTATTGGCGATGCCATTCACACTATTATTCGATGTGACGATATTCACGGGACTCCCGCTTTGCGACTGGACAATCGCGGCCACCTGCCAACCGGCGACGAACGCGTTACCCTGAAATGGCAGGTCGTAGATTCCCGTGAAAACGAAGCGATGGCGCACGTCAAAATCTGACAGGCCACGGTCGCCGCCGAGATTGTAACTGTTTTGTCCAACGATTCCGCCCGTACTGAACGAGTTGTAGTCCAAAGATTTCGACCATGAATACGACGCGTTTAATTGCAGCCCCCGGGTTAACCTCTGTCTGGCAGTAATCCAAAGCGCGTTGTAACTCGAATTACCGACACTCTCAACTTGGGTGACGTTGCCCAGCGTCGTACCGGGCAGTATCGGACTCGATTGGGACAATCGCGGAAATGGTCGCAAGCCATCGATTGGCTGGTTGACGTTGCGACGCGAGATCAAGTGAGTGCCTTTTGAGCCAAAATAACCAACCATTAACGCCAGGTTACTGATGACCTCGCGCTGCACGTTCACATTCCACGACTGCAGATAAGCGTTGTCGAAGTCGTGAGCAATCGACTGGGGAGCGAGACCCGCTGGGCCGGCTAAGTTAATCGCATTGTCCAATCTGATCGCGCCGTTAAACGTTAAAGGAATTGCCAGCGGTGGATTAGTTGTCGTCCCAATCACAACACTTGTCATTGGCTGGTCGGTCAATAGTCCATATGCTGCGCGAACCGATGTCCTGCCATCTCCGAAAGGATCCCACGCAAAACCAACACGTGGTTGGAAATTCGCATTGTTCTGGTGATAAATCTCATCTATGTGAGTGCCGACTCTAATCAGCGATGCCGACGAAGGATCGAAAACAATAAAACGGTCGAAACGTTCAGTGGGGGTCATATTCCACTCGTAGCGAAGTCCGAGTTCGAGCGACAGATTTGGGCGCAGCTTCCAATTGTCTTGCACGAAGATGCCGAATGCGTTTTCGACGATGCTGCTTGATTGGCTTCCCAGCGTCACACTGAATGAGTTGGCATTGCCGGCAATGAAAGAACCTACACTTGAAAAATTGAACGCTCCCGTGCCCTGCCGGAAATTGTTATTAAAGAATAGCCGAAACTCACCACCTGTTTTGATCGAATGCCGTCCGCGCAGATAGTTCAATGCGTCGCCAAGTACAAAGGTCGTATCACTGCGTCCTGATGGATTGATAGATGGTCCACCAAAGTTCAAGCCAGCCCCGACAGTGATCTGTGGCAAGCCGATTGGATCAGTAATTCCGTTATTAATGTCAAAATCAAGGGGATTCAGTTGCGCCTTTGGCAAGGTGTCAGAGCTGAAACGATTGAAGCCCAGCCGCAGCTCGTTGACCACCATCGGGTTAAAGATGTGGGTTTCGTTGAGTGTTAGAACCTGACGTAGTTGTACTGTTGTATTACCAAAACCCGGAACTGTGTTGCCGTTGCGATTGGGTTCGGTCAACGAGGTGTCGTAAACGGAGTAGTATCCGTGCAGCCGATCGTTCTTTCCCAGGTTGTTACTTATATCGATGCTCCATTGATCTGTATCGACTGAAGCGATTGCTGAACCTACGAAACGCGCCGTTCCGAATGAATCAACGAAATTCGACCGCGGAATGAACGGGAGCAGCTTCAGGATTACGGGATCGGTTACTAATGAACGCTCGAAATCGCTCAGAACAAGGCTGTTTAAGTTCACCTGTTGTCGTTGGCGCAAGCCCTCGTAGGAAAAGAAGAAGAACGCTTTATTTTTGACGATTGGTCCACCCAGTTGAGCGCCAAACTGGTTGCGCTTGAATGGCGGAGGCTGGCTGGAAGTAAAACTAAAGTAGTTGCGAGCGTCGAGAGCATCATTGCGAAAGAATTCAAATGTTTCGCCGTGAAACTGATTGACGCCCGAACGCGTCGCGATGTTAACCACTGCACCGGAGCTCTGCCCGTATTCAGCGCTGAAAGTAGAGTTATCAACTTTAAACTCCTGCACGGTGCTGATGGCGGGTTGAAAACTGATCGAACTGTTGGTGAGATTATTAAGCGTTATCCCATTAATAATGTAATTGGTCGTCTCTTCTCTATTTCCGGCAGTCGTAATCGAGAACGCTCCCAAACCGCGAATGGGCGCGGATGAGAATGCACCTTGCGGTGGCACAACGGAGCCTGGCGCCAGTACTCCAAGATCCAGAAAGTAGCGGCCGTTTAATGGGAGCTCTTGCACCGTCGTCCGATCAGTTACATGACCAACTGAAAAACTTGCGCGTTCAATGAGATCGCCCGCAGCTGTCGTAACACTTACTTGCTGTTCCACGTTCCCGACCTCAAGCTGGAAGTCGTGTGTCACCCTGCGTCCAACTTCTATTCGGACATGTTCCAGTATTTGCGTTTGAAACCCTTTCGCGCGTACTTCGAGCCTGTAGTCTCCAATTGGCAACGCTGGGATCTGATATCGACCGGAGTCGTCCGTTACGGACACACGAGTGACTGCGATTGCAGGATCGGTGGCCGTGATTTCCGCTCCGCGGATCAAAGCTCCGTGCTGATCAGTGATCAAACCCTCGAGTGAAGCGGTCGATTGACCGTGGGCAGAGGTCGAGAGAAGTAGACCCAAGACGACGATTAAAGGGGCGAACGTCGACATCATTGGCGAAATATCTAGCGCGTTAGCTTTTGGCCGAATTATACGCCTGCCACACGAGATTCGCAGACGTTTTATCGGGGAAGTGCTCAAGCAAACTACGGAAGACACAGGCAGTTTGGCTTACTCATTTTCAAAACGGCCCTGTCAGTTTTGCCAGTATCACGCCAGATTACCCTCGCAGTATTGAGTACCGTGCGCGGTAGCGGACGGTACCCAATAGCAACACCACTTCAAACAAACTCGATGACTAAAGACGTCCTTAAATCTGAGGCTTTCCAGCGAGCGGCACTCAAGAGCGAGTCGTATCGGAGCTTTGGTCTGCTGATTCTCCTCGCTGTTCTCGCGGTCTTCGTAGTGGCCCGCGGCGTTGCCCTTGGTGAATATGCAATTCTCGCGATGCAACTCGTGCTTCTCGGAGTGGTCATCACCCATGAAGCGTTGATGTTGAGAGCGATCAAGAGAGCGATTCGTGACGGGCGCGAAATCGGTCCGGAAAAGTGGGTGCTTAACGTCTTTGTCGAGAGCCAGATTCCGACGGTAGGTTTGTTCGTATTGCTGTCGGGTTCATTTCTCACCGCGCAACAAGTGCTGGTGGCGCCAATCGTCCTTCTCTACTTCCTCTTAATAATCCTTTCCACCCTGAGGCTGAATCCGACTCTGACCGTACTGACTGGTTTGCTCTCAGCGCTTGGTTATCTTTTCGTAACCTTGTTCACAGGCATGACCTCGGCAGATGCGAGCAGTTTCCGTCTGTCATTCTTCTTCATGTATGCGGGACTGATTTTCGCCGGCGGCATTCTCGCCGCAATCGTTGCCGGTCGCATTCGATCACACGTCGCGGCCGCGCTCCGAGAAGCTGAACTGAAGAGTCAACTTGATCAAGTGAATCACGATCTCGACATTGCGAGATCGATCCAGCAGGACCTTTTGCCCGCGCAGTCGCCGAACCTCGAGAACTTCGACGTCGCAGGATGGAATGAACCAGCGAATCAAACAGGTGGGGACTACTTCGACTGGCAAACCTTACCCGACGGTCGCCTTGCCATCAGCCTTGGCGACGCAACCGGTCATGGCATAGGTCCCGCGCTGGTAAGTGCGCTGTGCCGTGCTTATGCGAGAGCTAGTCTGGTTGTCGACAACGAACATCACAAAGTGCTCGATCGTCTGAACCGCTTGCTGTCTGAAGATCTGTCAGCAAACCGATTTGTCACGTTCGCTCTCGTGTTTCTCGATCCGTCAAAAAACGAAGTTGAAGTTCTCTCGGCCGGTCATGGTCCAATTCTCAGGTACAAGTACGCGACCAATGAGCTGGAGAACCTCGAAGCCCAGGGAATTCCGCTCGGAATGATTGCGGGAGTAACTTATGAGAAGGCCCTTGTGAGACGACTCGAACCGAACGACATGATCGTTTTGGTCACAGATGGCTTTTACGAGTGGGAAAACCCAAGTGGAGAAGAATTTGGTTTGCAGAGACTTGAATCCGTGATCCTTCAATCGAAGGACTGCGGCGCTGAAGAAGTTATTGCACGGCTACGTCTCGCGGTTGAAGATTTCTGCAAAGGGACAGAGCAGAAAGACGATTTAACGGCCGTCGTACTAAAACGTAAAGCCGCAGCGACCTGGGCCGAAGCACGGCTGGTGACGGCTTCAAGCGACCGTGCTGCCAGCCATTCTATGCCTTAAACTAGATGACGGCATCCAGCTGTTGTTCTACAAGATTTCAACGCCAGTCAATCATTAGTTGACAGTTCAACGTATAAGAACATCGGCGCTCAAGCTCACTGAAAACAACTCAAGCTAAGATAAATGCAGTGAGGAAGGGTGGCTTGCCCCCGCTCAAGTTGCATAACGCCCAACTTCCACTGCACAGAGCAACGCGCAAAACGATCAGCATTCAAGCTCCACTGAAACAACTCAAGCTGACATGAAAGCAAGTGAGGAAGGGCGGTTTACCACCCTTCCTCACTGCAATTTACTCACTTGAGTTATCTCGATGATGCTTGAGTGTTGTTGTTTCGCACGTTGCACTCTCCGATGAGGCTTGAGTGCTATGGACCTTAGACCAGGATGAACGACTACGAAATCCTGAAACGAATCTTACGTTCAGGAATGCTGCCACACTTCTGGGGAAAATCTCGGTGGTCTGTTTGCAAGCTCGCGCTCGATGTTCTTCGCCAAGTCAACTTGCTCCTGCTCATTCAATACAATTCCCGCCCAACGATAAACTTTGTTCTCTTCCAACTCGTTGTGGCGGACGAGGCGCCTTTCAATTTCGAGCACGGCACTCTGAACTTTTTTAAGACCGTCAAGATCCATTAGCTTGTCAGAAAGCTTTCCTCGGATCGTTTGGATTGCCTCGGCGAGCTCGTGCATGAAGAAATTATGGTCGTCACATAATTGCGCGACCGTAGCCTCCGCTTCGTCGAGAGCCAGGCCCGTCGCTTCTTTCTCTCGGACGGCCGTTATGACCGTCGGAAACAGATGCAGGTGCTCGGCGCGAATGTGCACCGCGAGCCGGGCCCAAAACAGATCGAGTTTTGCGTGACTGGTTTCGACGTCACTAAACTCGAGTGCTGTCTTGAGTTCCTGCAGCACTTCGTCAATTGCTGAGTGATCATCAGCTAGTCGTCGGCCCGGTTCCGTCATGTCAGAAGTGCGCCAACACGTCACCCACTTTTGGGTTAGGCGTGATGTCGAGCGTTTCCAGGATCCTGGGTGCGCTTGATTGCTTTTCGAGCCTCTTCCCTTCACGTATGTTGGCAACGAGTTCGTATCCCCAGAGCGCCAAGGCAATCACTTCGATAAAACCAGAGATGCCCATTACGCGATACGCGTGAGGAGAGAAGTCCGTCGCGATCTGAAACGACACTCGCGTTACATTGCCGAGATTAAGAAGTACGAACGTCGGCCAGAGAGAATGAGCCCGCCGCACATCTACGCCAGCGAGCGTTGGCACAACTTTGCTCGACACGCCCACGATCATCATCATTATGAAGCCAACTGTAAGAGCATGACGGTAAGCGCCAAAGAACGCGTGTGAGAACGGCGAGTGTGATCCAGTTATCGGCATGTAGATCGCAAAGTTGTAGACCGGCGTAAAGACAAGCATCGTGGTCGCTACTATGAACCAGATGTGTGCCGTTCGGATGAACTTTAATCCACGATCTCTTTCGTTTTCCGGAACCGGGCCAAACAGTCGATATTGAAACGGAATGCCGGCGGCTACAGCCAGCAGAACTACTGTCGTCACCCACTGCAAAGCCAACAACCAATGATTGCCGCCTGCCATACCAGCGATGAACAAAACGGCGCCTGCGCCAATCGCTACATTGACTCCCCAAAACGTGAAGTGTTGCCAGTTACGTGAAGGTTCGCGGAACCCATAGCCAGGCGGCAGCAATCTCAACGAGACGCCGAGAATCATCACTACTGCTATTCCAAGTAATTGCACGTCGCGGTACGGAATGTTGAATGTCGCCAGGTTGAACAGTAGTTCCTGGCGACTACTGGCCAGCTCAAACAATTTGAAGATGATGGGGTTGGCAATTGCTGCTAGAACGAACCAGACGAGCGCGGCATACACAAACCGATCGTAGTTCTCTCGCTTATTTGCGTTACGAGCTGTCATCAGGATAGTCGAGCCAAAAATAATCACCGCCGCGAATTGAATCGTTGCAGCCACGATCTCGGTGGACAGCGACGGGGGAGACCACATATGGGCGACTGTTTGTAAGACGATCCCGGCGATCATCAAAGGTAAAGCCAGGATTGCGAGTCGTGGTCGCCAAAGATTGGTGTGTTTGAATCGCGGAAAAGCTTGATAGGCGAATCCCATGATAAAGAACCCGACGAACCCAAACACCATCGCGTGCCCATGCGCCAGCACCCATGAATAACTGACCGCTGAGAAGTTCTGTTTCAGGCCAATCGTGAAGAGATTGATCGCTCCCCAGACACAACCGAGTGTTAGGACGGTGGCGATACCCGCGATGAAGAAGGGGCGGTAGATCCTGTCGGCTAAACGTTCACGACTGTCGAACCTCACTGGATTGATCATCCCGTTTCTCCGCGTAAGCAAAAATTGGGTGCGGTTCCGCACCCTATTCAGAATTTGAGCGCGAGCAAGGAATATGCCTTCGGTTTTCGTGGGGGATTTTGATCGCTCGGTGCAGATTCGCTGCGTGTTTTCGCCTTCGGCCGTGGATAAATCCGCAGGTGACCTCCGGTCATGATGTATATAACTCGACATCAGTTTGAGAGTTCAAGCTGCAAAGAGTCTGACTCAAGAGTCATGGACATGAATCAAGGTGAGACCACACCGGGTAAGGACGGTTAAATCTTCACTATTCTTTGTCACTCGCCACTACTGCTATCATTGCTGACTGATCGGCGGTTTCTTTCCCGGCTGTTTGAAACAACAGGAGCCGGGCCCCCTGAGATCAAATTTCCATTGAGAGAGAGGGCACATGAGCTACCTACAACTAAACCGAGCGACGATTTCTCTGGTCACATTGATCGCGCTTGCGCTTGGCACAGTTAATTTGACGGGCGCGCAAACCAGGAAGCGGCCGGTCTACTATTCCGTTGCCGCTAACACGGTGATGCGCGTCAGAATTGATACCGAATTGAATTCGCAGAAGGCGCGTGTCGGCGACACCTTCTCGAGTACGCTGGTCGATCCCGTGTATTCCAGAAACGGGGTAATGCTTGCTCCTCAAGGAAGCAAGGTCATGGGTCGTGTCACGAATGTCCAGCGCGCAGGGAGAAATGGGGAACCTGCAACGATGGATGTTCAGTTTGTTTCGATTCGCTTACCCAATGGCGTACGCACTGCCATAAACGGATCGTTGGCTGAGTTGTCGACTTCAAATGCAACCAGCGACAACGAAGGAACTGTCAGCGCGAAAAGAACCAGTCATCGCAAAGTGAAATTCATCGGCGGCGGCGCAGCAGGCGGTGCTGTGATCGGCGCAATTGCCGGCGGTGGCAAAGGAGCGCTGATCGGTGCCGGAGTTGGCGCCGTAACAGGACTAATAGGCGGGCGGGTCAAAAAGGGTCATGAAGTTAAGGTGACGTCAGGTACTGAGTTCGGCGTGATCCTTAACCGGGCCGTGTCTATGCGCGCTTATCGGCCGTCCTAAGAAAGGGAAAAAAGGGAAGAGGGAAAGAGGCGAAGAGGGAAAGGTGCTCCCTATTCCCCTATTCCCCTCTTCCCCTCTTCCCCTATTCGCCTCTTCCCTCTTTCCCTCTTCCCCTCTTCCCCGTCTATAATCTGCCGGCCCGGCCATCCTTCTACTTTCTCATAAGGAGACTCAGATCATGCGTCGCCCACTCTATTTTCTTGGACTGCTTCTTTTAATCGCCTCTGCATGTCTTTTCATTATTCCTCGACCCAGCAAGGCGATCACCTACGGTTTTGTTGATTCCAACAATACCTACGGCAACACTGGCGCTTTCATCGTCAAAACAAGCTCGGGACAGATCTTCCCAATCTGTTCAGGCACGCTGATCACACCCAATGTGTTTCTGACCGCCGGCCACTGCACTTCTTTTTTCAACAGCAGTCTTGCACCCGATGGAGACACTGCTTATGTCAGTTTTGACGGTTCGATTCCGTTCGGCAATCTAACCTCGAATCAAACTAAACTGATTCCCGTCAGCTTTGTCGTTACGAATCCGAACTACAACCAAAGTCAGAGCGACTCTGGCGACATCGGCGTGTTGATACTCGGCAGACAAGCTCGTGGCATAACTCCCGCCACGCTGCCTCAGTGTGGTCTGCTCGATCAACTTGCAGCACAGAACGGTCTGAAGAATGCGATATTCACTCCGGTGGGTTATGGAGTACAAAACCGCGTAGTCGGCAGCGGTGTACCTTTCTTTCAGGACATGAACCCAATCCCGCGAATGTTTGCGTTCTCTGCTTTCAATTCGCTGAACGGCGGCTACCTGCGCCTTTCGCAGAATCCTTCAACGGGAAACGGTGGCACTTGTTTTGGTGATTCTGGTGGACCAAACTTCCTTACGGTAAACGGTCAACAGATAATTGCGGCAATCACCATAACAGGAGATTCGGTTTGCCGCTCTACAAATGTTGATTACCGTTTGGACACCACGTCGGCGCAAGGATTCCTTGCTTACGTCAATGCTGCTTTCGGAACCGACATTCCGATCTTGTGTTGAGATGTTAGATTGAGGATTGTGGATTTAAGATTGATGATTGAAGATTCATAATCTTCGAAACATTCAATCGAATCATCAATCTTCAATCTGCAATCTAAATCATCAATCTTCAATGACTAAGTCGATAGCCGTTCTCGTCTGTTTACTACTCACAATCAACGCTACACCACCAACCCAGCTTACGTTGCTGCCCGACACAGTAGTCGCCGCTTTGTCCCAGGAGCTGTCGGGCGAAATAGCAAAAAGCAATCTCGAATACATTGCCCGCTTTCATCGCATGCGTGGCTCGCGCGGATTTCGCGCCGCAGCTGAACACATCCTCAAGCAACTTCGGGATTACGGCTTAACAGATGCTCATGTCGAATCATTTCCCGCCGACGGCAAGACTTTTTATGGCACACAGAAATCGCGACCGGCATGGGACGCGGAGATTGCGGAGTTGTGGGAGCTGCGTGAATCAAACGGCGTCTGGAATAGACACGCGCGGTTAGCCGACTGGGAAGCGATGCCAATCACACTCGCACAGGACAGCGAAAGTGGCGAAGTGACAACAGAATTAGTTGATGTCAGCAACGGCACTTCAGAAACAGACTACGCAGGAAAAGATGTGCGGGGTAAGCTCGTTCTTGCGGCTGCGCAACCTGGTCCCGTCGCCCAACTCGCCATCGAGCGTTTCGGAGCCGCGGGCATTATTAGTTACGCACAAAACCAACGCACCGCGTGGTGGGGAGAGAATGAAAACCTCGTGCGCTGGGGACACCTCGACACGTTCGCGCAAAAGCCGGCATTTGCTTTTATGGTTTCGCTCAAGCAAGCGCGCAACTTTCAAACAAGGCTTGCGCGCGGAGAGCGAATCAGACTTCAAGCGTTCGTCCGAGCGCGAAAGCATCCCGGCACTTACGACGTGGTTACCGCCACGATCCCGGGTGCCGATCCGACTCTACGCGACGAAGAGATCGCTTTCAGTTGTCATCTCGACCATCAACGTCCAGGCGCTAACGACAACGCGAGCGGCAGCGTCGCAATCCTCGAAGTGGCCCGCACATTCAGCAAGCTGATCCATGATGGGAAGATCGCGAGGCCTGCTCGTACCATTCGTTTCGTTTGGCCACCTGAGATCGAAGGTTCGATAGCTTTCCTTAATGCGCGGCCCGCAATCACCTCACGTATTAAAGCGGTGATTCACATGGACATGGTTGGGGGCGGTCCTGAGACTAAAGCGATCTTTCATGTTACTCGTGGCCCCGCAAGTTTGCCGTCATTCATTAACGACGTTGCCGAACATTTCGGATCCTTCGTTAATGAACAGTCAGCACAGTTCGCTTCAGGCGTAAACGTTCCTTATCCGATGTCCGCAGCGGAAGGCGGTAAGGAAGCGTTGCTCGCAGAGATGGCTGAGTTCTCGCTGGGAAGCGATCATGAGGTTTACAGCGATAGCTCATTTGGCATACCGTCAATTTATCTGAACGACTGGCCCGATCGTTACATTCATACAAACTTCGACGTACCCGCGAACGTCGATCCAACGAAACTAAAGCGCGCGGCTTTCATCGGGGCAGCAAGCGCTTATTACCTCGCTAATCTCAAGGCGGATGGCGCGGCTTCAGTTTTACGACTGCTTCAAGCAAACAGTCTCCGTCGAACGTCGACTATGCTGACACGGCGCGCGGCTTTGTCGCCTGACGAGAGTGCGACGCTGGCTCGCTACCATATTTGGCGAGAACGTGCACTGGTTGAATCGATGGATCGGTTCTTTCGCATTCCGGAACAGTTGCGTGCCGATGCAAACAGATTCCTTTCCACTGTTGAGCAAATGGTGGGTGTGACGGCAGCTCCACCGGCACAAGGCGACGGTCGCCTGGTTTTTCGACGCAATGCGAATCTAAAGGGACCGATGTCGGCATTCGGTTACGACTACTTCACGGATCACTACGGCGTCGAACGCGAGAGAACAATTCGATTGCTACAGTTTCAGGGATTGCGAGGCTCCGGCGGAGACTATTCCTACGAGGTTTTGAATCTCGTTGATGGGCGGAGGACCGCGCAGGACATTCGCGACTTCGTTTCAGCGACATATGGCCCAATTCCATTGGAGTTGGTAGTGGAGTATCTGCGCGCATTGGAATCGATAAAAGTTATTGAGGCCGTGAGATGAAACAATGCCACACCGCAAGGGCGTGGCATTATTTCCAGTTTCCACTGCGTTAACTGATGTCGTAACTCGACGACACGCTGTGAAGCATATCGGACATTTGATAGCCCGGTTTCTGGTAGCGCGGTAGCGCTACAAGAAACTTTACCTTTCACTCTGCGGAGGACCCCTAATGATGAAGTCTCGTCTAATGTGTCTTTCCCTTCTCTTGATCTTTGCCGTTGCGGTCAATGCTCAGCAAAGAATGAAGATCTACATCTCGGCCGA